>NZ_CP042823.1:0-342500 GCF_008000895.1 Methylobacterium sp. WL1 | reverse complement strand
TGCGAACTGATGCGGAAATTAAAATAGAGGCAATGCATCAGGCGGCGTTGGATACAATCGGGATGATGGATGACGAAGAGATCGCCGAAAACCTTCATTATCTAGATCATAACAGGTCTATGAAATCTCATTTAACGTCCAAACTAAAGGTCGCCTATAAAGAAATTTTGGAGGAAGACTACATCAATGATGGCTCGAATACATTCAAGGATATTGTGGAAACTCTTTTGCGTAACGAATACAAAAGCAGATTTGTTTACAACGCAGATCGTTAAAGAATAGCATCGGTGATACTTGGTGTTTTGCCAAATTCATCCGACTATGCTATATAAATTGCCTAATCTCGACGTTCCCGGATCGCTCAGGACAATCTATCAAATTCATAAGTTTTGCAAGTTCCGTGCTGACAGCCAGGAGCTGCTCCGGGTTCGCACCTACGCCAAGCGGCAGAACCGCCAGATGGACGATGTCGCCCACGATGGCCGCAACGCCTGGCCGCCCGAGGGCGACGACTGGAAGGACCTGGCCGCCAGGCTGGGCATATTCGATATGGAGGGCTACAGCCGATTAAGTCGATCGAATGGTGAGGGACCGAGATGGCTGAGCCGCTTGAGGAAATCGCATGGGCGATAACGGATGGTTACGACATCAAACTTGAAACAATCAATGCCAAGAAAATCGAGGCGCAAAGATCCTGGGCAAGAGAATTCGCCAACATACGCCCGGGGAATGATGCAATTATAACAAACGTTCTTGACGGCATTTGGAAGGAGCACGGAGAGGCGCTTGGTCTGAAAGTCATCTCCGTAGCAGTTACGGAGCGTTAAAGGGAGGTCTGACCCATGTGGCCGTTCAACCGGCGCCGCCCGGCGCCAACCATATCCAATATGGTTCCACCACCAACCAGGATCCCGGGGGTGGCGCTCCAGCCACCCGCGGGGTTCCGGTTCGCCGGCGAGCCGCCCAGGGTTGGCGACATCGTCCACCTGGACAACAAACGACCCTACTTCGGTGCGGTCGCAGGCGAGCCGATCGTCTTCTATAAAGGCATCTGTCACCGAGTGGTGCTCGGCCGCGGTGAAGTGATCGGACGCATGAATGCCGACGACCCGCGCGCTAATGCTCAGCTATTGCCCCGCGACACGCCAGGCATCTTTTTCCAAAATGAGCGTGGCGCGTTGGAATGGCGAAGTCAGGGATGGTTTCGCGACAAGGAAGGTCGGCTAATCTTCACCCGCTGACTGCCGACGTTCGCAATGTGAGTACCATTTGAGTGCCAGGAGGCGCTGCCGGTACTCAACCCTCAGGCTAAGTAATTGAGCTATATGGTCGGAGTGGCCGGACTTGAACCGACGACCCCCTGTCCCCCAGACAGGTGCGCTACCGGGCTGCGCTACACTCCGACGCCACATGGGCACGGCGCTCTTAGCCGTCGCGCTCCGCCCGCGCAAGCCCTCCGTGCCGGATCGTCGACCCTGGCCCTCCCCGGCCGGGGCGGTTACGGGGAGCCTCCGCTCCGCGTCTCACCACGCCGAACGCTCGCGCCACGCCCTCGAGGACCATGACGGACCGACCGATCGCCTTCGATCTCACGCGCCTCGTCACACGCCTGCGCCATGCCAGCCCGTCGGGAATCGACCGGGTCGACCTCGCCTACGCACGCTTCTGTCTGGGGCGGCCCGGACCGGCCGTCGGCATGGTCTCCACGGCCTACGGACCGCGGGTGCTCGACCGGGAGCGTGCCCTCGCCATCGTCGACGCGGTGGCGGCGGGCTGGGTCGAAGACCGGGACGCGCTCTCGGATCCGGTCTATCGCGGTCTCGCAGCGCGGCTCGGCGCCCCGCTGGCCTCCGCCCCGCCTGCGCAGGCCACCCCGGTCGAGGGTGTGCAGCGCCGTCGGATCCAGGCCCGGACCGCGGCCGACATCGCCGCGCGCGGCCGGTCGCTCGCCGCCCTGCCCCGCGACGCGCTTTACCTGCACACATCGCACCTGCGCCTCGATAACCCGCGCCGATTCGATTGGCTCTACGACCGGCGCGACGTGCGCGCGGCGTTCTTCGTCCACGACCTCATCCCGATCACCCATCCGGAATACGGGCGTGCCGGCGAGGCCGACCGGCACCGGCTCCGGATGCGCACGATCGGCCGGCACGCCGCCGCGATCCTGGTCAACTCCGCCGATACCGGCGCCCGCACCCTCGACCATCTCACCACCGAGGGCTTCGGACGCCCACCCGTGGCGGTGGGGCATCTCGGCGTCGAGCCCGCCTTCGGGCGCGCGGGGCCGCGCCTCCAGCCCGACCGGCCGACCTTCCTGGTCTGCGGGACGATCGAATCCCGCAAGAACCACCTGCTGCTGTTCCAGATCTGGCGGCGGCTCGCCGAGCTGCACGGCGCCGCGACGCCCCGCCTCGTCGTCGTCGGGCGCCGGGGCTGGGAGGCCGAGAGCGCGATCGACATGCTGGATCGCTGCCCCGGCGTGCGCGCCCACACGGTCGAGGTCACGGGCCTTTCCACACACGGCCTGGCAGCACTGTCCCGCAGCTGCACCGCGCTGCTGATGCCCTCGTTCACCGAAGGCTACGGCATCCCGATCGTCGAGGCGGCGGCCTCCGGTCTCCCGGTGGTGGCCTCCGATATCCCCGTGCACAGGGAGATTGCCGACGGCTTCGCGCTGTTCCGCGATCCCCTCGACGGGCCGGGCTGGGCCGACGCCATCGAGAACCTCGCCCGACCCGACGCCCCCCTGCGCGCGGAACTCGCCGGGCGCCTCGACGGCTACGTGCCGCCGACCTGGGACGCGCATTTCGCGGCGGTCGGCCCGACGCTCGCGGCGATCTGACGGGAGCGAGCCGGTCACCGCGAGTTGCGCGGCCCCGCCCTGACGAATAAGGGAAAGCGTCAGTCCATAGGGCTGGCCCTAGGGTGGACGGAACGGAGATCCGCCGATGCAGGTGGTCGACCTCGATCGTGAAACGGTCAAACGCGGGTTGAGCGACGGCACGATGCTGGTCATCGACGTGCGCGAAGACCACGAATACGAGGCCGGGCACATCCCCGGCGCCGTCCTGCATCCGCTGTCCACGTTCGATCCCCAGGCCGTGGCCGCCCTCATCGCGGCGGACGGCCGGCGGCCGGTCCTGTCGTGCGGGTCCGGCGTTCGTTCGGTCCACGCGCTGATGGCTGCCCAGCAGGCGGGCGTCGACATCTCCGAGCACTACAAGGGCGGCTTCAAGGATTGGTACGCCGCAGGCGAAGCAATCGAGTAGCTCGCCGAAACAATCCGGCCGTCCCGGGCCGTGATGTGCGCTCTCGCACAATGAGCAATCGGGCGCGTAGGTTACGGCGCGTCTGACAAGGACACGTCGTCAAGCTCGGTTCGACCGACGGGTCGGCCAACGGACAGCAGGACCCGATGCGCAGCCGGCTTTCCAGCCTCTTCCCCGTGCTCTCCGGTCTCGCGGCCGGCTTCCTGTTCGCGGGGCCGCTCGCCCCGATCGCGTACGCCCAGGCACCCGGCGGTCCGCCGCCGAAGGTCACCGTGGCCAAGCCGGTGGTGCGCGAGATCGTCGAGCAGGATCAGTATACCGGCCGCTTCGATGCGATCGATTACGTCGAGGTCCGGGCCCGGGTGACCGGCTACCTGGAGAAGATCAACTTCATGGACGGCCAGACCGTGAAGAAGGGTGATCTGCTGTTCGTGATCGACCGGCGCCCCTACAAGGCGGCCCTCGAGCAGGCCCAGGCCGCCCTGGCGTCCGCCAAGGCGCGCCAGACGTTCTCGCAGACCGATCTCGAGCGCGCCCAGACCCTGTCGCGGAGCGGCAACATCTCCGAGCAGGTCACCGATCAGCGCCGGCAGGCGTCGCTGACCGCCCAGGCCGACGTCGACAGCGCCCAGGCGGCACTGAACAACGCGCAGCTCAACTATGACTTCAGCGAGGTGAAGGCCCCGGTCAACGGCCGGATCAGCCGCCGGCTGGTCACCGAGGGCAACATCGTCAGCGCCGACCAGACCATGCTGACGACGATCGTGTCCCTCGACCCGATCTGGTTCAGCTTCACGGTCGATGAGAAGTCGTTCCTCAAGTACCAGAACAGCCTCGGCATCGGCATGGGCCAGACCCAGCAGGGCAAGGGCGTGCCGATCATGATCGCGCTGTCGGGCGAGGCGAAGCCGACCCGCAAGGGCACCCTCGACTTCGTCGACAACCGCGTCGACAACGCCACCGGCACGATCCTGCTGCGCGCCACCGTCCCCAACGCCGACCAGTTCATCAAGCCCGGCCTGTTCGGCATCGTCGCGATGCCGGCGACCAAACCGTTCCAGGGCGTGATGATCCCCGACGAGGCGGTCGCGGCCAACCAGGACAAGCGCATCGTCTACGTGATCGGGCCGGAGAACGTGGTCCAGCAGAAGGACGTGGTGCTGGGTCCCAAGGTCGATGGTTACCGGGTGATCCGCAGCGGCCTGAAGGGCGACGAGACCGTGGTGGTCAACGGAGTCGCCCGCATCCGTCCGGGGGCCAAAGTCACCCCGGAGACGGTCGAGTTGCCCCCGAGCAAGACGTGAGCCTGACCGGCTCGACACGACTGCATTCGTGCGCGCCGCGCCGCGTGCGCCGCACCGACGACGCAGGGCCCCGACCGGGTGACCGGCGGGCCTCAGAGGTTTGACCGATGCGTTTCGCCCACTTCTTCGTCGACAGGCCGATCTTCGCGTCCGTCACGTCGATCATCTTCCTGATCCTCGGCTTCGTGGCCTACGAGAGCCTGCCGGTCTCGCAATATCCCGAGATCGTGCCGCCGACCGTGACCGTGCGCGCCTCCTATCCGGGCGCCAACGCCGAGACCGTGGCCGCCACGATCGCGACGCCGATCGAGCAGGAGGTCAACGGCGTCGACAACATGCTGTACATGACGTCGTTGTCGACCAACGACGGCAACATGCTGCTGACCGTGACCTTCAAGGTCGGCACCAACCTCGATATCGCCAACGTGCTGGTGCAGAACCGGCTTTCGGTGGCGCAGCCGCGCCTGCCGCCGGACGTGCGCAACCTCGGCGTTACGGTGCGCAAGGCCTCGCCCGACCTGATGCTGGTCGTGCACCTGCTCTCGCCGAACAAGACCTACGACCAGAACTACCTGGCGAACTACATCTACCTGAACATCCGCGACGAGCTGCTGCGCCTCGACGGCGTCGGCGACATCACGGTGTTCGGCGGTAACGAGTACGCCGAGCGCATCTGGGTCGATCCGAACAAGCTCGCCGCCTACGGCCTCTCGGTCACCGACGTCACCACGGCCCTGCAGGAGCAGAACGTGCAGGTGGCGGCCGGCCAGCTCAACGGCCCGCCCGCCGCCAAGGGCGAGGCGTTCCAGCTCGTGGTCCAGTCTCAGGCGCGCTTCAAGACGCCTGAACAATTCGCCGAAGTGATCATCAAGGCCCAGGACGGGCGCCTCGTCCGGGTCAAGGACATCGCCCGCGTGGAGATGGGCCAAAAGGATTACACCACCAACTCGTACCTCAACGACACGCCCGCGGTCGGCATCGGCGCGTTCCAGCGGCCCGGCACCAACGCCCTGGAGGCCGCAAGCTCGGTCAAGCAGGTGATGGAGGTCGTCAAGAAGAACTTCCCGCCGGACGTCGAGTACCGCATCGCCTACAACCCCACCGAGTTCATCGAGGAGTCGATCCAGGAGGTCTACAAGACCCTGTTCGAGGCGGTCGGCCTCGTGGTCATCGTGGTGCTGGTGTTCCTGCAGAGCTGGCGCACGGCGCTGATCCCGGTGATCGCGATCCCCGTGTCGCTCATCGGTACCTTCGCGGCGATGGCGGCTTTCGGCTTCTCGCTCAACAACCTGACCCTGTTCGGGCTGGTGCTGGCCATCGGTATCGTGGTCGACGACGCCATCGTCGTGGTGGAGAACGTCGAGCGCAACATGGCCGAAGGGCTTTCGCCCGGCGATGCCGCCCACAAGACCATGGACGAGGTCGGCGGCGCCGTCATCGCCATCGCGCTCGTGCTGGCGGCGGTGTTCGTGCCGACGGCGTTCATCCCGGGCATCTCGGGCCAGTTCTACAAGCAGTTCGCGCTCACGATCGCGGCCTCGACCCTGATCTCCGCGTTCAACTCGCTGACCCTGTCCCCGGCGCTGTGTAAGCTGCTGCTCGTGCCGCATCACGCGCGCAAGGAGCCGAAGTTCTTCCTGACCCGGTTCGTGAACTGGCTCGCCAACGGCTTCAACCGCGCCTTCGACGCCACGTCGAACGCCTACGGCCGCTCGATCCGTGTCTTGACCGGCGGGATCGTCGGGCTCGGGGCGATGCTTCTGGTCTACGCGGCGGTGATCGCCGGCACCCTGCACCTGGCGCAGACGACGCCGACGGGCTTCATCCCGGACCAGGACCAGGGCTACCTGATCGGCGTCGTCCAGCTTCCCTCCGGCTCGTCGCTCGACCGCACCACGGACGTGATGCTGCGCGCCGCCAAGCAGGCCCGGACGGTCAAAGGCATCGCCAACGCCGTCATCATCGCGGGCTTCGACGGGGCGACCTTCACCAACACCACAAATGCCGGCGTGATGTTCCTGACGCTCACCGGGGCCAAGGAACGCGCCGGCGAGGGGCGCAGCGCCGCGGTGCTCACCGGCGAGGTGCTCAAGGCGACGTCCGACATCCAGGAAGCCCGGGTGATCGTGATCCCGCCGCCGCCGGTCCGCGGCCTCGGCAACGGCGGCGGTTTCAAGCTGCAGATCGAGAGCCGCCAATCCTCGGAGATCGGGCCGCTTATGGCCGCGGCCGGCGAGGTGATCGCCCAGGCGAACCAGAGCGCGGACGTGCAGCGGGTGTTCACGACCTTCGACAACGCGACGCCGCAGCTCTTCCTCGACATCGACCGCACCATCGCGCGGATGCTGAACGTACCGCTCGCCAACGTGTTCTCGTCGGTCCAGGCGGATCTTGGCGGCACCTATGTGAACGACTTCAACACCCTCGGCCGCATCTACCAGGTGCGCCTGCAGGGCGATGCCGCCTATCGTTCGTCGATCCAGGATATCTCGCAGATCAAGGTGCGCTCCTCGACGGGGGCACTGGTGCCGATGGGTACCCTCGCCTCGGTGCGCGACGTGACCGGTCCGCAGATCGTCCAGCGCTTCAACCTGTACTACTCGGTCCCGATCCAGGGCGTGGCCAAGCCCGGCGTTTCGACCGGTCAGGCGCTGACCGCCATGGAGGAAATCGCCAAGAAGGCGCTCCCCGACGGTTATTCCTACGACTGGACCGAGATCGCCTACCAGCAGAAGGCCGCGAGCGGGACTGCCGGCGCCGTCTTCGCCCTGGGCGTGCTCCTCGTCTTCCTGGTGTTGGCCGCGCAGTACGAATCGTGGGCCCTGCCGCTGGCGATCCTGCTGGTGGTGCCGACCGGCGTGCTCGCGGCGCTCGCCGGTGTGCAGTTCCGGGGACAGGACAACAACATCCTGACCCAGATCGGCCTGATCGTGCTGATCGGCCTCGCGGCCAAGAACGCGATCCTGATCGTCGAATTCGCGCACGACATCGAACTGCGTGAGCGCCGGGGCCCGGTCGAGGCGGCGGTGGAAGCCTGCCGGCTTCGCCTGCGCCCGATCCTGATGACCGCCTTCGCGTTCATCCTCGGCACCCTGCCGCTGGTGATCGCCACCGGCCCCGGCGCCGAGATGCGCCAGGCCCTGGGCACCGCGGTGTTCTTCGGGATGATCGGTGCGACCTTCTTCGGCTTGTTCCTCACCCCGGTCTTCTACGTCGTGATCCGCCACTTCTCGCTCTGGCTCGGCCGCCTGCGGGGCAAGTCCTCGCACGGTGACCACGGCGGGGCTGCCCCCGCCCACGGCTGAGGCGTCCCGCCGGCCGTCGGATCGAGAGAGCCGCGCATCCCACAGCCGCGCCCGACCCTGACCGGTCGGGCGCGGCTTCTTTTACGAGGGCCCTACGCTTCGGTGTATGAGCTTGCCATGCACCTCCTCGGCCGCCTGATTCTCGGAGCCTTCGCCCTTCTCCTGGCCGTACCGGCCGGCGCGGGGATCCTCGTACTGGCGCTGCTGATCGATCCGACCGCGAATGCCTGGCTCACCGGCGGTGCGCTCGCGGGCGTCGACATGGCCCTGTCGGACCTTTCGGCGGGCCTGCCGCCGGAGGCGCTGGTTCTCCTGGTCGCCGGTCTCGCTCAGGCGCTGTTCGTCGTGCTGTTCGTGCCGCCGGCCGTGGTCGGGTTTGCAGGCGAGGCGTTCGGGCGCCGCAGCCTGCTCTGGTACGGCGCCGGAACCGGACTGCTGACCGCCGCCCTCCCCTGGCTCGCCCGCGGCGGCGTGCGTCCGGCGGCCAGCTCGGATCCGGGGCTTCTCGCCGCAGAAGCGCGCCTGACGCTGATCCTGTTCGTCGTCGGCGCGAGCGCGGGCCTCGTCTACTGGCTGGTTGCAGGACGCGGCGCAGGGTTCTCCCGGCGCCCCGCACAGGCCGCAGGCGGATGATCGTTCGGGGCAGGTTGCCTAACCGGGCGCGCTTGGCCGCTGACGCCTCTGCGCGCTAGAGGAGGACCGCCACGAAGCGGATTCCGATGCTCGCCCTGCGCTCCCTCGCCTTCAACGTCTGCTTCTACGCCATGACGACGCTTCTGGCGTTCGGCGGCCTGCCCACGCTGGTCTCCCGCCGCGCTGTGTTACGGCTGGCCCGCCTTTGGGGCCGGCTGACGCTGTGGCTGCTGCGCGTGGTCGCCGGCATGAAGGTCGAGTTTCGCGGGCTGGAGAACATCCCGGAGGGGCCGCTTTTGATCGCGGCCAAGCACCAGTCGGCCCTGGAGACCCTGGCGCTCTGCACCGTGTTCCCGGAATTCGCCTACATCCTGAAGCGTGAGCTGCTGCTGATCCCGCTGATCGGCTGGTACCTGTCCCGCAGTGGCATGGTGGCGATCGACCGCTCCAAGGGCGCCCGGGCGATGAGCCTCATGAATGCGGCTGCCGCCACGGCGATCCAGGAGGGCCGCCAGCTCATCATCTTCCCCGAAGGCACCCGCCGTGCCGTCGGAGCGCCCCCCGCCTACAAGCAGGGCCTGTCGCACCTCTACATGGCCCTGAAGGTGCCGTGCGTGCCCGTGGCGTTGAACACGGGCCGGTTCTGGTCTCGCAACAGCCTCATCCGCCGGCCCGGAACCGCCGTGATCCACTTCCTCGAACCCATCCCGCCGGGCATGGGTCGCCCGGAGTTCCAGGCCCTCGCCCAAGAGCGGCTGGAGGCCGCCTCGAACGCCCTCCTGGAGCCAGACGCCGCGGCATCGACCATGGGGGCGGAGCAGCCCGCCTCCGCGGCTGCCGGGCACACCGCGGCGGCGGCCCAAAGACGCTGACGAGCCCGGCCTCGACGGACCGGCTCAATCGGCTTTGAGCCGGTGCTTCGGTCGATCTGCGTCGCTTGTGGATAACGTCGCCCGATACCACATTCCTCCTCAGGAACGTTGTGCTTGACGCCTGTGGATATCGCGCGGTAGGTTGGAACAAATGGCGAACAGAAGAGCCCTGTCCTGGTCGGCCGCGCTACGCGACCTGAAGGACGATCGCACGCGGAGACAGGATGTGCGTGAAGAGCGCCTCAAGACGACCGCAGGCCTGCGCGGCACGCCGGCCCTTCCGCTCTCGGCATGGCGCGGGCATTCCGGCCGTCGCTACGTGGTCGGGATCCATTCGGCCGGTGCCTTCGACCTCGACGAGATGGCGGAGGCGGTCGTGATCGCGGTGCGTCGCGACGATACTGGCATCGCCGAGATGGTCTCGGTGGCGACCTCCAACGAGAGCCCGCGCGACCACCTCCGGAGGACCTGGCTCGACCGGGTTCGGAGAAGCGGCGCCACCGAGCTGCACGTGCATCGCCTCGCCGAGGGTGAAGCCGAGCGGGCGGCGATCGTCAGCGACCTGCGGTTCGACACGATCGAGCCGGCCCAAGTCTGAAGCGGGATCTGCCCCGGAAGCGGCATTCCCCGCGGCGGATCGGTGGTCGACTGGTCGATCGATGCCGGCGCTGCCCCAGTTTTGCCCCGTGCATGGCTTCAAGGCGGAGCCTGCAAGCCCTCTGAGCGGGGCGGAGACGGGAAACAGGACGCATGACGCAGGATCGGACGCGGCCGGACGGTGCGGCGCAGGCTTCCCTGACACGAACCGCACGACGGTTCCGGCTCGGATTGTTCCTGCCCTACGTCCTGCTCGCCCTGATCGTCGTCGCGTGGTCGGTTGGCTGGTTCTGGCTGCGGGGACGCGCGGCGACCGAAATCGACGGCTGGATGACCCGCGAGGCGGCGGCAGGGCGCACCTGGACCTGCGCCGACCGATCCCTCACCGGTTACCCGTTCCGGATCGAGCTGCGCTGCAACGCGGTCACGCTGGAGCGGTCGGACGGCCGGTTCCGCCTCGGTCCGTCGACCGCGGTCGCGCAGGTCTACCAGCCGCGCCTGGTCCTGTTCGAGAGCGCCGGGCCGTTCCATGTCGAGCAGGGTGCGCTGACCGGCGATGCCGCCTGGAGCAAGCTTCAGGGCAGCGTCCATGGAGCATCGGACGGCTTCACCCGTGCCTCGCTGGTGGTGGATAGCCCGAACGTCACGGTCACCGGTGCCGATCCGGGCCCGATCGCGGTGTCAGGTCAGCACCTCGAACTGCATGCGCGGCCGACCCCCGGCCGCTTCGACTCCGAAGGCGCGGTCGACGTGAGCCTGCGGCTCGCCCAGGCCGCCGTACCGCAGCTCGACGCGCTCACCGGCAACCCGGCCCCCGCCGACCTGTCGCTCGATGCGACGCTGACCCAAGCGACGGTGCTGCGCACCGGGCCGGTGCCGTGGGAACTCGAGCGCTGGCGCCAGGCCGGCGGCACCCTCGACCTGACGGCGCTCTCGTTGGCCAAGGGCGCCCAGCGCGTCCAGGCGAAGGGCACGCTCGCCCTCGACGACGCGCACCGCCCCGTCGGACAGCTCGACCTGCGGGCGGCCGGCGTCGATGCCCTGGTGGGCAGTGTGGTGGGCCAGCGCTTCGGTTCGGAGAAGGGCGCGCTGGTCGGCCAGCTCGTGGGCGGCCTCCTGGGCCTGGGCCGGCGGCCTGAGCCGAGCGAGGCGCAGGGCGAGTCCGCGCCGCTCAAGGCTCTGCCGTCGTTGAAGCTCGTCAACGGGCGGGTTGTGTTCAGTGGGTTCCCGATCCCGAACGTCTCCCTGCCGACCCTGTACTAGATCGGCTATACAACGCCCATGTCCGCTCCGATTTCACCGGCCCGCGTCAAGATCTGCGGGCTCAGCACGCCAGCTACCCTCGACGTTGCGCTGAAGGCTGGCGCGGATTGGATCGGACTCGTCCACTTTCTTCGCAGTCCCCGCCACGTAGACTTCGCGCAGGCTTCGCGTTTATCGGTGCAAGCCCGCGGCCGGGCCCACCGCGTGATCCTTCTCGTCGATCCGGACGACGCCCTCGTGCGGGCTGTGGTCGAGGCCGTCGATCCGGATCTGATCCAGCTGCACGGACGCGAGAGTCCGGAGCGGGTGGCGGCGATCCGGGCGCTCGCCGGCCGGCCGGTGATGAAGGCGATCGGCGTCGCGACTCGGGCCGACCTGGCGCCGATCGCGGCCTATGCCGACGTGGCCGACCGGATCCTGCTCGATGCCAAGCCGGCGCCGGACGCCGCGCTCCCCGGGGGCAACGGACACCGATTCGACTGGACGATCCTGGAGGGTGCCGATCTGCCCGACGGGACCATGCTGTCTGGGGGACTGGACGCCGGCAATGTCCGGGATGCACTGGCCCGAACCGGCCTCGGTGCCGTTGACGTGTCGTCGGGCGTCGAATCGGCGCCCGGGCAGAAGGATCCGGACAAGATCGCGGCCTTCCTGGCCGCGGCGCGGTCCGCCTCCTGAACGCTTCCGCTCAGCGTGGCGCCGGCAGGGCGGTACGGCCCGTATTGGGGACCGTGTAGGCGCCGTTTTGCGTCTCGCTATCTGGGGCGTAGGCGCGCAGCCGGTTCGCCTCACGCTCGTATCGGGTCGCCTCGCGGCGGTGGTGGCGCACGTTCGCGCGGGTCTTGCCCTGGCCGAGCCACGTGAAGACCCCGCCGACTACGATGCCCAACGCGACGGCGCCGAACAGGATCGCGTAGAGCGGCAGGTTCACGCTGAAGACGGGCGCCTCCGCGTTGAACGGATCGAACGAGAGCGGCACCGGCGCCCTGTTGGCGACCGCCAGCAGGATCACCAAGGCCGCGATCGGCAGCAGCACGAGGCTCTTCAGGAAACGGATCATCGTGCTCACAGACCTCTTCCTACTCGGCGGCCGACGCACTCTCGCCGATGCCGGCGGCGTTGAGACGCTGGCGCATCTCCTTCCCGGTCTTGAACACGGGAATCGCCTTCTCGGACACGGCAACGGCTGCGCCTGTGCGCGGGTTGCGTCCCCGCCGCGCTTCTCGACGCTTGACCGAGAAGGCGCCGAAGCCGCGCAGCTCCACCCGGTCGCCCCGGGCCAGCGCATCCGAGATGGTGTCGAGGATCGCGTTGACCAGGATCTCGACGTCGCGCTGGTAGAGATGCGGGTTCTGCTCGGCGATCTTGAGGACGAGCTCCGACTTGATCATGGCGTCTGGTCTTCTCGGGGGATCGGGGCGGGCGACTGGACGGCCTTGTCCGGCGGCGCTCAGGGCTCCGGGCGCCACAGGACCAAGAGGCCGCCGCCGGCGGTCTCGGCCTGGGCGCCGGCGACGCGGAGCCGTCCGGCGAGACCGTCGAGGCCGAGCAGGTCCGCGCCGACGCCGGCGGCCGACCAGAGGGAGAAGTCACTCTCCTTGCCGGGCTTCCAATCCTTGATCGGCAGATCCTTCGGGACGCCCTTGTCGTTCTCGAGCCAGACGACGGCCTGCCGCTCGCCGCCCAGTTCGTCCACCAGCTTCAGGGGCACGCTTTGGCGGCCGCTGAAGACTCGCCCGTCCGAGACCACGGCGAGCTGGCCGGCATCCATGCCCCGGCGCTCGGCCACCAAGTTCTTGAACCAGGCGTAGGTGTCGCCGACCACCGCGGCCAGGGCGGCGCGCGCCTCCGGGGTGGTCGGTGTGAAGCCCGACGGCTCTGCCTTGAGCGGCGAAGACTTCACCGACTCGACCTTGACCCCAACCTTGTCGAGCAGGCCCGAGAGGTCCGGATACTGGAACAGCACGCCGATGGAGCCCACCAGGCTGGTCTCGCGCGCGACGATATGATCGGCCGCGATGGCGGTGATGTAGGCGCCCGAGGCTGCCGTGCCGTCCACGAAGGCGACCATCGGCTTCTTGGCGGCGAGCGCGCGCAGGTTGCGGAAGATCTCCTCCGAACCCGTGGTGGTGCCACCCGGTGAGTTGATCGAGACGATCACGCCCTTCACGGCGTCGGACTCGCCGACCCGCTTCATCAGCTTGGCCGTCGACTCGCTGCCGGCGATGAAGCCCGAAACCGAGATGCGGGCGATCTGCGGCCGCACCGCGAAGGCGCCGTCGGCCCCGGCCCGGGCCCGGTAGCCCAGCGCACCCACCGCTACGATCAGGCCGCCGATCCCGAGTACCCGCCACAGGGACAATCTGCGGCGCAGGCGCCGGCGGTCGATCAGCAGTTCGGCGTCGGCTGCCATACGGTCACTTCCCCTAGCCTGCCCCGAGATGGCGTGCGGGGGCGAGGTCCCGCACCGGGCAAGTCCTTGGTTTCCTTCGCCTCGCGCGGCTGGAGCCGCCCGAGGCCGGTGTTCTAGAGCATTTTCCGCGGACCTGGATATGGGCCACGCGAAAAAATGCGGTGGCACCCCGCAGACCCTCAAGCCGGGCCGTCGTCAGGTGGCCAGCAGCGTCGGGATCCCGGCGAGTTCCTCGGCCACCTGAGCTTCCAGGCGCCGCAGATCGTTGGCCCGCTGCCGGTTCTGCCAGAACGCGGTCTCGTTCCCAAACAGCTTGCCGAGGCGCAGCGCCATGGCGGCCTTCGCTGGCTGCCCCTCGGCCATCAAATCGTGGAGCGCCCGGCGCGACACGCCGAGCCGTCGGGCGATTGAGCAAAATGTGCGGGCATGAAGCCTCTCGCGAACTGTCGGCGACTTCGCCTCACGGCGTCCCCTACCAAGGATTGATGACGGTCGGGCCGGCCGCTTCGAACGGACCGACGTAGCGGGCGGCGACCGTCATTTCGTGCGCGGCGGCCGTGGCGGCGATGTAGCCGTCCGCCCGGCCGATGCCTCTGCCGGCCGCCCTCGCCCGCGCCATCAGGGCCGCGTACGCCTGGGAGGCGGCCAGATCGAAGGACAGGATCCGCCCCGAGAAGACGGGCAGGACCTCGCGTTCCAGACGCTCCCGATAAATCCGGCGCCGATTGCCGTCCGGCATCGTCGCCAGGCCGAAGCGCACTTCAGCGACGGTGATCGTGGACGGGTAGAGAGGCTCGACCATCTGCGCATCGGTCCAGGCGATCACCGTGGGGCCCGGCTGGGACTTCCAGGGTTCCGCGATAGCATTGGTATCGAGGACGATCATTCGAAGCGCATCGGCTCGACCGGTGTCCGTTGGCACAAAGCCTCGATGTGCTCCGCTTCGGCTTCGGTCATCCCGCCGGCGTCGCGCGCGATGAACGCCAGCAGCGATCCGAGCTTCAGGCGGCCCTCGGGCTTAGCGGCCTGTTCGGGGGTGCTGCGGATTTCAGCCTCGGTGCTGCGACCGCGCAATGCGGCCCGCGCACGCAGGGCGCGATGCTCCGCGTCGGGAACGTTATGGATCGTGATGGCCGGCATCGACCCAACCTCCGAAGCCGGACGGTAATGATTGCATTCCATCATGATGCAATCACGTCGCGCGACCCAGCGGCCTGGGAGCCATGCCGATCAGCTGGATGATGACTTCGCCGCCGGAGACGGCATGAAAAAGCCTGCGTGGGACTGGTGTCCCGCGCAGGCTTTTTTATTGATCCGAAGCCGCCGCCCGGCTGAACCGGGCGGCGAAACCATCGGGTCTCACTCGTCGTCGGTGCGGGCCTTCTTGAAGGCCGCGCCGAGGATGTCGCCCAGCGAGGCACCGGAATCGGCGGAGCCGAACTGGGCCATCGCCTCCTTCTCCTCAGCCACTTCCAGAGCCTTGATCGAGACCTGGACGCGGTGGGCCTTGCGGTCGAACTGCACGACGCGGGCATCGAACTTCTCGCCGGCGGCGAAACGCTCGGGCCGCTGGTCGCCGCGGTCGCGGGCGAGTTCGGCGCGGCGGACGAAGGTGGTCATGTCGGTGTCGACGATCTTCACTTCGACGCCCGAATCCTTCACCTCGACGACTTCGCAGGTGACGATCTGACCCTTCTTGATCTCGCCGGCCTCGGCGAAGGGGTCACCGCCGAGCTGCTTCACGCCCAGCGAGATCCGCTCCTTCTCGACGTCGACGTCGAGAACCTGGGCGCGGACCATGTCGCCCTTCTTGAACTCCTCGATGACCTGCTCGCCGGGACGGTTCCAGTCGAGATCCGACAGGTGGACCATGCCGTCGACATCGCCTTCGAGGCCGATGAACAGGCCGAACTCGGTCTTGTTCTTGACCTCGCCCTCGACCTCGGAGCCGACCGGGTGCTTCTCGGAGAAGGCCTCCCAGGGGTTCTGCAGGGTCTGCTTGAGGCCCAGCGAGATGCGGCGCTTGACCGGATCGACTTCCAGGATCTGGACCTCGACCTCCTGAGAGGTGGAGACGATCTTGCCCGGATGGACGTTCTTCTTGGTCCAGCTCATCTCGGAGACGTGGATCAGACCCTCGATCCCCGGCTCCAGCTCCACGAAGGCGCCGTAATCGGTGATGTTGGTCACGCGGCCCTTGAGCTTGGCGCCCTCCGGGTAGCGGGCGGCGATGCCCTCCCACGGATCGGCGAGCAGCTGCTTGATACCGAGCGAGATCCGGTGCGTCTCGTGGTTGATCTTGATGATCTTGACCTTGACCGTCTGGCCGATGGTCACGACCTCGGACGGATGGTTCACGCGGCGCCACGCCATGTCGGTGACGTGGAGCAGGCCGTCGATGCCGCCGAGATCGACGAAGGCGCCGTACTCGGTGATGTTCTTGACGACGCCGTCGATGACCTGACCTTCCTCGAGGTTGGCCACCAGCTCCGAGCGCTGCTCGGCGCGGCTCTCTTCGAGCACGGTGCGGCGCGACACGACGATGTTGCCGCGGCGGCGATCCATCTTGAGGATCTGGAACGGCTGCGGGGTGCCGAGCAGCGGGGTGACGTCGCGAACCGGACGGATGTCGACCTGCGAGCGCGGCAGGAACGCCACGGCGCCGTCGAGGTCGACGGTGTAGCCGCCCTTGACCTGGTTGAAGATCGTGCCGGTGACGCGGTCGTTGTTCTCGAACGACTTCTCGAGCTTGACCCAGCTCTCCTCGCGGCGCGCCTTGTCGCGCGAGATCACGGCTTCGCCGAGCGCGTTCTCGATCCGGTCGACGTAGACCTCGACCTCGTCGCCGACCTTCAGCTCGCCTTCCCGGCCGGGGCCGGTGAATTCCTTGAGTGCGACACGGCCTTCCGTCTTGGCGCCGATGTCGATGACGGCCACGTCCTTCTCGATCGCGACGACGCGACCCTTGACGACGGACCCTTCGGTGATCTCGTGCTCGAGGAAGCTCTCCTCGAGGAGGGCGGCGAAATCATCGCGGCTCGGGCCACGCCCCAGAGCGGTACCTGCGGTCATTCTCTCTCCTGAACGGCCCCCATCGGAGGCCCTTTGCGTCGGCGGCTCGCGTTGCACGCACCCCCGGTTCGCCGCGGCCGCTCCCGAAACCTTGAGGGAGAGGCGGCCGGTCCCGCGGGATCCGGCTTGCCGACGCGTCGATACGGATGACGAGGGCGATCCAGCCGGCGACGCGGCGGGCGCACAGAAAATGAGCGCGCGCGAGCGGAATCCGGGAGGACGCGCGCTCCATACAGCATCGGCTTAACGACTTCAACCGAGCGGGATTTCCTGCTCGCGACCGCTCCGGTCAGGCCGCCTGCGCCAAGACCGCCTGGGTCTCCTCATCCGCGTCGGTATGGGCGTCGAACCGAACCGGACAGGCCGTCCCGAAACGGGGTCAGCGCTCAATCGGTAGCGTCGCGGCCCCGGG
The DNA here is from genome assembly GCF_008000895.1 of Methylobacterium sp. WL1. Lineage (NCBI taxonomy): Bacteria > Pseudomonadati > Pseudomonadota > Alphaproteobacteria > Hyphomicrobiales > Methylobacteriaceae > Methylobacterium > Methylobacterium sp. WL1. The sequence goes on along the minus strand of NZ_CP042823.1, from coordinate 325,360 downwards.
CCATCACGATCCGGGCGATCCGCGGCTGGTCGGCCGGGCGTCGTACATGTACCGGCAGCCGCCCTTGGGGCCTTCCAGATAGACGTCGCGCGGTAGACCTCGAACAACGCAGCGAAATCCATCGGCGCCGGGTCCTTCGGCACGTCGATCTGTCAGTGGTTTCGTTCGCTCGACTGTTGTCGTCCATCGACGGTGCTTGAATATGCAGCACGCGATGCCGTCCGTCCGGGTGGTCTGCTCCGGATGCACATCCGCGGCGCAGACCTGCCGTGCCCGGCACCATGTTGCATCGCACAGGGCAGAACCGTAACGCTGCCCGCGATGCAGATCTGCGGATCGGCCCCGGCGCTGCGGCGCGCGACCGTACCGCCGCCGGACGAACGATGCCTATGACGCTCGACAAGCTCTCCCTGCCCAAGGACAAGATCCGGATCCTGCTGCTCGAAGGCATCAACGACAGCGCCGTCGCGCTGATGCAGGCGGCCGGCTACACCAACCTCACCCGGCTGCCGAAGGCGCTGGACCGCGAGGCGCTGCACCAGGCCCTCCAGGGCGTGCACATGGTGGGCATCCGCTCGCGCACGCAGCTCGACGCGGCGGCCTTCGAGGTCGCGGACCGGCTGCTGGCGGTGGGCTGCTTCTCGGTCGGCACCAATCAGGTCGAACTGGAGGCCGCGCGCCATCGCGGCATCCCGGTGTTCAACGCGCCGTTCTCCAACACCCGCTCGGTGGCGGAGCTGACGATCGGCGAGATCGTGATGCTCCTGCGCCGGATCGTGCCGCGCTCCGTCGGCGCCCATGCCGGCCGCTGGGACAAGTCGGCGGTGGGCTCGCTGGAGGTTCGCGGCAAGACGCTGGGCATCGTCGGCTACGGCAATATCGGCACGCAGCTCTCGACGCTCGCCGAGGCGATGGGCATGCGGGTACTGTTCTACGACCACACCGACAAGCTGCGCCACGGCAACACCGAGCCGACCAAGACGCTGCACGATCTGCTCGCCCAGTGCGACGTGATCTCGCTCCACGTGCCCGAGACGGAGGCGACCGCCAACATGATCGGCGCGGCCGAGATCCGGGCGATGAAACCCGGCGCCTTCCTGATCAACAACGCCCGCGGTACTGTGGTCGACCTCGACGCCCTCGCGGCGGCCCTGCGCGACGGCCATCTCAAAGGCGCGGCCATCGACGTGTTCCCGGTGGAGCCCGGCTCCAACGCGGACACCTTCGAGAGCCCGCTGCAGGGCATCGAGAACGTGATCCTCACGCCCCATATCGGCGGATCGACCGAGGAGGCCCAGGAGCGCATCGGCGCCGAGGTCGCCCGTAAGCTGGTGGATTACTCCGATATCGGCTCGACGGTGGGGGCGGTGAACTTCCCGCAGGTCCAGCTTCCGGCCCGGCCGACCGGCACCCGGTTCATCCACGTGCAGCGCAACCTTCCGGGTATGCTCGGCCGCCTGAACGACGTGTTCTCCCGCAGCCACGTGAACATCGCCGCGCAGTTCTACCAGACCGACGGCGAGGTCGGCTACGTGGTGCTGGAGACCGACGCCACCAATGCCGACGCCGAGACGCTGCTCACCGAGATCCGCGCCATCCCGGGCACGATCCGGGCGCGCCTGCTCTACGAGCGCCGCTGAACCCAAGCCGATTTCATCCCAAGCCGATTTCGCGCCAAGCCGATTTTGCGCCGGCCGCATCGAACGCGGCCGCTGTTGCCGCGTTCGCCTTGCGCGGCGATGCCGGGCGTTGTTCAAGTCACGCCCGGCCGCGTTGCTGATGGATCGGCCGATCGGCGGAGGATGTGCGGTGACGAAGCGTATTGGATGCGGATTGGCCGGCGTCGCGCTCGGTCTGGTCGGACTGGTGGTGACCGTCTCCGATGCGTCCGCCGATTGCCTGCGCCGGATCTACAACCGCTCGACCTACGTGCTGGTCGCCCGCCAGGACGGCTCTCCGCCCGCGACCCTGCTGCCGGGCCGGTCCCTGCCGGTGCGGCTGTCGCGGCCGGGCCAGATTGCGATCTCGGCGTATTGCGGGCTTCCGGAGGCCGGGGGCAGCCCGGTCACCCAGGCGACCTTCGATTACGAGGCCGTGCTCGATCGCTGCTTCGTCCGGTTCGGCAGCGACGAGTTCTTCGCGACGCAGCTCGGTCGGGGCTTCTTCGGGACGCAAGGGACCGCCCCCTTCACGGTCAACAACCCGCAGCAGGGCGACATCGTCCTCGGTCCCTCGGCCCTGCCCGCCTGCACGGTGCCGCGCGTGGTGCTCGACCGGCGCGGCTGAACCCGCGGCCGGCTCCCGCCCGCCGGGTCGATGCGTCAGAGGTAGTGCCGGAAGACGACCCGCCGGTCCTCGGCGGCGCCGGGCGGCGGAGCCGGCGTCAGGAACGGGCTGGCGAGCCGCAGCGCGATCAGGCTGAGCCCTGCAAGCACCGGGGCGACGTATCGGAACGGGCGAGCGAGCATGTGCGCCTCCGCCGCGACGTTGACGACTCAGGCGGAGACCTGAGTGCAGCCCTGACGCGTGCCGAAAGCATTGCACTCAACCGCCCGATCCGGCGTGCCGAAGCGCACATGCGGCGTCACGGGCGCGCACACGATCACCTGCGTGCCCTGGCTGCGTCCCGTGCGCGACGCTCATCCCTACGGTGACGGTCATCCGTTTGCGTCGGCGGCATCGCTGGCGCGTATCGCGGTGCCCTCCTATGGTAGCCCGATGCGGGGACTTCGCCGCGCGCACCGCGACGATGCTCCCCTGTGCCGAACCAACAGCGTGAACGAGGACGCGCGTATGCTGACCCAGACTGGCAACACGATCCTGCGTGGGGATCTCGGCGTCGAGGAGACCATCGAATCCGACAACATCGTCCGGTGGGATGGCGACCGGCTCTACGTCGAGCAGGACGTATTCCACAACGGCCAGCTCGTTCACCGCAAGTACCGCCGCACCGTGTCGGAGCCGGTGGCTCAAGCGCTCTGGGCGATCATCAACCGCGCCAAGCAGTGAGCGTCGGCCGGTAAGGCCAGCGCCGCGGGCGCAAGCATTCCAGGGCGGGCGCGCCACACGACTGCGCCCGCTCTCCTTTGCTTCCGGCCACGCACGCAGCGTCGCCGTGCGGGACTTGGTGTCCTGGTGGACGTCGCGACGATCAGGCGTCTTGGAAGCGACTTGCCGTCTGGATCGGCGCTCGCGCAGTCCAGCTTACGCAGCGACCACGTTCAGGGGCGCAGCCGCGGAGAGCACGTCCGTCTGACGGGCGTCGAGGCGGCTGTGGGCGTTGTCGAACGCACTCCGCACCGTCGCGCTGGCATCCTCGACCGCGACCAGCACGGCCAGCTTCTGGGCGCTGGCACGATCCGCGAGGCTGCGGGCCGCCGAGAGCAGCGAATGTTCCAGGCTCTGGAATTCAGCCGTCGCCTCTTTTCCAGCCTCGCGGGTCGCCGCTGCCAGACGCTCGAGCGCCGCCTCTAGGGCATGACGCAGGACAAGCGTTCGCACGCGCTCCTGAAGGAGCGCCCTCTCGTCGAGTTTCATTGGGCCAAGTCCGCGACTGGGAACAGAAAGAAGATCTCACACTTTCCCGAACCGCGCAGCCACCTTTTTGCAACAGCGAAATACAGTTCCTCTTCTCGAGAATCGATCAGTGCGGGACACGATCGCTTCACGGTCGAATTTGATATTGTCGATTGATCGATATCTTATCAGTCAACGACGAAAAAATAGGCTGATGAGAAGGATTCGTCCCTAAGATCTTTGGGCGCTCGGCGCATTCGCCCCGCAGAAAGTCAATGGCGAACGGGGGCCGATGGCTTTGGTGCCCCACCGGTTCGGGCCCCGTCCTGTCGGATGCGAGCCCGCGGAGATGACCCGTTGGCTACAGGAACAGGCCACCTGTGTCCGGACCGGATTTTCGGATTTGCGTAGGTCGCGCGACGATCTTCGAAGGCCGCGTATTGCGCGATCGACGTTCAGTAAGGAGTTCCGCGCAGACGCCGCGCGTGGAGGGCCTCGGCATACCACTCCAACTCGTCGAGGAACCGTCCGGCCGCCTTCTCGATCCAGTCATCCGCCGGCGTGCCGTCCTCCCCGATCACCTTCTGCAGTCGCGGGATCGGCAGCAGCGACGGAATGCTGGGCATTCCCAACTCGGCGAGCATGGCGCGGAGCGGCATCGCCGCCCGGACTCCACCGAACTGTCCGGCCGAGTAGCAGCAGATCGCCGACGGCCGCCAGTAATACTCTTCGAGGAAGTGGTCGAGAGTGTTCGAGAGAGCCGGCGGAACGCCGTGATTGTACTCGGCCGAGACCATCAGGAAGGCGTCCGCTTGCCGATAGAGGGTGGCGAGACGCTCCAACGGCTCCGGGGCGGTGCCGGCTGGATATTCCTTGTACATCCGGTCGAGCAGCGGGAGCTTGAGTTCGGCGGGATCGACCAGCGGGGCGCTGTGGCCGCGCGCTTCGAGCCGGGCGATCAGGAACCTTGCCGCACGGATGCCGATGCTGTCGGTGCGGACGCTGCCGAGGATGACGGGAACGGTGAGAGGCATGGCGATCTCCGGGCCGGCCGACGATGCCTGAAACCTAGTTCACCATCCCGGATGCCGCATCCCCGCTGCTGCGATGCGGTATCGATCGTCCCGGGGAGGCGTCTTGGCGAACTGCCGCTCCGCTTCGAGGCGATGCTTGCGTCGTCTCCGGTCCGCGATCCAGACCGCGGACGTCACGGAGCGCGCGGCCCGTCCGATCAGGTCTTCGACGTGGTCGAGAGGGCGGAGGCCGCGAGGCCGACCGGCCCGGCTGCGGTGTAGGCGGCAATCGCCTTCGTCACCTGCTGCAGCAAAGCCTGCAGGCCATCCTGGATTCCGCCGGACGCATCGGTCTCGCCTGTCGCCGCACCGGAATTCGCCGCGACCGCGGCGCTGCTGGACGCCGCGGAGCCGGAGCCATCGGGGCCGGCGGCGCGGGCATGATGCCCGTGATGGCGATGGGCTGGCGCGGCATCGCCCTGGCTCTGGCCTCCATCCGAACCGTCGCTCGATGCCTCGGTGATGCTCTGCGCGGACGCGGGTGCCGCGAAGCCGCCCTGCGCGCTGATCTGGCTGAAGTCCGACTGCACCTTCAGCAGCGACGCCATCAGGTCGTTCGACAGCCCCGGGCTGGACGCCGTGCTGCCGGAAGCGGTCGTGGCCGCCGTGCCGGCTGACGGGCTCGCGCCGTCGCTCGGCACCGCGAACGCGCTCGCGTCGGTCTGCTGGGCCGACGCACCGCGCGTCTGACGCAGGGCGCTAATGAGGTCCCGCTGGAGGCTGCTGCTCGTGACCGAACCGACCGACATAATACGTCCTCGTGAAATCCTTTCTCGGGACGATGCACGCCGCGGTCCAGATATTTGCCTGTGATTTCAACGATTGAGACGGGCGGTGGGCCGGCAGGATCCGCCACCCGGCAGCTTTTGCCGGCTCGGGGGCAGCGGCTTGGCTCGGGCGGACCGCCCAGCGCGCGTCCCCTCTCCCTGCAAACACGCGGCTTCACAGAACGCGGGCCGGATGATTCTTCACCAAGAGAGAAGTGGTTCCGAAGGGGGCACGCCCCCTCCCCCTTTGCGGGGAAGGATGCCCTTGGGGCCACCGGGACGAAATCCCGCAAGTGGGGAGCGACGGCGCAGACCCCCCCGCAGAGGGTGGGGGGAGACGCGCCCGCGGTTACCCTTGGCCCCCTCCGGCAGCGATGGGTGAACCCGACGGCCCGCACGGGAGAGCGGGCCATCCGCGGCCTGCGGGCCCGATGAAGGCACGGCCCCACCCCGCCGATCCTCATGCGATCCTAATAAGATCGCCCGCCTCTCCATCTCGAACCCTAACGCGGTTCCCGCCCACATTCCGGGTCGGCCGGGATCGGTCGCGGCATGGCCGCCGACCGCCCGCAGAACCGAAACGGACCCGTCATGCTCGACCTCATCTTCATCGCCGCGGGACTGGCCTTCTTCGCCCTCAGCGAAGGCTACGCCGTCCTCTGCGACCGCCTCTGACGAGGCGTCCAATGACCTTTGCCATGACCCTCGACCTGACCCTCGGCGCGCTCGTGACCCTCGGTCTGCTCGGTTACCTCACCTACGCCCTCGTCCGCCCCGAGCGGTTCTGAGCGGCACGGACGGACCCCTCCCATGACCCTCAACGGCTGGATGCAGATCGCGCTGTACTGCGCGGTCGTCTTGGCGCTCGTGAAGCCCCTCGGCCTCTACATGACGCGCGTCTTCAACGGGGAGCGTACGCTCCTGTCGCCGATCGTTGCGCCGGTGGAGCGCGCCCTCTACCGCGTCGCCGGCATCGACGCCCGGCAGGAGCAGCACTGGCTCGCCTATGCGGGCGGGGTGATCCTGTTCCACCTGCTCGGCTTCGCGGTGCTGTACGCGATCCTGCGGCTGCAGGCGTTCCTGCCGCTCAATCCGGCCGAGCAGGCCGCCGTGGCGCCGGACCTCGCCTTCAACACGGCCACGAGCTTCGTCACCAACACCAACTGGCAGGCCTACGGGGGCGAGACCACGCTCTCGTATCTTGCCCAGATGCTCGGGCTCACGCACCAGAACTTCCTGTCCGCCGCCACCGGCATCGCGGTCGCGGTGGCGCTGATCCGCGGCTTCGCCCGGGCCTCCACCGGCACCATCGGATCGTTCTGGGTCGACGTCACCCGGGCGACCCTCTACGTCCTCGTGCCGCTCTGCATCCCGTACGCGCTGTTCCTGGTCTGGCAGGGCGTCCCGCAGACGCTCGGCGCCTCGGTCGACGCCACCACGCTGGAAGGGGCAAGGCAGACCATCGCGATCGGCCCGGTGGCGAGCCAGGTCGCGATCAAGATGCTCGGCACCAACGGCGGCGGCTTCTTCAACGCCAACGCCGCGCATCCGTTCGAGAATCCGACCGCGCTGTCGAACTTCGTCCAGATGGTGTCGATCTTCGCGATCGGGGCCGCCCTGACCAACGTGTTCGGCCGCATGGTCGGGGACGAGCGCCAGGGCTGGGCGATCCTCGCCGCGATGGGGATCCTGTTCCTCGCGGGCGTCCTCGTTACCTACTGGGCGGAGGCTCAGGGCAGCCCGGTGCTCAACGGCCTCGGCTTCGCGGGCGGGAACCTGGAGGGCAAGGAGATCCGCTTCGGCATCGCTGCCTCGGCGCTGTTCGCGGTGGTGACCACGGCGGCGTCCTGCGGCGCGGTCAACGCCATGCACGACAGCTTCACGGCGCTCGGCGGCATGATCCCGCTGATCAACATGCAGCTCGGCGAAGTCGTCATCGGCGGCGTCGGGGCCGGCCTCTACGGCATGCTGGTCTTCGTCATCGTGGCGATCTTCGTGGCCGGCCTGATGGTCGGGCGCACCCCCGAATATCTCGGCAAGAAGATCGAGGCACGGGAGGTGAAGATGGCCATGCTCGGCATCCTGTGTCTGCCGCTGATGATGCTCGGCGGCACCGCCCTGGCGACCGTGCTGCCGGCGGGCCTCGCCGGGCCGGCCAATGCCGGGCCGCACGGTTTCACCGAGATCCTCTACGCCTACACCTCGGCTTCGGCCAACAACGGCTCGGCCTTCGGCGGGCTCACGGCCAACACGCTGTTCTACAACAGCACCCTGGGCCTCGCGATGCTGGTCGGCCGGTTCTTCGTGAAGATCCCGGTGCTCGCCATCGCAGGCTCTCTCGCCGCCAAGAAGACGCTCCCGGCCTCGGCGGGCACGTTCCCGACCCATGGCGGGCTGTTCATCGGGCTGCTGGTCGGCGTGATCCTGATCGTCGGCGGACTGACCTTCTTCCCCTCCCTGGCGCTGGGACCGGTGGTCGAGCACCTCGCCGGTTCGGCCGGCCAGACCTTCGCCAGCGGAGGCTGAAATGCCGCGCACGCTCCCGACCCGGCGGATGCCGCGCCATCACCGCCTGCTTCACCGGACATCCCCGCTCCGGCACCGGGCCGGTGCGCCGCCGCCGCGGACCTCCGACCTCGTCCTGGCGCTGCTCGGCACCCTCCTGCTCGCCGCCTTCGCCCTGATGGCTGCCTGCGCGCTGACCGCCGGCACCCCCGCCCCCTGACGCATCCCGAGGCCCGCGCGACGGGCCTGCCCGCCCCGCTTCGGACACCCGACCCATGTCCCGCCAGACCGCATCCCTGTTCAGCCCCGCCCTCGTCGGGCCGGCGCTCATCGGCTCCGTCAAGAAACTCGATCCCCGCGCCATGATCCGCAACCCGGTCATGTTCGTGGTCGAGGTCGTGGCCGCGCTCACCTCCGTGCTGTTCGTCCGCGATGTCGCCACTGGCGGCGGCGACCTGCTGTTCTCCGGCCAGATCATCCTGTGGCTGTGGTTCACCCTGGTCTTCGCCAACTTCGCCGAGGCCCTGGCCGAGGGGCGCGGCAAGGCCCAGGCCGACAGCCTGCGGCGCACCCGCACCGAGACGATGGCCAAGCGCCTCACCGGTCCGGGCGGTCGCTACGAGACCGTCCCGGGCACCAGCCTCCGGGTCGGCGACGTGGTGCTGGTCGAGGCCGGCGACCTGATCCCCTCCGACGGCGAAGTCATCCAGGGCGTCGCCTCGGTCAACGAGGCGGCGATCACCGGCGAGTCCGCCCCGGTCATCCGCGAATCCGGCGGCGACCGCTCGGCGGTGACCGGCGGCACGCAGGTGCTCTCCGACGAGATCCGGGTCCGGATCACCGCGGCGGCGGGCTCGACCTTCGTCGATCGGATGATCGCCCTGGTCGAGGGCGCTTCGCGGCAGAAGACCCCGAACGAGATCGCCCTGAACATCCTGCTTGCCGGGCTCACCCTCGTGTTCGTCTTCGCGGTGGCCTCGATCCCTAGCTTCGCGTCCTATGCCGGCGGTGCGATCCCGCTGATCGTGCTCGTGGCACTGTTCGTCACCCTGATCCCGACCACGATCGGCGCCCTGCTCTCGGCCATCGGCATCGCCGGCATGGACCGGCTGGTGCGCTTCAACGTGCTCGCCCTGTCGGGCCGCGCCGTCGAGGCGGCGGGCGACGTCGACACCCTGCTGCTGGACAAGACCGGCACGATCACCCTGGGCAACCGCCAGGCGACCGCGTTCCGGCCCGTGGCCGGCGTCACCGAGCAGGACCTGGCAGACGCGGCCCAGCTCGCCTCGCTGGCCGACGAGACCCCGGAGGGCCGCTCGGTCGTGGTGCTGGCCAAGGACGCCTACGGCATCCGTGCCCGCGACATGGCCGGCCTCAACGCCAGCTTCGTGCCGTTCACCGCGCAGTCCCGCATGAGCGGTGTCGATCTCGACGGAATCTCCATCCGCAAGGGCGCGGTCGAGGCGGTGATCGCAGCGGTCTCGGCGCAGCCGATGGCGAGCCGTGGCTCGAACGCCGCTCTGGCCTATCGGCCGGAGGCGGAACCCGAAGCCGTCGCCGAGATCCGCGCCATCGCCGAGACGATCGCCAAGGCCGGCGGGACGCCGCTCGCGGTCGCCCGCGACGGCCGGCTCCTGGGTGTTGTCTACCTGAAGGACATCGTGAAGGGCGGCATCCGCGAGCGCTTCGCCGAGCTGCGCCGGATGGGCATCCGCACGGTGATGATCACCGGCGACAACCCGATGACCGCCGCCGCCATCGCCGCGGAGGCGGGCGTGGACGACTTCCTGGCCCAGGCCACCCCGGAGGACAAGCTGGCGCTGATCCGCCAGGAGCAGGCGCAGGGCAAGCTCGTCGCCATGTGCGGCGACGGCACCAACGATGCCCCTGCCCTCGCCCAGGCCGATGTCGGCGTCGCCATGAACACCGGCACGGTGGCGGCCCGCGAGGCCGGCAACATGGTCGATCTCGACAGCGACCCGACCAAGCTCATCGAGATCGTCGGCATCGGCAAGCAGTTGCTGATGACCCGCGGTGCCCTGACCACCTTCTCCATCGCCAACGACGTGGCGAAATACTTCGCGATCATCCCGGCGATGTTCCTCGGGCTCTACCCGCAGCTCCAGGCGCTCAACGTCATGGGCCTCGCCTCGCCGCAGAGCGCGATCCTGTCGGCGATCATCTTCAACGCGCTGATCATCGTGGCGCTGATCCCCCTGGCGCTACGGGGTGTGACCTACCGGGCCGTCGGCGCCGCCGCGCTGCTTCGCCGGAACCTGCTGATCTACGGGCTCGGCGGCGTCCTGGTGCCGTTCGCCGCCATCAAGGCCATCGACCTCGCCGTCACCGCCCTGCACCTCGCCTGAACCGGTCCATCGGAGACCCGCCATGCTCAGCCAGCTTCGCCCCGCCCTCGTGCTCCTCACCATCCTGACGGCGATCACCGGCCTCGCCTACCCGCTCGCCGTGACCGGCCTCGCCGGCCTCATCTTCCCGGCCCGTGCCGCCGGCAGCCTGATCGCACGCGACGGCCAGGTGATCGGCTCGGCCCTGATCGGCCAGAGTTTTACCGGCGCCGCCTACTTCCACGGCCGCTCCTCGGCCACCAGCGCGCCGGACCCGGCCGACCCGTCCAAGACCGTGCCGGCGCCCTACAACGCGTCCAACTCTTCCGGATCCAACCTCGGCCCGACCAGCGCGGCGCTGGCCGGGCGGGTCAAGAGCGACCGGGATGCGCTGACTTCGGAGAATCCGGGCCACCCTGTCCCAGTCGATCTCGCCACGGCAAGCGGTTCGGGCCTCGACCCGGATATCTCGCCCGACGCCGCCCTGTTCCAGGTGCCGCGGGTCGCCAAGGCCCGCAACCAGCCCGAGGACCGCCTGCGCCAGCTCGTCGCCGCGCTGATCGAGGGCCGCACGCTCGGTCTGCTCGGCGAGCCACGGGTGAACGTGCTGGCGCTGAACCTCGCGCTGGATGAGTTGGGTCGGCGCTGAACGGCCATCCAGGACGCTCGGCATCGTCCCCGATCCATCCCCGCGGGACGATGCATCTGCTTCGACGGCCGTCGGCCTGACGGATCGGATGGCCGAGACAGCTCGAGAGGCGACACCTCGTGAGCCGGTTTCTCGAAGCGACCTCACTCCAACCCTCGGGCTGAACGGTATTTACAGGCGACCCACATTGGTATCGTGGTCGATGGACGGGCGCCCCAGGCTTTCCCGCCCGGATGCGCGTACGGGTGCCTGGCGCGTATCCGCCGCGATCGTCAGCACTCTCGGGGTGTCATGAGCGACCTTGTGCAGAGAAAGGCGGACGTGATCGCCTTCTACGAGCTGATGTTCAACGATTGCCGGCCGCGGGAGGCGATCGAGCGTTACGCTGGGGCCGAGTACGTTCAGCACAATCCGCATGTGGCCACCGGCAAAGACGGGTTCATCACCTATTTCGAACGCATGGCGCGGGAATGGCCTGGCAAGCGCGTCGCGATCAAGCGCGCCGTCGCCGAGGGCGAGTTCGTGGTTCTCCACTGCCTCCAGCATTGGCCGGGCGGGGATGACTACGCCACCATGGATATGTTCCGGCTCGATGCTGGTGGGAAGATCGTCGAGCACTGGGACGTGCTGCAAATCCTGCCGGAAACCGCCGCCAATCCCAATGGCATGTTCTGACGAGGCGACACGACTTTTTACCCCACCTCCACCTGCCCTACGACCTGCAACGTGGAAGGGGTTGTCGGGTGCGCGACCGGAGCGGCGGCAATCCGGCCCGTTGCGGACCCCATACGCGTCGCGCTGACCGCGGTCACGCCTGAAGGAACCATGCTCGAGACCGGCCGAGACCCGTCCCGTCCCACCCCCGAGGCGCTGCTGGAGACGGCGCGCCGGGAGACTCCGACTCGCGGACGGCTGAAGGTTTTCCTGGGGGCTGCCCCCGGGGTCGGCAAGACCTACGAGATGCTCACCATCGGCCGCGCTCGGCGCGAAGCCGGCATCGACGTGGTGGTGGGCGTCGTGGAGACCCACGGCCGGGCCGAGACCGAGGCGCTGCTCGACGGGTTTACGATCGTGCCGCGCCGCACCGTGCCCTACCACGGCACCACCCTCGACGAGATGGACCTCGACGCCCTGCTGGCCCTCAGGCCGGCCCTCGCGCTGGTGGACGAGCTTGCCCACACCAACGCCCCCGGCTCGCGCCACCCGAAGCGCTACCAGGATGTCGAGGAACTGCTCGACGCCGGCATCGACGTCTACACGACGCTCAACATCCAGCACGTCGAGAGCCTGAACGACGTGGTGGCGCAGATCACCCGCATCCGCGTGCGCGAGACCGTGCCGGACGGCATTCTGGACCGGGCGGACGACATCGAGGTGGTCGACCTCAACCCGGACGACCTGATCCAGCGGCTCAAGGACGGCAAGGTCTACGTGCCGACCAACGCCGAGCGCGCCCTGAAGCACTACTTCTCCCGGGGCAACCTCACGGCCCTGCGCGAGCTCGCCCTGCGCCGCACCGCCGACCGGGTCGACGACGAACTCGTCAGCCACATGCAGGCCAACGCCATCGCGGGGCCCTGGAGCGCCGGCGAGCGGGTGCTGGTCTGCATCAGCGCCGATCCGCGCTCGGCCGGCCTGGTGCGCTACGCCAAGCGCGTCGCCGACCGGCTGCACGCGCCCTGGACAGCCCTGTTCATCGAGGCACCGCGCGGCGGCTCCGGCAGCGAGGCGGCGCGCGACCGGATCGCCGAGACCCTGCGGCTAGCCGACCGGCTCGGTGGCGATGCCGTGACGCTGCCGGGCGGCCGGCGCGTCGCCGACGACATCCTGGCCTATGCCCGCTCGGCCAACGTCAACCACATCGTGGTCGGCAAGGCGGCGCGCTCCTGGATCTTCGAGCTGGTCAACGGCTCGGTGGTCCACGACCTCGTGCGCCGCAGCGGCAACATCAGCGTCCACGTGGTGCCGGGCGAAGCCGTGCCGGCCGAGGCTCCGGCGCGCCGGCCGGTCGCCACCGCCGCCCCGGCCGCGACCTTCGAGCCCGGCCCCTACGGGATGGCTGTCCTCGCTTCCGCGGTGGCGCTTGGGGCGGCACTCGTGCTCCAGCCCTATACCGGCATCGAGAATGCCGACCTGATGCTGCTCACCGCCGTGGTCGCGGTCGCCGTGCGCTGGGGGCTCGGGCCGTCGCTCGCCGCGGTGGTCACGGCCTCGCTGGCCTACAACTTCTTCTTCCTGCCGCCGGTCTACACCTTCACCATCGCCGACCCGACCAACGTCGCGGCGTTCCTGCTGTTCACGCTGGTGGCCGTGCTGGTCTCGAACCTCGCCGCCCGGGCCCGCCGCATCGCCCTGGTCAGCCAGGGCCGGGCCACCTCAACGGAGCGGTTGTTCGGCTTCTCGCGCAAGCTCGCGGGCTGCGGCACCCTGGACGACGTGCTGTGGGCGACCTGCGCGCAGGTCGCCGCCATGCTCCGGGTGCGGGTGGTCCTGCTGTTGCCGGATGGCAAGCCCGTCACCGTCCGGGCCGGCTACCCACCCGAGGACCGGCTCGATGCCGCCGACCTCGCGGCGGCCCAGTGGGCCTTCGACAACGACCGCCCGGCCGGGCGCGGTGCCGACACCCTGCCGGGCGCCAAGCGGCTGTTCCTGCCGATGCGGACCGGGCGCGGCACGATCGGGGTGATCGGCCTCGACGCGGACGGCAACGGCCCGATCCTGACCCAGGAGGGGCGCCGGCTGCTCGATGCGCTGGCCGATATGGGCGCCCTCGCCATCGAGCGGGTGCGGCTGGTGGAGGATCTCGATCGGGCCGAGCGCGCCGCCGAGACCGACCGCCTGCGCCAGGCGCTCCTGACCTCGATCAGCCATGATCTGCGGACCCCGCTGGCCTCCGTCCTCGGGGCCGCCAGCACGCTGCGCGACCTCGACGCCGACCTCGGCTCCGAGGCCAAGGCGGAGCTGCTGGCGACGATCATCGCGGAATCCGAGCGGCTGAACCGTTTCATCGCCAACCTGCTCGATATGACCCGATTGGAGGCGGGCGCGGTGGCCCCGAACCTCGCCCCCCAGGACGTCGCCGAGACCGTCGACACCGCCCTGCGCCGGGTCGAGCCGGTGCTGGCCGACCATCGGGTCACGGTCGACCTCGCGCCCGATCTGCCGGTGCTCCGCTTCGATCCGGTCCTGTTCAAGCAGGTGCTGGTCAACCTGCTCGACAACGCCGCCAAATATGCACCGGCCGGCTCGACCGTGACGGTCCGGGCCCGCCGAGAGGCCGACCGGGTGCGGCTGGACATCATCGACGAGGGCGACGGCCTGCCCGAGACGGAGGTCGAGCGGGTGTTCGACAAGTTCTACCGGGTGCGCAAGAGCGACCGGGTCCGGGCCGGCACCGGGCTCGGGCTGGCCATCGCGCGCGGCTTCGTCGAGGCGATGGGCGGCACCGTCACGGCCGCCAACCGGCGCGACCGCCTGGGGGCGGTCTTCACCGTGACGCTGCCGGTCCCGGCCCGGACCACGCCGAAGGACATCGCCGCATGAGCCCGACCATCCTGGTCATCGACGACGAGCCGCCGATCCGGAAGTTGCTGCGCACGGGGCTGTCCACGCAGGGCTATGCGATCCTGGAGGCGCCGAACGCCGCGACCGCCCTCGACGTGCTGGGGCGCGAGCGAGTGGATCTCGTCATCCTCGATCTCGGGCTCCCCGACATGCGCGGCCACGACCTGCTGCGGGCGATCCGGGCCCGCCATCCCGAGCTGCCCGTGGTGGTGCTGTCGAGCCGCACCGACGAGGGCGGCAAGGTCGACGCCCTCGACCTCGGCGCGGACGACTACGTGACCAAGCCGTTCGGCATGGCGGAGTTGCTGGCTCGGCTGCGCGCCGCCCTGCGCCACCAACTCGCCGTCCAGGGCGAGCGGCCGATCTTCCGGGTCGACCGGCTCTCGATCGACCTCGTGCGGCGGATCGTGAAGGTCGACGATGCCGAGGTGAAGCTCACCCCGCGCGAGTACGATTTCCTGCGCGTGCTGGTGTTGCATGCCGGCAAGGTGCTGACCCACGCGCAGCTGATGCAGGCGGTCTCGGTCTCCTCCGATCCGCAATACCTGCGCGTCTACATGCGCCAGCTCCGGCAAAAGCTGGAGGCCGACCCCGAACGCCCGCGCATCCTGCTGACCGAGACCGGTGTCGGCTACCGCCTGCGCGCGCCGGAGGACGAGCCGACCGTCTCTGAGAGCGGGCGG
The DNA here is from genome assembly GCF_008000895.1 of Methylobacterium sp. WL1. Lineage (NCBI taxonomy): Bacteria > Pseudomonadati > Pseudomonadota > Alphaproteobacteria > Hyphomicrobiales > Methylobacteriaceae > Methylobacterium > Methylobacterium sp. WL1. The sequence continues at coordinate 310,258 of NZ_CP042823.1, read as the reverse complement.
TCGCGCAACGGCGGCGCCTGAGAACGGGGCTTCGACCGGCTCAGAGCCGAAGCGCGATCCGTTCCGCCAAGACCTGCACGGCATCGGGGCGGCGATCGGTCTCCGCCGCCGCGTAGTCGTACGCCGACTCTCGGCTGCGGAACAGGCCACCGGCCCGCCCGTGGATCTCGATGGCGACCCAGCGCCCCTCCGGGTCCTGGCCGACGATGAACCGGGCGGTGTCCCCCGCGGGGGCGACGATGGGGATGGTGGGCGACATCGGCTGACTGGGGTTCCCGCGATCCTCCAGGGATCGCACCCGGACGGTGGACCCGAACGCATGAGGGATCGAGCGGGACGCCCGGCCGATCTCATAAGGGTCGCGTTAAGATTCCGGGATGGGCCCGCCTGCGCCGCCCGTTGAGGGCGTGATCGGGGCCTCAGGTGACTCCGCCCGGAGCGGCGCCGGTCACAGTATGCGGCTTCCGGGTGGTCGTCTCGCGCGGTCCTGACAGCAAAGACGCGGCATCGCCTGCCGCAGTAAAGCCGTCGAAAGCTATTCGCGCAACCTCTTCAAGAGGTTAACTGGGTGATGGCTCCCCGAGCAGGACTCGAACCTGCGACAAGGCGATTAACAGTCGCCTGCTCTACCAACTGAGCTATCGGGGATCACGAGCGGGTCTCTACACACCAAGATCGCGGGACGCAAGACCCTGAATGACGCGATCGGCACCGATCGTCTGGGCGCCCCCTGAGCGCCCCTGGAGAAAGGTGGTTTGCCGGCGCTCGACCGGGCGCGGCGTGGCATTTTTACAACGGACATTTCGGGGGCGACGCAGCGGGAGGTGCCGGCAGAAGGTGCGGCGGCGGCAGCATGCCGAGGCCCATGGGAATTCGCGGGGTCATCCCATCGTCATGGCGGCCGCCTAGACGATGGGGCCGTCGCCATGCGCGCCTCGATGCCGATCCCGCGCCGTCCCGAACCGCAAGGCGCCTGTGCCGTGCCGTCCGGTGATGCCGCGTTCGCCCCGACTTCCGGCTTCCGTCGCGTGCGGGCCTGCCTGTCACGTACTGAGAGTTCTCACGATGTTTCGGGATCCCGACGGCCTTCCAACAGGCGACGCCCTCGGCCCGAAGCGTGACAGCCGCATGCCCGACTACATCGGCGTCGCTGTGATCGGTTTTCTGATCGTCGCTGCTGCCGCGCGCGTGATCCTGGCGCACACCGTTTGAGGTGTCTTCCGCACAATCCGACGACCAGGCCGTCCCGCCGGGAACAGGTTCTGGTGCTGGGCATCGATGGCAAGACCGAAGATTTTTCCCTGAGTTCAATGATTGTAGCCTCTCGTATGTACTGAGCGGTTTGAATATATCGAGGCAAGAGTACATTTAAATTCGTGGGGTTTGCCGGCTATATTTAGTGTCGGCGCAAGCTTTGCTATCGTAAGGCTCTCCCCCACGATTCTCGCGGACAGCGGTTCTCTCCTCATGCGCATTTCTCTCGGCTTCAAGCTGGCGGCGGTCGTAGGCCTGCTGGGCTTCGTGGCGGTCGGCATCTCGGCCTTCGCCGTGCGGCAATCCCTGTGGGAGCAGGAGCGCGCCGCAGCCACGGACAGGATCTGGAATGCCGGGCTTCAGGCGGGCGCCCTTGGGCAGGCGATCGAGCACGCGGTCGTCCAGGCCACCGCCCTCTACACCGCCGAGGACACCAAGGAAGCGCGCACGCGGCTGTCGGCGCTGCACGACGCCCTGGCGGCGGTGGAACAGGTCCGGGGCCCGTTCCTGGTGGCGATGGAGGATCAGCTGCCGTCGGACCGGCGCCGCCGGTTCGACCTGTTCGTGAAGGAGTTCATCGCCTACCAGAACGACACCGCTGAGCTCGGCCTGACCATCTCGCCCAAGGCCGCCCTCATCCAGGCCACCGACGAGGCGACGGTGAGAAACCGGGAGCACATGATCGCGGAGATCGGCCTGCTTGGCCGCGAGGTGCTCACCCGGCTCAACGAGCGGCGCGCCGCTGACGCCGCGGATCGCAGCACCGCCCGCCTGGCGCTGATCGTCGTGCCCGCCGTGGCCCTCGCCTTCGGGCTGCTTGCCGCGATCTGGATCATAATCAGCCAGGTCCAGAAGCCGCTCGGCCGGTTGAAATCCAGCATGACCGCGCTGGCGGCCAACGACCTCGGCCGTACGATCCCGTTCACCCACCGCCAGGACGAGATCGGCGAGATGGCCAGCGCCATCGCGGGCTTCCAGACGGCCCTGATCGAGAAGCGGAAGCTCGATACCGAGGCGCAGGCCCGCCGTGATCGCGACCGGGTCCGGGCCGAGCAACTGGCGGAGGCGACCCGCGCCTTCGAGGGGGAGACCCACCGCGCCGTGGCGGATCTCGCCGGATCGGCCGATTCGATGCAGGATGCTGCCGCGACGCTCACCGGAACGGCCGGCGACATGGCGTCCCGGGCCGCCGTGGTGGCGGGTGCCTCGAGCCAGACCGCCGACATCGTCGACAGCATCGCCGGCGCGGCCGAAGAGTTCGCAGCCTCCGCCCGGGAGATCGAGGGGCGGGTCCGCCACACCAGCGAGATCGCGGCCTCCGCGCTGACCGACACCAAGCAGCTGGAGATCACGGTCTCGAGCCTGTCGCAGGCGGCTGCCGAGATCGATGCCGTCGTCACCCTGATCCGCACGGTGGCGGAGCAGACCAACCTGCTCGCCTTGAACGCCACCATCGAGGCGGCCCGCGCCGGCGCAGCCGGGCGCGGCTTTGCCGTGGTCGCCGCCGAGGTGAAAGCGCTCGCCGGCCAGACCGCGCTCGCGACCGACCGGATCACCGGCCAGGTCGGGTCGATCCAGGGGGCAGCCGCCAACACGGTCGGTGCCATCGCGTCGATCGGCGAGACGATCGCCCGGATGAGCGTGATCGCCTCAGAGGTTGCCCAGGCGGCAGACCAGCAGGGCGCGGCCAGCCAGGAGATCGCCCGGGCCATCGCGGATGCGGCGGCGGACTCGCACAAGGTCTCCGAGAGCGTTGGAGGCGTGCGCGCCGCGGCCGCCTCCAACGAGGTGCAGGCCGAGCAGGTGCGCGGCAGCGCCTCCCGGGTGAGCACCGGGACCCGGACCCTGCAACAGGCGATCGAGACCTTCCTGGGGCAGGTCCACGCCGCGTAGCGTTCGACCAGGCGCACGAAACGGCCTTTCGCGCGCCTGGCGGAACAGCCAGAGTGCGCGCGGCCGTCCGGGAGGCCGGTCTGCGAACGGACCGGCTCGCGGCTCGTAACGGATCCGGACCGCTCCCACGCCGACCGGCAGAGACTGGCGCTTCTGCAGCGCGCGATGGAAACGCCCGGCGATGTCCGGGACCTACCGGCGTTTCCGACCTCGTCGTTCAGCTCAAGCGGGCCAGCGCGCGAACGGCATCGCCCAGGGTAGCGGAACAGGCCTGCCGCCAAGGCATGATTTCGTCTGCGCGCGTTCTGGATGCGAGCGCAGGCGGTCGCGTTGCCGATAGTTTCATAGCCGGGTGCACAAGCGCGGGATTGTTTCCGAATGCAATAAATAACATCCCGCGAGTTCTAACTTTCGGCTTCTATCTACCGTATATTTGAGCATGATCATTAAATAAAATCAGTATTGACAACTTTGGCGTGTATTGACGGATTGATCCTTTGGCCCGTATCTTTATCCGAACAGCTGAAGAAACGTCGTCGAACCGTCCCGCCATTCCATGTTTGCAGCGTCGATTTCTGATCCGGCGGGCTCGCGCCGTCACGGCCGCGCGTCGCCATACCGAAGGCGCTGAGGTTCGGCCCGGCGATGCGGCGGCGCTGAGGCTGCCGCACGTCGATGCAACGCTTGGCGCATCGTCCCGAGCGCCGGATTCACCCCGAACTGGCTTCGCCCCGTACTCGGCCACATGCCCCGCGCTCTCGATCGCCCAATGGTCTCCTCGACCCTTTCGTCTTCCAAGCTTCCGCCTTCGACAAGGCACCTTGCCGCGACGCGATCGTGCGTCGGTCCAGAAGAGAACAGTATCGTGCTTCAGATGCGCAATTCCTTCGGCTTCAAGCTGGCGGCGGTCGTCGGCCTGCTGGGCTTCGTGGCGGTCGGCATCTCGGCCTTCGCCGTGCGGCAATCCCTGTGGGAGCAGGAGCGCGCCGCAGCCACGGACAGGATCTGGAATGCCGGGCTTCAGGCCGGCGCCTTGAGCCAGGCGATCGAGCATGCGGTCGTGCAGGCCACCGCCCTCTACACGGCCGAGGATACGCAGGAAGCGCGGACGCGTCTCTCCGGGCTGCAGGACGCCCTGGCGGCGGTGGAACAGGTCCGGGGGCCGTTCCTGGTGGCGATGGAGGATCAGCTGCCGCCGGACCGGCGCCGCCGGTTCGACCTGTTCGTGAAGGAGTTCATCGCCTACCAGAACGACACCGCTGAGCTCGGCCTGACCATCTCGCCCAAGGCCGCCCTGATCCAGGCCACCGACGAGGCGACGGTGAAGAACCGCGAACGCATCATCGCGGAGATCAGCCGACTCGGGGGCGAGGTGTTGGCCCGGCTCAACGACCAGCGCGCAGCAGGCGTCATCGAGCAGCGCCATGCGATCGTCGCGCTGATCGTGGCGCCGGCGGTTGCGCTCGCCCTGGCATTGGCCGCCGCGATCTGGATCGTCCTCTCCCAGATCCAGAAGCCCCTGAAGCGCCTGAAGGCCGCCATGCAGGCTCTTGCGGCGGACCGGCTCGACGACGCGATCCCGTTCACGCAGCGCCAGGACGCGATCGGCCAGATGGCGCATGCCATCGCGGCGTTCCAGGCGGCGATGATCGAGCGGCGGACGCTCGACCACGACGCCCGGGCGCGGACGGCGCGCGACCTCGTCCGGGCCGAGCGCCTGGCCGCGGCGACCCAGGCCTTCGACGACGAGATGCAGCGGACGGTGGCGGATCTCGCCGCCTCCGCGGACGCCATGCAGGCCTCGGCCGACGCGCTATCGAGTCTCGCGGGCGAGACGACCACGCAGGTCGCCGTCGTGGCGGAGGCATCCGATCAGACCGCCGGTGTCGTAGTGAGCATCGCCAGCGCTGCCGAGGAGCTGTCGGTTGCGGCCCGGGAGATCGAGAGCCAGGTCCGGCATACGAGCGAGATCGCCTCGACGGCCCTGTCGGATACGCAAGGGCTGGTGGCGACGGTGACGACCCTCTCGCAAGCCGCGGACGACGCCGGCGCCGTTATCGCGCTGATCCGCGCCGTCGCTCAGCAGACCAACATGCTGGCGCTGAACGCCACCATCGAGGCCGCGCGGGCCGGTGCGGCGGGACGGGGGTTCGCCGTGGTCGCCACCGAGGTCAAGGATCTGGCGGCGCAGACCGCGCAGGCGACCGACCGCATCGCCCATCATATCGGGGCGATTCAAGCCGCCGCCGCCGACACGGTCGGAGCGATCGGCTCGATCGGCACGGTGGGCCAGACGATCGCGCAGATGAGCTCCATCGCCGCCGAGGTTGCGGTCGCAGCGGACCAGCAGGGCCAGTCGAGCCAGATGATTGCCCGTGCCATCACCAGCGCGGCGACGGATTCCCGGAAGGTCTCCGACAGCGTGGCGGGCGTGCGCGCCACTGCGGCCTCCAACGAGGTGCAGGCCAAGCATGTCCGGACAAGCGCCCTGCAGGTGAATGCCGGGACTCATAGCCTTCAGCGGGCGATCGAGACGTTTCTGGCCCAGGTCGCCGCGGCCTGACGGCATCGTCCTGGAAGGCAGGGCCTTCGAGAGGGTCTAGGGAATCGTGGGTGCCGGCCGCCATGCCGGCGCCTGCGACGCGGGACATCCGCCATATCGACGGCATCGAAACCGGTCGGCGGAAGCGTGCGCGCTGTATCTCGGATGATCGATGGAGGCCTCGCCCGGAATCGAACCGGGGTGCAAGGATTTGCAGTCCTCTGCGTAACCACTCCGCCACGAGGCCCCTCGTCGCGACGCCGCGGCGTCGCCATCGGAGCCTGGCGGCCGGCTCCGGGTGGGGGTCTCTAGCAGAGGTGGGCGGCGACAGGCAACGGTCGCGATGCGGCTTCCGCGCAGGAATATGCAGGTCGATCGGCGCTGGACCGGCCCGCGGCCCGAAAGCAGCCGGTCAGCTCTGCCAGACCCGGGGCATCGGCCGATCGCGATAGTTGGCCAGGACCCGGCTCACGAGGCCGCGCAAGGGCTCGACCCCGTCGGCCAGGGCGCGGATGACGAGGTGTCCGTTCCAGGCGCTCGCCGCCGCCTCGATTCCGGGGACGACGGCCTGTTCGAGCAGGGCGCGGGCTTCCTCCAGACGCCCCTCCGCGTTTGCTGAGACGTCCAGCAGGGTCGCGCAGGCCCGGGCACCGCCGCCGATCGCCGGTCGCGTGAGAAGATCCGAGATCGGGCCTTCCAGGACGAGGCTGTCGGCATAGACGAGCCGCCCGGCCCGGCGCACGCGCCAGGTATCCGCGAACAACCCCGCCGCGATCCGCTCGCCCCGGGCGGCGCGGCCGAAGGCCACGATCTCGACGGCCAGCAAAGCGGCGCCCTCCGCGAGGTCGGCCTCGAAGCGCCGCCGGACCCGGGCGCGATCGAACAGGATCGTCTCCTGCGGCAGCCAGGCCAGCCGGGCGTGCGCCGCCAAGGTTATCCGGTTCTCGATCCGGCTGACCGGGCCGTCCGAGCGGTAGATCTTTTCCGCTGCCGTGGTCGTCAGCACGAGGTCGGCCGACGGGGCGAGGTCCAGCGCGATCGTGAAGGCGTCGCCGCACGCGACACCGCCGGCGGTGTTGACCAGCACCGCCTCAAGCGCCCCCTCCCCGCGTGGGAAGCGCAGCCGCGACGGGCCGGATTCAGCGAGGTCGAGGATGCGGGTCGGGCCCGTTCCCCCGGCCGGACCGGCCCACAGGTGGACGCGCCCGTCCGATCGCTGGCGCGCGGGCGCCCCGGCCGCCGGAAGATCATGAACCTGCGTCGCGCCGTCCGGCATTAGCGGCGGCCGCCCTGATCGCTCGAGACCGCCTCGATCGCGGGCGTCGGCCGGTCCAGGATGCGCCGGCCGAACAGGCTCGCCACCAGTTCCACCAGCACCCGGGCGCTGCGGCCCCTTTCGTCGAGGAACGGGTTCAGCTCGACCACGTCGAGGGATCGCACCAGGTCGGAATCGTGCAGCATCTCCATGATCAGGTGCGCTTCCCGGAAGGTCGCGCCCCCCGGCACGGTCGTGCCGACGCCGGGTGCGATCGATGGGTCGAGGAAATCGACGTCGAGACTGACATGAAGATGCGCGCCGTCGCGTGCGACGCGGTCGAGGACGCGGCGCAGGGGCGCGACTACGCCGAACTCGTCGATGGTGCGCATGTCGGTAACGCCGACCCGCCGGGCCGTCACGAGGGCGCGCTCGCCGGCATCGATCGAGCGCAGGCCGAACAGGTGGACGTTGGCCGGCGGCAGCGGCGCCGGCGCCGGATCGGCGAACAGGCTCGGGAAGCCCGGCTCGCCGCACAGGGCCGCCAGCGGCATGCCGTGGACGTTGCCCGACGGCGAGGTTTCCGGGGTGTTGAAGTCGGCGTGGGCGTCGAGCCAGAGCACGAAGAGCGGCCGACCCTCCCGGGCGCAGTGGCGCATCGCCCCATCCACCGAGCCGAGCGACAGGCTGTGATCGCCCCCGGCGGCGAGCGGCAGGGCGCCCGCCCCCAGAGCAGCCTCGACCGACCGCGACAGGGCGCGGGTCCAGGCCGTGACGGCGGGCAGGCCCCGCGCATCCGCCGGCCCGTCGGGGACGACGTCCCCCTGATCGACGACCGCGTGGCCGAGATCGGACAGGGTCCGGACCAGTCCGGCGGTGCGCAGGGCCGCAGGCCCCATGAGCGCGCCGGGCTCGCTGGTCCCGACCTCGATCGGCGCCCCGATCAGCGCGATCCGGCGCGCATCCCCTCGGCTGGTGTCGCTCGTCATCCGGTCCCCTCGAGTGCAGGTGGAGGCTCGTGCGCCCGTTCGATGCTCTAGGCGCACTCGAAGGGCCGGCCAACGATTCGCTTGCGCTTCGCCCGCAAGCCGCGGGCCGCGCTTGCGTCGGCGCGGTGGTGCCCCGCACGCGGGCAGGTTCCAGACCGGTCGGCTCACGGGACAATCCGGCATGGCGGATGCTAAATCGCCTCGAAGACCCTGGTATTGCCTGGTAGTTTTGGTGTGGATTTAAGTGTCCGGGAGGATCCGAATGTCTTTACGTAGATACTTAGTTCCTCAAAATATTGAATATCTCGATGTTACGATAGATTGAGTTTTGCGCCATAATGCCCGGCTTTGCCGCCGAAGTTTACCGGATCTTAGTGCCATTGCTCTAAGGTTGCGGCGCTCTCTCTAAGAAAACGATGTAGGATAGCCATGGTGGTGCTTTCGCGGCTGAGTTCTCGCCTGCCGGCGATGACGATCGGCTTGGCCCTGCTCAGCGCCACCGCGATGGGCGGCTTCAGCTGGTATTCCGCCAAGTCCGGCCTGATCGACGCGGCGAATGAGCGCCTGCAGCTCGCCGCCGCGGCCCGCCGCGATGGGATCGAGCTGGTGGCGGACCGGATGCAGGCCGACTTCCTGGCCGCGTCCGCGCATCCGCAGATCGTCTCGAACTTCCCAGACCTGATCGAGAACCTCGACCCGGCCAAGCCGGACACCGCCGCGGTCATCGCGGCGTTCCAGGCGCCGCCGACCGTCGAGGCCCGGGTCGCCCTCGACGGCACCGGCATGTATGGGCGTCGGCACGTGAAGGTACAGGAGACGGCGCGCAAGCTCATCACGCAGGCCGGCTACGCCGACTTGCTGTTCCTCGATGATGCCGGCCGCGTCGTCTACACGACCACGAAGGGCAAGGATTTCGGCCAGTCGGTGACCGAGGACGGGCTGAAGGATACGGCCCTCGCCCGCCTCGTCCAGCGTCTCAAGGCCGCCGACCCGAGCGCCGTACTCTACGAGGATTTCACGGCCTATCCCGTGGACGGTGTCCCGGCCGCCTTCATCGGCCGCGCCATGACCAAGCGGGCGAACGTCGCCATGGGCACGGCCCAGGCCGCGGAGCGGATCGGCTTCATCGCCCTGCGGGTGACGCCGACGCTGTTCGATCAGGCCCTGGCCAAGCGGACCGGCCTCGGCGAGACCGGCCAGGTCATGGCCGCCGGCGCGGACGGGCGCCTGCGCAGCAACCCGCCCCTCAACGCGACCGTGAAGGCCGGCAACGAACTCAAGCCGCTCGGGATCGAGGCGGCCCAGCTCAAGGCGGGCGGAAGCTTCGACTTCACCGCCGCGGACGGCCCGCACATGGCGGCGGCCTCTCCGGTCAGCGTGCTCGGCGCCCCCTGGACCGTGGTGGCGGAGCAGTCGCAGGCGGAGGCGATCGATGCCGTGCGCGCGCTCTCCCGCAACCTGCTGCTGATCGGGCTCTGCGTCCTCGCCGGGACGGCCGTGCTCGGCCTGCTGCTGGCGCGCTCGATCGTGTCGCCGCTCGGCGCACTGACCCGCGCCCTCAAGGCGCTCGCCGAACGCCAGGCGCTCAGCGACGTACCGGGCAGCCGGCGCCGGGACGAGATCGGCGATATCGCCCGCGCCGTGGTCATCATCCGCGACGTGTCGCTGGAGGACGCGGCGCAGCAGCTCCAGACCACCGAGGCGGCGCGGCTGCGCGAAGAGCAGGCCCGCCGCGCCATGCTGCAGGATCTGGCGAGCGGCTTCGAGACGTCGGTCGGCGGCATCGTCGATGGGCTGACCCGGGGCGTGGCGGCCCTGCAGGGCGCGTCCGGAACCATGCGGGTCGCCGTTAGCGGCACGTCGGCGCGCTCGACCAGCGTCGCCAGCGCCGCGCGCCAGACCGCCGACAACGTCGATGCCGTGGCTGCGGCCGCCGAGGAACTCGGCGCCACCGTGCAGGAGATCGGGCGTCAGGTCGAGCAGGCAGCCGGCATGTCGGCCACCGCGGTCGGCGAGGCCAAGCGGGCCGAGGGCACGATGGCGGATCTCGCCGCCGCCGCCACCCGCATCGGCGACGTGGTCGGGATGGTCTCGACCATCGCGGGCCAGACCAACCTGCTCGCTCTGAACGCCACGATCGAGGCCGCCCGCGCCGGCGAGGCCGGCCGCGGCTTCGCGGTGGTCGCGGCCGAGGTCAAGGAATTGGCGACCCAAACCAGCCGGGCCACCGAGGAGATCGGCCGGCAGGTCGCGTCGATCCAGGCGGTGACCGGCGGCGTCTCCGAGGCGATCCAGGGCATCGTGTCCCAGATCGAGGCGATGAACCACGTCTCCACCAGCATCTCGGCGGCCGTCGAGGAGCAGGGCGTCACCACGCAGGACATCGTCCGCAGCATGGGCCAGGCCTCGACCGGCACGAGCGGGATGACCGCCGACATCGCCGAGGTCGCCCGGGTCGCCAGCGATGCCGGCGAGGCCGCCGCCTCCGTGGCGCAGGCCTCGGACGAACTCGCCGCCCAGTCGGAGCAGCTCCGCGCCGAGGTCTCGCAGTTCCTGCGCAACGTCCGGGCAGCCTGAGCATCGGTCCGAACGGTGGCCGCCGGCGTTCGGACATCGTCGATGCGGATCAGAGAGCGAGCGCATCGTGCCGGTCACCGGCACGATGCGCGAAGCAGACCGAAGGCGGTTGGGCTCGGACGGCCGTCAGGCAGCCCGGGCCGGTAGCGGGCCTTGGGATCTCTGTGCCGCCCGGCTCGCATAGGCCTGCGCCGCGAGCGGCAGCTCGATGGCGGCGCACAGGCCGCCCTCGCGCCTGTTCTCCAGGGTCAGGCGGCCGTTATGCGCCTCGACGATCGCCAGCACGATCGACAGGCCAAGGCCGAAACCGCTGGCCTCGTTGAGATTGCGGGCGCGGTCGCCGCGCACGAAGGGCTGCAGCATCGCGTCGCGTTCGGTCTCCGGGATGCCGGGGCCCTGATCGAGTACGCAGATGCGGATGCCGCGCTCGGAGGATTCCATCTGGACCTCAGCCCCTCCGCCGTACTTGACGGCGTTGTCCACCAGGTTGGTGATCGCCCGCTGCAATTCCTCCGGGCGGCCCTGCACCAGGACGTGCCGGCTGTGGGCGACGCTCACGGGCGCGCCGAAATCCGAGAAGTCGTCGCAGACCGTCTGAACCACCGAGGCGAGGTCCACGAGGCTCAGGCTGCTGGCATCCCGCGTCTGCCCGTCCCGCACGAAGGACAGGGCCGCCTCCACCAGGCCGTTCATCTGGTCCAGGTCGCGCAGGGTGGCCGTGCGGGTGTGCTCGTCCTCGATGAACTCGGCGCGCAGGCGCAGGCGGGTGATCGGCGTGCGCAGGTCGTGGCTGATCGCCGCCAGCATCTGGGTGCGGTCGTCGATCAGGCGGCGCACCCGGGCCCGCATCCGGTCGAGCGCCCGGGAGACGGCCAGCACCTCGCGGGGGCCTGCCGTCGGAAGCGCGACGTGGTCGTCGTGGGTGCCGAACGCCTCGGCGGCTCCGGCCAGCCGCGCCAGCGGCGCCGTCAGCGCCCGGGTCGCCCAGACGCAGAGCAACGCGAGAGTGAGGGCCAGGAACACGACCGTGAAAATCAGGGCCCCCTGCCGGGGCGGGCGCAGCGGCGCGTTCGGCAGCGTGGCCTGCAGGGTCGCGCCCTTGGGCGTGATCATCCCGATATGCAGCTGCCCGTCCGACTGCGTCTGTGCCGGATCCTGCGTGCTCAGATCCACCAGGGTCACGTGCCGGCCGGCGCCGACGCGCAGGCGACGGATGACCGGGAGGTCGGGCACGGGGGCCGCGTCCGGCGGAACCGTCCCGTCCCAAGCCTCGACCCGCATCAGCGGGAGGCTGCGCCCGCTCGCCAGCAGGGCCGGCCGCGCGGCTGGGTCCGCCTCGTCGAGGAGCCGCACCAGCGTGGAGAGCCGGCCCGCCGCGACGCCCGGCAGCGTGTCCGGATTCTGCGGCTCGTGCAGGAGGAGGAACGCCGCGGTGGCGACCATGTGGGCCACCGCGATCCCGGCCACGACCAGCAGGGCGATCTGCCCCGCGATGCTCTGCGGACGCAGGCGGGCGCGCAAGGATCGGAACGCGCTCATGACCGGGTCACTTCGGGGGTGAACAGGTAGCCGCCCGAGCGGATCGTGCGGATGAATTCGGGATTGCGCGTATCCCGCTCGATCTTCTGGCGGATGCGCGAGATCAGCACGTCGATGCTGCGCTCGAACGGCCCTGCCGTGCGGCCCTGTGTCAGGTCGAGCAACTGGTCGCGCGACAGCACGCGGCCCGGCCGCAGGCAGAGCGCGTGCAGCAGCTCGAACTCCGCGCCCGTCATGGCGATGCGGGCGCCTTCCGGCGACAGCACCTGCCGGAGCGACACGTCCAGCGTCCAGCCCGAGAAGTGCAGGCGGCGGCGCTCGTCCGGGTCGGGTGCCTCGGCGGCCACCCGGCGCAGGATCGCCCGGATCCGGGCGAGCAGCTCGCGCGGATTGAACGGCTTGGCCAGGTAGTCGTCGGCCCCGAGTTCCAGGCCGAGGATGCGGTCGACCTCCTCGGATTTCGCGGTCAGCATCAGGATCGGGATCTGAGAGGCGCTGCGCAGGCGGCGGCACAGGCTCATGCCGTCCTCGCCCGGCAGCATCAGATCGAGCACGATCAGGTCGATCCGAGCCTCCGCCAGCACCCGGTCCATCTCGTTGCCGTCGCCCGCAAGCGTCACGCGGCAATCGTTGCCGCGCAGGTAGCGGGCGACCAGGGCCGAGATCTCGCGATCGTCCTCGACCACGAGGATGTGGGGTGTGGCGGGTGCGTTCATCGCGAAGGATTCGGCGAGCGGATCGGCGAGCGTCATCAGGTTATTATGCGCCGACGCGGCGATTATTCGAAGATGGTTGCGGGAACCATTTTGTAAGCGCGTGTTTCCAGCTTTGCCGTGCCGCGTGGCCATGAATGCAGCGGTGGGTGAAAGCCGGGGGAACGCATGAGCACGATGGCGCACAAGCCTGATCCGATCGCCCCGAAGCCACCTGAGCTGGCCTCGCCCTGGCACGATCCGGCCCGGGCCGCGCTCCAGGCCGAGGCGCGCGCCTTCGCGCACGACGTCGTCCTCCCGCTCGCCGACGAGCTCGATCCGCAGAAGGCCGAGATGCCCCGCGGGCTCATCGAGGCCATGGCCGAGAAGGGCTGGTTCGGCATCACGATACCCGAGGCGCAGGGAGGCCTCGGTCTCGGGGTCTTCGAATATTGCCTCGTCTCGGAGGAGCTGGCCCGGGCCTGGCTGTCGGTGGGCAGCATCCTGGCCCGGGGCCAGGGCCTCGGCACCCAGACCCTCGACCCCGAGCGCCGGGCGGATCTGCTGCGCCGCTCGGCCCGGGGCCACTGGATCGGCTCGATCTCCCTGTCGGAGCCCAATGCCGGCTCGGATCTGGCCGGCGTGCAGACCCGCGCGGTGCGGGACGGCGACACCTGGGTGATCACCGGCACAAAGCGCTGGGCGGGCTTCGCCAAGGGCGCCGACTTCATCGAGGTCCTCGCCCGCACCCGAGACCCGGAGCCCGGCGAGTCCCGCTCGGCCGGTCTGGAGCCGTTCCTGGTGGTGAAGGAGCGCGACAGCTTCCCGCCCGGGGTGACCGGCCGGGTGATCGACAAGATCGGCTATCACGGCTTCCAGACCTTCGAGCTCGCCCTCGATGGCGTGCGCGTGCCCGAGAGCGACCGGCTCACCGGCCTCTACGGCGACCAGGGCGCCGACGCGGACTCCGGCGGCTTCGCCTCGGTCCAGCGCGGCCTCAACATCGCCCGGGTCCACACGGCGGCCCGCGCCGTCGGCGTGGCGCGCGCGGCGGTGGAGGACACCCAGGCCTACCTGCAGGAGCGGGTCCAGTTCGGCCACCCGATCGGCGATTTCCAGGCCCTGCGCTTCGCGCTCGCCGACATGGCCGCGGAGGTCGCCCAGGCTCGGGCGTTCTGGCAGCAGGTCGCCCACCTGCTCGACCAGGGCGAGCCCGCCGAGAGCGAATCCGCCATGGTGAAGCTTCTGGCGACCGAGATGGCGGTGCGCGTGACGAACCAGTCGATGCAGCTGCACGGCGGCAACGGCTACACCACCGAGCGGCGGGTCGAGCGCTACTGGCGCGACGCGCGCCTGACCACGATCTTCGAGGGCACCAGCGAGATCCAGCGGCGGATCATCAGCGACCGGATGCTGCCGCGGCCCAAGGCCTGATCGGTCGCTCCTGGCCTTTGACCCGTGCGGCGAATCGTCGAGCGGGACTCCCCGCCCGGGGTCGTTTGGCTAACTCACGATAGGTTCGTTCCATGCCGTACCAGCGGCGCGATCGCCTTTCGGAAGCCCTGTGTCCAAGCCCATCAGCGATTACGCCCTCATCGGCGACACCCATTCCTGCGCGCTGATCGCGCGGGACGGCTCGATCGACTGGCTGTGCTGGCCGCGCCACGACTCGCCGGCCCTGTTCCTGAAGCTCTTGGACGACGACAAGGGCGGCGCGTGCAGCCTCGCCTTCGACGGGCTCACCGAGACCGTGCGCCGCTACGTGCCCGACACCAACATCCTGGAGACCACCTTCACCACGTCGACCGGGCGCGCCCGGCTGATCGACGTGATGCCGGTGAATCCGCCGAGCCCCGAGCCCGAAGAGGGGCCAGACGGCGAGGGCGAGAGCCGCCTGATCCGGCTGCTCACCTGCGAGAGCGGGCGGGTCGCCGGCCGGTTCGTGGTGCGGCCGACCTTCGACTACGCACGCCGGCCCTGCACGCCGATCGTCGAGGACCGATCCGTGCTGTTCGAGGCCGGGGATTGGCGCCTGCGCGTCAACGCCTTCCCGGAGCCGCAGCTGCAGGGCGATACGTCCGAGGTCCTGTTCGACCTCGCCGAGGGCGAGACCGCCTACCTGGTCCTGACCCATGGCGAGGACCAGGAAGATGCCTGCATCGAGGATTTCGCCGGGGCCCAGCGCCGCATGGAATCCACGACCGAGTATTGGCGCCGCTGGAGCGCCCGCAGCAGCTACAACGGCGCCTACCGGGACGCGGTGATGCGCTCGGCCCTGTGCCTGAAGCTGCTGACCTACTCGCCCTCGGGCGGCATCGTGGCGGCGGCCACCGCCGGGTTGCCGGAGGCGGTGCCGGGGGACCGCAACTACGATTACCGCTTCACCTGGATGCGCGACGCGGCCTTCACGGTGACGGCCTTCGTGATGCTGGGCTACGTCCGCGAAGCCTCCGAATTCCTGCGCTTCCTGCGCGAGCGCGACGGCTCGTACGGGCGCGAAACCAAGCTGATGTACGGCATCAGCGACGGCATGCCGCCCGAGGAGGTGCTGGAACATCTGGCCGGCTGGGGCGGAGTCGGACCTGTCGTGATCGGCAACCTGGCCGAGGCCCAGGACCAGCACGACATCTACGGCGAATTGCTGCGGGCGCTGTGCGTGTTCCTGGAGGCCGTCGACTACGACCCGCCCGAGAAGGTCAACGACCGCCTGCCCGAGGTGCTCGACAACCTCACCGCCCGGGCGATCCGTCACCGCCACGACGCCGATCACGGCATCTGGGAATTGCGGACCGGCCCGCGCCAGCAGGTCCACACCAAGGCGATGATCTGGGTCGCGCTCACCGACGCGGCCCGGATCGGCCGCAACATCGAAGGCGTCCCCGCGGAGAAGATCGCCGAATGGGAGCGGATCGCCGCCGAGATCCGGGCGGAATACCACGACAAGGGTTGGAACCCGGAGAAGCAGGCCTATACCGGCGCCTACGATTCCCACCACCTCGACGCGGCGGTGCTGCGGGTCGCCCTGTTCGGCGCGCTGGATCCGAGCGACTCGCGTACCCGCTCGACGCTGGCGGCGATCGAGCGCGAGCTGGGCGACGGCGACCTGATCTACCGCTACCGCATGGATGACGGGCTGAAGGGCGACGAGGGCACGTTCACGGCCTGCGCGTTCTGGCGCGTCGGGTGCCTTGCGCTGGACGGGCGGACCCGCGAGGCCAAGGCGGCGTTCGAGCGCCTGATCGCCCGCGGCAACGATGTCGGCCTGTTCGCGGAGGAGATCGACCCGGCCACCGGCGAGCAGCGCGGTAACACGCCGCAGGGCTTCTCTCATATGGCGCTGATCAACGCGGCCCTCCGACTGGAGGACAGCATCGAGCGCTTCGGCCTCGTCGACGCGATCGAGCAACGGGCGGCCGAATAGGTCCATTCACGGACGCATCCGTCAGCCCGCCTGCGTCAGGCGAGATCCGATCTTCCCGGGCGTCGGAAGCGGCACGGATGCGTCAGGTGCCATCTCGTCATTCCGGGCTCGCCTGCCGCCCCGGAATGACGGGGCGTTTGCATGAACGGCGCCAAGCTGTTCGCTTCGATCAGGCTGCGATCCTGATCTCCTCGTCCGACCCGGTATCCGCGCCGGCGCGGCTCGCCTGGAACTCGTCCAGTAGGTCGGCGCCGAGCCCGTCGAGGACCTCCTGCATGGCGGCCTGGACCACCGGATCCTCGTCCTTCGGCTCCGTGCGGTACCAGGCCAGGATCTGTTCGGGCAGCGCGTCGAGGATCGCTCCGACCGGGTTGAGCGGTTCGGCTATGGCCGGCGCGCCATCCGCACGCGCCGCGATCGCGGGCTCGACCGTGGCCTGATCGGGCATCTCCACCGGCGCGGCGATCCCTTCCGCGACGATCTCGACGGCGCTCGCTGGCGCGAAGGCGGTACGCCGCTGGCTTTCGAGGGCGGCGCGCCAGGCGGCGTCCGCAGCTTCGGCCTCGCGGCGGGCGGTCTCGCGCGTCATCGCCTCGGCCGCAACGGCGCGGGCGACCTCCCGAGCCTCGTCGCGGGCGGCCTCGGCCTCGTAGCGGGTCAGCAGCACGACCACGGCGTGCATCTCGGGCGCCGGCAGGTCCGTGCAGGCGTCGATGGCGGATTCGATCATCCGGCGCGACAGGCCGGCGCCGCGCAGGCCGCCCGCGGCCGCGTGCCGAGCCGCGAGTGCCGCCTGCATGGCCGGCAGCAGAGCCTCCGGCAGCCCGGCCTTGCGGTGCAACTCCGCGAAGGCCCGCGGATCCCGCGAGGAATCCCGCATGGCGCGGGTGATCCCGGCATAATCCTGTCCCGAAAGGTCGGCGAGGGCGGCGTGGACGAAATCGGTCCGGCCCGACAGGACGGCCCGGAGGATCAGGCCCGCGGTGAGCTGCCGGGTGGTGCGCAGATGCGCCACCAGGCGCGCCACCGCGGCGACCCCCGAATCGTCGCAGGTCTCGAGGGCCACGCGCTCGCCCGCCTCGCGGCTCATCCGGTCGCAGCGCTCGGTGCCGATCCAGCCGCGCGCGATCACGAACTGGGACAGCGCCTGGGCAACCGCGAGGCCGATCGTGTAGCGCACCTCCGGCGGCAGATCGGACCGGCGCAGCAGCGCCTCACGCAGGCGGGCTTCGGTGCCGTGGCGCTCGATCATGCGCAGCATCCGGCCCGCGGTGATCTTCGCGGTGGGATTCGCGGCGAGCACCACCAGGGTCCCCAGCTCGCCGATCTCGGCGAGTGCCCCCGACACCGGCGGGGACAGGTGGTGCCGGGCAGCGATCACCGCGCGGGTGGTCTCGTCGCCGAGCGCGGCGGCGTCGACCAGGTCCGCGTCGGTGAGCACCGGCGAGCGGGCCAGGACCAGGCGCGCCACCTCGGGCACGTCGCAGGACAGGGCGACCACCAGCGGCCGCGGCGTGCGGGCCGAGGCGGCACAGGTCTCGGCGAGCGCCCGGCGGACTAGGGGCGACGGGTCGTCCAGCAGCGACAGCAGCGCGGTCTTGGCCTCCCAGGCCTCGTCGGCGGAGAGGTCGCCGTACAGGAAGGCCCGCGCCAGCGCGGTGGTGGCCTCGGCCCTGCGGCCGGCCGAGGCGTTCTGGGTCCAGGCCAGGAACTCGCGGATGATCATGGGCCGCTCCGGGGGGCGAACAGGCTGTTCCTGATGCCGGTGGTGGATCCCGCGGCGGCGAGATCGGCCGGGGCGGCGGGGGCGGCAGCGGCGGGTTGACCAGGGCGAGGCCTGCCGGCGTCGGCGCCGGTTCTGCGAGCGCGCCGGTGGTCGCGGGCTCGGCGACGGAAGCGACGAGCGGCGCCTCCGCGCCGGAGCGCGGGAAGTAGGTGGGCGCAGGGTGCTGGGTCGGCGGCGCGGCGTTGCGGGCCCACGCCAGGCCGCGCGCTGCGGCGTCGGAGGCCGCTCCGCGCTGCTCGGTTTGGAACAGGCTGCGCAGGTCGGAGGTGCCGCCGAACGCGGTGGCGGTGCTGGCATAGGCCGTGGCCGCCTGCGTGGGCGGGGCACCGTCCTGGCGCAGCACGGTCAGGTCGGTGGCGGCGGTGGCACTCTGCACGGCGCCCTGCGCGGCGGCTGCGAGGTTGGCGTAGAGTTCGGCGGCGCTGCGCGGCCGGCCCGTCCGGTCGTAGAACAGGGATCGGTTGGCTGCGGCCGCCTCCGGCAGGTCGAGGGCCGCGGCCCGGGCCGGGAAGGCGCGGGCGGTGGAGATCAGGGCAGCTGCGCCCTTCGCGCCGAGGACATGCGCGGCGTAGAGGTCACCCGCAGTGGGGTCGCGCCCGAGGGCTGACGCGAGGGCGTCGGAATTCTGCTGGGTCAGGGCGCCGGCGAGCGTCGCGGAGATCTTCGGATCGCGCCGCAGGTCGAGGATCGCCTGGCGCTGCTCGGCATCCGGGACCGCGTAGGTGCCGTCGGATTGCCGGGTTATGGCGTCCGCCTGCGCCTGGAGGCCGAGTTTCGGCCCGGCATTCTTCATCACCCCGAGCCAGGTCTGCTCGATGAACTGGAACAGGCCGGTGGCGGAGGAGGTCCCGGCCTTGGCCGCCGGATCGAGGGCGGATTCCCGCCGGGCCGTCGCCAGCAGGTAGTCGAACCCGACGCCGCTCGCCATCGCGCCGTCGCGGATCGCCTGGACCACCGGCCCGGAGGCGGCCGAGCCCGCGGCCGCCCGTGCCTGGGCGGGCGGGCTGCTTTCCGATGGGCTGGACGGCGTGGTGAACAGGAACATCCGGGCGCGCACGGGGTCTGAGGACACCGTGAACCTGCGCCGCTTATGGTAAACAACTCCTCAATCGATGTTGCGCTATGTTATGCGCGCTTCTCCATCATCGACGGAGAACGACGCCCCTGTCCTGGACGCCTGGAACGTCAGTGGACAGGGATCCGCGACACGGCACGGAACGCGCCGCGGCGAAAACGCCGCCCGCTGTCCCGGCCCGGATCCCGGGTCGCATTCCGCTGGCGCCGCATGCGTGCGGGAAGGGGCGGCGCAAAACGTCCACCCCTCGGCGTCGTCAGGTTCAACGGCGGCTTCAGGATCCGCTGAACTCCGCCGCACCCTTGGGCCGGCGCATCTGGAAGCGGGTTTCCGCGGTGGCGTGGAAATAATCGAAATACCCGCCGCGCATGATGGGATGCATCGCGGCGGTGTCGACCATGCCGTCTGAGACGAACCGCTCATCGACGTAGATCGACACGACTTGGCCGATCACCAAGAAGTTCTCCGCCTTGCCGCCGCCGAGCGGCACCAGCGGGACGGTCTGGAGCCAGCGGCACTCCAGGGCGGCGGGCGAGGCCGCCACCCGGGGCGGGCGCACCTTCTGCGATGGGGCGGTCTCCAGGTTGGCGAACGCGAACTCGCTTTCGCCCCGCGGCAGGGGCGCCGAGGAATCGTTCATCCCGTCGCGCAAGTCCCAGGTCGCCAGGCTGCACACGAACTCCGCGCCCTCCTCGGCGAAGGTCATGGCGTCCTTCCGACCCGAGGACGAGAACGCCACCATGTCGTCGGCGACCGCGTTGAAGAACGAGTAGGGCGCGAGGTTGAGCTTGCCCTCGCGGCTCATGGCGCTGATCCAGCCGATCGGCCGCGGCGCCACGATCGCCTTGAGGGGGTTGTGGGGAAGCGCGCGGTTCTCGCGCGGAATCTCGAGATCGTAATGCACGAATGCGCCTTCTGAGACGGACCGCACTCAGAGATAGGTCACGATCTCGGAAAGACTCGGCCGCGGGCGATCTGACGGCACCTCGCGGGCCCGGCCGATATGCACGAACCCGGCGAGCTTCTCGGACGGCGCAAGGCCCAGCCCATCCAGCACGCGGCGATCGTAGGCGTACCATTCCGTCAGCCACGACGTGGCGAAGCCCGAGGCGTTGGCCGCGACTACGAGGTTCATGGTGGCGGCGCCGACCGAGAGAAGCTGCTCCCATTCGGGGATTTTCACGTGCGGGCCGGTGCGGGAGACGACCGCGACGGTCAACGGCGCGTGCATCAGGCGGCCGCGCTCCTGGGCGAGGCGCTCCGGGCTCGCTTCGGGATTGTCGGCCGCGAACGTGGCCGCGATGACGTCTCCGACCCGCTCCCGCGCCGCCTCGGCGATCACGATGAACCGCCAGGGGGCCAGCTTGCCGTGGTCGGGCACCCGGGAGGCCACGGTCAGGATGGTCTCGAGCTGCGCGCGGTCCGGCCCCGGGCCGTCCAGCAGCAGCGGCGGGACCGAACGGCGCGTCTTCAGGAGGTCGAGGGTGGCAGTCATGCGTCCTGTCCCGCGGATGAATCGCTACCCGGATGTGGCACGCAGGGGCACCCGGGGGAAGACCGTGCGGCCTTGCCGCCGCCATGGTCCCGAGGCACAGGCGGAACCGGACTGGGACTGGATGAGGATTCAACGGATGCGCACGAGGCTTGCCGCGATGGCGTTGGCAATTCTCTCGCCCTCCCTCTTGCCCGCGGATGCGCGCGCGCAGCAGGGCGTGTTCCAGAACCGCCTCGGCGATCCCCTGCCATCCCCGTCGATCACCAGCCCGACCCTGCCGCCCAACATGCCACCGGCCGAGCCCGAGGCGCAGCTGTCGCTGTCGGCGCTGCTGTCCGGGGCCGGGGTGCCGCTGCGCAAGGGCCTGGCTTGGCGCATCTATGAGGATCGCGGCGACGGCACCCGGCCTTCGATCGTGGGCCGCTCCACCGAGGCCGAGCCGAACTTCACCCTGCCCCCGGGCGCCTACGTGGCGACCGTCACGTACGGCTTCGCCAGCGCCTCGAAGCGCATCGTGATGGGCGGACAGCCGGCCACCGACACCCTCCGGGTCGCGGCCGGCGCACTGAAGCTCGCTGGGGCCGTGGGCGACCAGAAGATCCCGCCCGCCCAGGTCGTGTTCTCGGTGTTCGTGCCGGTGGGGACCAATTCCGAGGGCCGCCTCGTACGCTCCGGCATCAAGGCCGGGGAGATCCTGCGACTGCCCGAGGGCACGTATCACGTGGTCTCGACCTACGGGGAGTCCAACGCGATCCAGCGCGCCGACCTGCGGGTCGAGAACGGCAAGGTCACCGAGGCGACGCTTAATCACCGCGCCGCCACCGTCACCCTCAAGCTGGTCGCAGCCTTCGGGGCCGAGGCCTATGCCGGCACCGCCTTCTCGGTCCTCACCCCCGGCGGCGACACCATACGCGAGGCGATCGGCGCATTCCCGCAGGTGACCCTCGCCGAGGGCGACTACGTGCTGATCGCCCGGCATGACGGGCAGGTCTACACCCGCGAGTTCAAAGTCGAGAGCGGGCTGGACCGGGACATCGAGGTGGTGGCGAAGTCCGGCTGAGCGGTCTGTTCAGGCCATACGCCGCGCCAGGGCCACGCAAACCGCGACTGCGAGGGCCGCCCCGATCATCGCGGGCTCGATCCGCTCGCCCAGGACCAGTGCGGCCACCCCCAGCCCCATGAACGGCTGCAGAAGCTGGAGCTGCCCGATCGCCGCGATGCCGCCCCGGGCCAGCGCCCGGTACCAGAACACGAACCCGATGAACATGCTGAACAAGGCGACGTAACCCAGGCCGACCCAGGCCGGCAGCGGGATCGCGCCGGGATGTGCGGGGCTCAAGACCAGCGCCAGCGGCAGGGAGAGCGGCAGAGACAGGACGGTGGCCCAGGCGATCACCTGCCAGCCGCCGAGCCGCCGTGCCAGCTTTCCGCCCTCCGCATAGCCGAGGCCGCAAACCAGGATCGCCGCCAGCATGAAGGCGTCGCCGGGACCCGGCGGCCCGTCGAGCCCGCGCGCCGCGAACCCCACCGTCACGAGGGCGCCCAGGATCGACAGGATCCAGAACGCCGACGAGGGGCGCTCGCCCGACCGCAAGGCTCCGAACAGGGCGGTGGAGAGCGGCAGCAATCCGACGAAGACCGTCCCGTGGGCCGCGTTGACGGTGCGCAGGGCGAGCGCCGTCAGGAGCGGGAACCCGACCACAACACCCGCCGCCACGATGGCGAGCGCCCCCATGTCGCTCCGGCGGGGCCAGGTCTCCCGCAGGATGAGCAATGCGGCTGCCCCCGCGAGCCCGGCCAGGGCCGCCCGCGCGGCGCTGAGGAACAGCGCGTCCATGCCGGTGAGCGCCAGCCGGGTCGCCACCAGGGAGCCGCTGAAGATCGCGACGCCGACCAGTCCGTCGATCCACGCGCCCGGTTTTGCCGAGGCCAGGTTTCGCCCGGTGCCTGGGTTGGTCAATGCCGTCGATGCTTGCCCGGATCGTGCCACGACTGTCCCCTCGGTCTTGATCCGCCGGGACATGCGCCTGCTGCGCGTGCTCAGATAGGGACGGTTCGGGCCGGACGAGCCGAACTGTACCGGCCGCGCGGCAGGACACGCGCGCTGACCGGGCGATAGGGCCCCATGGTTCCATGTTCCGGCCATTAACATTTCTGCGATCTCGCGGAACGATGCGTGCAGGCAGGCCCTTTCCCCGCGCCCATCCCGGGCCGCTGGAGATCTCGATGCGCCGCCTCGTCCTCGCTACCCTCGCCGCCGCTGCCCTCGCCGGACCCGCCCTCGCGGCGAATACCACGCCCCCGACGGTGGCCCCCAAGTTCGAGAGCGTGCCGCAGGATGCGGTGCTGAGCTACAACCTGATCGGCCTCAACATCACCGACGCGCAGAACAACACCGTCGGTGAGATCAAGGACATCGCGATCCACAACGAGAAGGTCGTCGGCTACATCGTCTCGGTCGGCGGCTTCCTCGGCATGGGCGAGCATTACGTCGCCGTCTCCCCGGCCTCCGTGGCCCTGGGCTACGATGCCGACGCAAAGAAGTGGAAGGCGATCATCGGCGCGACCAAAGAGCAGCTGAAGTCCGCGCCGGAGTTCAAGTACGACGGCAAGTTCAAGCGCTGAGCGTCTGACGGGGCTGCCGGCGGTACGAGCTGGCCGGCGGCCTCGGTTCTTCTGGCTGATCCCGGCGATTTATCGCAGCGGATGCTTCGAAACTGCCGTCAAGCATGGTGCAGGCAGATAGGCGCCCGATCTAGTGCGTCACCCGATCCGCTTGCAGCGCCTCACGCGCCATCCGGTTGACCAGCGCGTCCCGCTTGGCCTGGCGCAAAATGATGCGGGCCGCTGCCCTGGCGTTGGCCGCGCGCAGCGTCGCCTGCGGCCCGCCTTCGCGCATCACGCGACAGGCCAGAGCCCGAAACCATTTCACGTTGGCGAGCGCGGCGGCTCTCCGGCTGATCGGGCCACCAACGTCGAGTGGCTTCTCTACTGTGGCAGCGGCCATTGGCTCAATCCTGGACTGCTTTTCGCCGCTTGTCCGCGAATGAGACAAGAAATGGCGATGCTGCTCAGACTCGGCAATAGTGGTGCCGGCCGATGATTTTAGAAAACGACACAGATCAGGGTTCCCGACGGTGCGCGGACGCACGCGCCCATCCGATGCCGCTGGAGGCTGACTCAGGCGGTTCGGCGAGCGATGCAGCCCCCGAGCGACCAGATGGCGCGCAGGCGGAACCTTTACCTCGACGCGCGGTAGGACCCGCAGTGCAGAATGCGATTTCATGACGAGGATGCGTGTGTCGGAGAACTTCCCGCGCTCGACTGCCAGCATCGCCGGGCATCCCATTCACCCGATGCTTGTGCCGATCCCAATCGTCTGCTTCGTCGGCACCTTTGTCACCGATATCGCCTATTGGGCGACCGCCAACATGCAATGGGCGAATTTCTCGGCCTGGCTGTTGAGTATCGGATTGATCGCCTCAGTGTTCGCGGGCCTCGCCGGCGTGATCGATTTCCTCGGCAGCCGGTCGATCCGGCGCCTGCGCCCGGCTTGGATCCATGCGGTCGGCAACGTCCTCGTACTCGCTCTGTCGATCGTCAACGTGTTCGTGCACAGCCGGGACGCCTACACCTCGGTGGTGCCGACCGGCTTGGCGCTCTCCGGAACCGTGGTCGTGCTCCTGCTGGTGACGGGCTGGAGCGGCGCGGACTTGATCCATCGCCATCGCGTGGGCGTGCGGCCGGGAACACGAGCATGAGCCGGAAACGCTATCTCCTCGCCGCAGCCGCGCTGCTGCCGCTGTCGGCTTGCGGACCGGATCCTATCGATCCCCAGACCCAGGTCGGCCCGAATCCGCCCCTGCCGGACCTGCACCAGTACCTGTTGCCGCCGATGCACGTATCCCGGTCGGTGGGCTGGAAGGACGGTGAGGTTCCGCAAGTCGCAGCGGGTCTGCAGGTGAAGGCTCTGGCGACCGGCCTGAAAGGCCCGCGCTCGCTCCTCGTCCTGCCCAACGGCGATGTCCTGGTGGCCGAGAGCGGAGGCCCGACGCCGCCGATCAACCGGCCGAAGGAGATCGTCATGGGCTGGCTGGAGAGCCTGTCCCATCCCGCCGGCGAATTTGGCCAGCGCATCACCCTGCTGCGCGATACCGACGGAGACGGCGTGGCGGAGACGCGGACCGTCCTGCTCGACAAGCAGAACGCGCCCTTCGGCATGGTGCTCGTCGACGACGCGCTCTACGTCGCCAACACCGATGCGGTGATGCGCTTCCCGTACACGGCCGGCACGACCCAGATCACCGAGCCCGGCGTCAAGTTCACCGAGCTGCCGGCGGGCCGGATCAACCATCACTGGACCAAGAGCCTGACCGCCAGCCCGGACGGCACCAAGCTCTATGCCGGCGTCGGCTCGAACAGCAACATCACGGAGAACGGCATCGACGAGGAGAAGGACAGGGCCGCGATCTGGGAGATCGACCGCGCCACGGGCGCCCACCGGCTCTACGCGACCGGCTTGCGCAACCCCAACGGTCTCACCTTCGAGCCGCAGACGAAGACGCTGTGGTGCGTGGTCAACGAGCGCGACGAACTCGGTCCCGACTTGGTCCCTGATTACATGACCTCGGTAAAGGACGGCGGCTTCTACGGCTGGCCGTACAGCTACTGGGGCAGCCATCTCGATCCACGGGTGATGCCGCAGCGCCCCGACCTGGTCGCCCAGGCGATCATGCCCGATTACGCGCTGAGTTCGCACGTCGCCCCGCTGGGGATGGCATTCGCCACCGGAACGGGCCTGCCCCAGGCCTACCGGAGCGGGGCGTTCGTCGGCGAGCACGGCAGCTGGAACCGCGATCCGTTGAACGGCTACAAGGTGGTCTACGTCCCGTTCGAGAACGGAAAGCCCGCCGGCAAGGCTCAGGACGTGGTCACCGGCTTCCTCAACGCGGACAAGCAAGCGCGCGGCCGACCGGTCGGGCTGGCGATCGACGGCCAGGGTGCCCTGCTCATCGCGGACGATGCCGGCGGCACGGTGTGGCGGGTCACGGGATCGGGCGCGCGCTCTGAGGCGCAGCCGCCCGCAATCGTACGATGATCCCGGCCTCGTCGTCCCGGAGCTCCCGTTACGTGGCGTGGGAAGAATCCATGACCGGGAGGACTGCATCGTGACGCTATCTAGCCGGTCGCCAACCGCGATCAGCGATGAGGGGCGCCACGCGCGAGACCGCGGAGAGCCGCTTTCGGCCAATCCCTATCCCGAAGGTTCGAACGAGCACCGCACCTGGGCGCGGGGGTATCGGATCCCCGATCACGAAGCGTCGGATCCGGCGTCCGATCGGCAAACTGAAGACGTTGGGCGCACGCGGTCATCGTAATCGCGCGTTGTAATGAGGCGCGGCGTCGCTGACCCGGTTGTCCGCGGAGCCGCTGTTACAGCTTGTGCGTCAGGGTCTTGGCGGAACCGGCTCCATGGACTCGTCCTCGCCGCGTGCCGCGAACGGGGCTGCAGCTCCGAAGCCGATGACGGCATCGTCGAGAAGCGTATCGAGCGTGTCGGCGACCCAGGTCGCGCCGTCGAGCATGGCTATCAGGATGGCGTGCATCGCTTGCCTCCCCGCACTGGGGTTTTGGGCTGGCAGGGGCAACGGAGCGCCGGGTTGCTGGGCGTTCCGTCGCCGGGTCCGATTAGCATCAGACGAAGTGGTTCGGCAGGGCGAGGCTCAAGGCCTGCACGTACGAGCCGGCCAGGACCGCAACGGTGGCGATCGTCGCGGCGGCGGCAATGGTGAGGCGGGATGCGAGGGGCATTGATAGTCTCCATCAGGTCCGCGACTGTGTTCGCGGTGTGACCCTGATGTATGCCTAAGCTTTACAGGCGGACGTGCTTCGGCACACCTGGGTTGCGATCGGGTTCGCCCGCAAATGGTTCAGCGATTGCGCTGAAGCAGGCTCGCGGCGGCGCCCAGGCTCGAGCCGACCGCGAAAACCGCCAGCAACGTCGCGACGCGTGCTCCGGTCGGGTTCTGCTGCAGCGTCAGCAAGTGAAGCAGATCCCGGACGATCAGCAAGCCGCAGGCGACCGATCCCAGCGCGGCCAGGAACGCCAAGACCTTGACCATTGCGGGATCCGCGTAGCCGCTGATCGAAGTCCGCAAACTGGCTCTGGCGCCCTCCGGGACGAGCGGCTGGCTGTCGACGTGGTCAACCGATCGTTGCTGGGAACGCGAGACTTCGCTGGGGCCGACACGCGCACCGGATCGGACTGCGCGCATCCGGCCTGCGATCCTGGCGGCCCCGCCGTTCGTTCAGGCCGCGCGCACGGTGGCGAGGAAGCGGCCCACCTCGGCTGAGAGGTGCTCGGACTGGCGCGAGAGTTCCGATGCCGCGCCCAGGACCTCGCTCGCCGCCGATCCGGTCTCCTCCGCGGCGCTGGCGACGCCGGTGATGTTGCTGGTCACCGCCCCGGTCCCCATCGCGGCCTGGCTGACGTTGCGAACTATCTCCTGGGTCGCCGCGCCCTGCTGTTCCACGGCGGCGGCGATCGAGGTCGTCACGCCGCTGATCTCCTGGATCCGCATTGCGATCGAACCGATCGCCGTGACGGCCTGGCCGGTGGAAGCCTGGATACGGGCGATCTGACCCGAGATCTCCTCGGTGGCCTTGGCGGTCTGCTCGGCCAGCGCCTTCACCTCGGAGGCGACGACGGCGAAGCCGCGTCCGGCAGCGCCGGCCCGGGCCGCCTCGATGGTGGCGTTCAAGGCCAGCAGGTTGGTCTGCCCGGCGATCGACGAGATCAAGCCGACCACGTCGCCCACCCGGGCCGCCGCCGTACTGAGCTCCTGCACCAGGACGGCGGTCTGATCCGCCTCGCTGACGGCGCGCTGCGCCAGGCTGGCCGAGCCGTCGACCTGGCGGCCGATCTCCTGGACCGACGAGCCGAGCTCCTCGGCGGCCGCCGCCACGGTGTTGACGTTGCTGGCGGCCTCCTCGGCCGCGGCCGCCACCGCGCCGGACTGCGCCGAGGTCTGGCCGGCCATGGCCGACATCGCCTCAGCGGTTGCCTGAAGCTCGGTGGCGGAGGCCGAGACCAGGCCGATGATGCCGCCGACCGCCTGCTCGAAGGTTTCGGCCATCTGGCGCATGCCGGTCTTGCGCTGCGCCTCGGCGGCGAGCCGGGCCTCGGCCGTCTCGGCCTCCAAGGCCTTCATCTGGATCAGCCCGTCCTTGAAGACCTGCACGGCGTCCGCGATCGTGCCGACCTCGGTCCGGGCGCCCTGGTGCGGGATCGTGACCGACAGGTCGCCGGCGATCAGGGCCTGCATCGGCTGCACAACGGACTGGATGCCGCGCGTGACCCCCAGGACGATCACCGCCCCCGACAGCACCGAAAGAATCAGGGCGAGCCCGATCGCGATCAGGGTCACCGTGCGGGTCTCCTCGAAGACCGTCAGACCCTGGGCCTCAGCGGCGCTGGCGCCTTCGTTGTTGAGGGCGATCAGCTTCTCGAGCGCGGTGGAGA
Source organism: Methylobacterium sp. WL1 (assembly GCF_008000895.1). Lineage (NCBI taxonomy): Bacteria > Pseudomonadati > Pseudomonadota > Alphaproteobacteria > Hyphomicrobiales > Methylobacteriaceae > Methylobacterium > Methylobacterium sp. WL1. Next base: position 282,218 of record NZ_CP042823.1, on the reverse strand, counting down.
CGGCACGACGGGGCGCGAGCCCGTTCGTCTCGTAGAGTGCGTAGGCCTGCGCCTTGTCACCCCGGCGCGATAGGGCCAGCACCTGGTCGCGGACAGCCCGGAAGGCGTCAGACGCCCGGCTCAGCGTCGCGTCCAATGCCTGCTCTTCGGGTGAGCTGATCAGGGTGCGATAGAACTTGGCCTTTTCGTCCACGGATCTGTCGAAGCTGCCAATGTCCTTCTCGATGGTGGCCAGCAGCGCCGGATCAGTCGCCTGCGTGTGACGCAGGAGAAGCCCACTGCTCCGGGCCGTCAGCGTGTTGATCTCACTGAGCGTCCTGATGCTCGGCAGCCAGTTCGTTTCGATGGCGACGGTCTGATCGCGCAGCTTTTGCGTGCTCACGAGCCCGAGTATGCCCAGGCCGACCACGAAAACGGTCAGAGTGGCGAACGCCACAATCAATTTCGTGCGGATGGAGACAGATTGCAGCGTCACGGCACCCTCGAAATGCAGCGGAATAGGAACATTGCGCAAGCTGCAGCCGCGAATGCTTAACCAACAGATCTTAACAACCGCTGATTGCTCTGCACTTGGAGTTACGATGAGGCCCGGTGCGGGATCCGCGGGGTCATCGACGACCGACCGATCTGCGGTTGAGAAGCCAGCCCTGCGCGGCCGGATCACCGTTTCGGGATGCCAGGATCGGCCAGATGCCGGAACGCGCTCGGTGCCATCCCGTATCGATCCCTGAACCGCCGGGAGAAATGCGCCTGGCTGGCGAAGCCGCAGCCATAGGCCAGGGTGCCGAGGGACAGATGTCGACACCCCGGGTCGGCCAGGCGCTTGGCAGCGGCCTCCAGCCGGCGCTGCCAGATCCAATCGGAGATGTGCTGCCCGTGCTCGTGGAACAGTTCCTGAAGGCGGCGCAGCGAAACGCCGACGATCGCCGCGAGCTGGGGCGGGTCCAGGGTCAGGTCACCGAGGTTGGCCTCGACATGGGCTTTGGCCCGCTGGACCACGACGGTGCCGTGCAGTGGCCGGGGCACCTCCTTGGCCAGGCGCTCAGCGATGCTGGCCGCGATCAGGTCCACGACGATGGCCGACATCCGCTGGGCGACGTCGGCCGTGAGCACGTTCTCGAGTTGGAGCAACGTGTCGAGGAACGTCGTCACGAGGCGCGCGCTGCCGAGATGCTCTCCGATGGTCAGGGCTGTGAAGTGACGGGCATCACCGAGCAGGTTCTCCAATCGGTCCCGGGGGATTTCCAGGAGCAGGGATCGGGACGATCCGGACGTCTGGCGGACGGACGGGCTTGCCCGATCCAGGACGGTGATTTCGCCGGGCTGCAGCACGGCCTGGCGCCCGAACTGCTCGCACATCGACGTTCCGGACAGCTTGACCGTGACGGCGAGGGTATCCCGCTTGTGGCTTCGCCGGAGCGTGGCCGGGGTCGATTCCACCCTTACGGCACTGGACGTCGAGCGGGTGATCAGCAGCGAGCCGAGATCTGTCCCTTCAAAAAGGCCGCGGAAGTGGCCATCGTCTACCCGATACAGTTCGGCCGGCATCAAGCGGCTCGTGGCAAAATCTCTCCAGAGATTGAAATTTGTATTCGATTGATCGCCGACCGCGGAGAAAATGGTTTTCATTGATGCGCAGATCGATCCGGTAGCCCTCATCGAGGATTGTCGGATTATCCATCATCGCAAACAGAAATGGTAGGTTTCATAATCAAACTGACAAATTATGGTTGATTCGCTGGATTCCCGTTCTTAGACTATATAGATGTGTTTTATTCGCAAAAATATAAACTTTAATTTGATCAGCGAAGCATAATTACAAACGATTAAAGTATCTTATTTGTATGATTTAAAAAGTCGCGCCGCATCGGCCTGTGCGCCGCGCGGCTTTCGGCAGCGTTCCAGGACGATGCCGTTATCCAACCTATCGCGGTATGTCGGTTGATATCGGGCTCAAGGCTGGCCGTTATCAGACAGCGGCAGGGGGGGGCGCGGCGCTGGCGGCGGCGCTGCCGGGACGGGCTTTGGCCCCGTTCGAGTTGCGATCGCGGCGCCGCGATCCATCAATCCGCGATCGGTGGTCCGGCATCGTCGGGGGCTGGCCGCTGCGCCGGCCTGGCCTTGCGCGCCGGCTTGGCCGGTTGGACGGTCCGGGCCTGCGGCGGCGTCCGCACGGCAGGCCGTTGCGGTGGCCTCGGTGGCCGAGCGATCTGGACGTTCTTCGGCGCGGCATCGGGCGTTCCAGTCGGCGCGGCGTTGGGGTTCGGCGGCGGCGCGACGGCGGACCGGTTGTTCGGCGCCCCTCGCGACGGCTGAGCCGCGCTCCCCGGCCACCGGAGGCGCCGCCTTCCCGGCCGGTAGCGCGCGCAGCAGCGGCGGCCGCCGCGGGTTGCGGTGCGGCCTCGCAGGTCTGGCCGCAATTGCTGACGACCGCCTCTACAGTCTTGCCGTCGATGGTCGCCGACACGATGCACCGGCTCGGATGGTAGACGAGTTCGTACTGGAACCTGCCCTTCTCGTCCGACTCGGTGCGGAACTTGTCCTCCAGCACCACCGGCACATGCGGACGCTCCGTAGTTCCGACGATGTAGAGCCGGCCCGTCGCGATCGCCGCGAGGGTGATCTCCGGCGCCGCCGAAGCGGGTCCGCACCACGCCAGGGCGCCTGCTCCTGCCGCGGCGACAATCGAGGCGAAACGAACCAACCGACAAATCTCCGAGTTCAGCCCGCGATATGCGAAAGCCAGACCATCTTCAGGCGGAGATAGTTCTAAACCCGAAATTGCACAGGCAGAACAAATTGTCTTCAGCTCTGTCGCCAAAGAATTGTTTTCGTTGTGCGTGGGTTGCGGCACGACGATGCAAAGCCGCCACGGCCCCGCGCCGCCTGTGCGGCGTCGATCCGACGAATGAGACTGTGAGGACCGTTCCGGGAAGTCTTGGTGGGCGCACTAGGGTTCGAACCTAGGACCCGCTGATTAAGAGTCAGCTGCTCTACCAACTGAGCTATGCGCCCGATCGCGTCTGCGACCCGCCCCGGTGGCCACCAAGTCCGTCCGGGGTGGCGGGCTGATACCAACGCATTCGGGGGCTGTCCACCCCCGGATGCGGGTTTTTTGCTATTCTGCTGCCGCGTGCTGTGCATGAACCCGCACGGCGTGGGCCGCGAGCTTGTTCAGGGCCGAGAGATAAGCCTTCGCGGACGCCACCAGCGTGTCCGGGTCGGCACCCCGGGCGGTGACGCTGCGGTCGCCGTCGCGCAGGCGTACCGAGACTTCGGCCTGGGCGTCCGTGCCGCCGGAGACCGCCTGCACCTGGTACAACTCCAGTTCGGCCTTGTGCGGCACCAGGGCGGTGATCGCGTTGAACACCGCGTCCACCGGTCCGTTGCCGTCGGCTTCCTCGATCCGGGTGCCGTCCTCGTCGGCGATGCGCAGGGTGGCGCGCTGGGGGCCCCGCGTGCCGGCGATGACGGAGAGCGAGACCAGCCGGATACGGTCGTGGGCGGTGGCGAGGTTCTCGTCGACCAGGGCCTCGATATCCTCGTCGTAGACGTGCTTCTTGCGGTCGGCCAACGCCTTGAAGCGCTCGAACGCGTCCTGGAACTGGTTGTCGGACAGGTGCAGGCCGAGGTCGTCGAGCTTGGAGCGGAACGCCGCCCGCCCCGAGTGCTTTCCCATCACCAGGGAGGTCTTGGTCAGGCCGACCGAGGCCGGCGTCATGATCTCGTAGGTCTCGGCGTTCTTGAGCATGCCGTCCTGGTGGATGCCGCTCTCGTGCGCGAAGGCGTTGCGGCCGACGATCGCCTTGTTGAACTGCACCGGGAAGTTGGTGGCGTGGCTCACCAGCTTGGAGGCCCGGGTCAGCATGGTCGATTCGATGCCGGTCTCGTAGGGCAGCACGTCGGCGCGGGTACGCAGCGCCATGACGATCTCCTCGAGCGCGGCGTTGCCGGCCCGCTCGCCGATCCCATTGATCGTGCACTCCACTTGCCGGGCGCCGCCCTCGATGCCGGCGAGCGAGTTGGCGATCGCGAGGCCGAGGTCGTTGTGGCAATGGACCGAGAACACCGCCTGGTCGGCGTTCGGCACCCGCTCGCGCACCGCCGCGAACATGTCGCGGTACTCGGACGGCGTGGCGTAGCCCACCGTGTCGGGCAGGTTGATCGTGGTGGCGCCGGCCTTGATCGCGGCCTCGACGCACCGGCACAGGTAGTCGATCGGCGTGCGGGTCGCGTCCATGGCCGACCATTCCACGTCCTCGACGAGGTCGCGGGCCTGGGCGACGGTCTTGAGGATGATCTCCAGCACCTCGTCCTGGGTCTTGCGCATCTGGTGCGCGAGATGGATCGGCGAGGTCGACACGAAGGTGTGGATCCGTCCGCGCTTGGCGTGCCGCACCGCCTCGCCGGCCCGGGCGATGTCGGCGGGAATCGCGCGGGCTAAGCCCGCGATGGTCGCGCGCTTGGTGCGCCGGGCGATCTCCGACACAGCCTCGAAGTCGCCGATCGAGGCGATCGGGAAGCCCGCCTCAATGATGTCGACGCCCATCGTGTCGAGGAGCTCGGCGACCGCCAGCTTCTCGTCATGGGTCATGGTGGCGCCGGGGCACTGCTCGCCGTCGCGCAAGGTGGTGTCGAAGATGACGATGCGTTCGCGGGCGGCGGTGGTGCTGGTGGTGGTCATGGCTTTACCCTGTCGCGGGCCGCCCGGCATATTGCGCGGAGCGGCGTGGTGCCCCGGGAGGGGCTGAGGTTCGCGAGTTCCGACAATCCCCTGAAGGCCCAGGCGCGCGCGCCCGGACGGCCCTCAGGGGCGGGTAAGCAGAAGCGGAAGACGAAGCCGGGCACGAGGCGCGCGCAACCGCAACGCCGACGAAGCGGCGTGGGCGGTCTCGGACGCTGAGCCGGCTCTGGCCAAGGCTCGTCTCTCCCGGGTGAGTCGCGGACGGCGTGAAGCGGCATCCGCGCGAAGGGCCGCAGAGGTAGCCCCCGCGTGCCGGAAACACAAGGGCCGCCCTCGCCCGCCGCCTTGCCAAGCGCGGTCCGCCCTGGATAAAGCCCGCCGGCACGTCGAGAGAGAACCCGCGAGACCGCCATGGCCAGCTACAAGCTCCTGCTCCTGCCCGGCGACGGGATCGGCCCGGAGGTCGCGGCCGGCATGCAGGTCGTGCTCGGCGCCCTGAAGGAGACCGGCCTCGCCACGTTCGAGACCGAGACCGATCTCGTCGGCGGTTGCGCCCTCGATGCCCACGGCAGCCCGCTCTCGGACGAGACCCTGGCGCGCGCCAGGGCGGCGGACGCGATCCTGCTCGGTGCGGTCGGCGGTCCGAAATGGGCGGGCGTGTCCTACGAGAATCGTCCCGAGGCCGGCCTGCTGCGGCTGCGCAAGGATCTGGAGCTGTTCGCCAACCTGCGGCCGGCGATCTGCTACCCGGCGCTCGCCGATGCCTCCGCGCTCAAGCGCGAGCTGGTCGAGGGCCTCGACATCATGATCGTCCGCGAGCTGACCGGCGGCGTCTATTTCGGGGAGCCCAAGGAGATCACCATCCTGGAGGACGGCTCGAAGCGGGCGGTCGACACCCAGGTCTACACGACGGGCGAGATCGAGCGGATCGCCAAGGTCGCCTTCGATCTGGCGGGCAAGCGTTCCGGCCGGGTGGCCTCGGCCGAGAAGCACAACGTCATGAAGTCCGGCGTCCTCTGGAAGGAGGTCGTCACCAAGGTTCATGCCGAGCACTACGCCGACATCGAGCTGGAGCACATCCTGGCCGACAACTGCGCCATGCAGCTGGTACGCAGGCCGAAGCAGTTCGACGTGCTCGTGACCGACAACCTGTTCGGCGACGTGTTGTCCGACCTCGCCGCGATGCTCACCGGCTCGCTGGGCATGCTGCCCTCGGCGTCGCTGGGCGCGGTGGATGAAAGCGGCGTGCGCCGGGCGCTCTACGAGCCGTGCCACGGCTCGGCACCGGACATCGCCGGGCAGGACAAGGCGAACCCGATCGCCATGATCGGCTCGCTGACCATGTGCCTGCGCTACTCGTTCGGCCTCGGCGAGGCCGCGGACGCGCTGGACGGCGCCGTCATGGACGCGTTGGCCGGGGGGGCCCGTACCGCCGATATCGCCGGCGAGGGCACCAACGCGATAGGCACGCGCGCCATGGCGAACGCCGTGGCGGACGCCCTGCATGCCCGCGTCGGCTGAGGATCTGGCTCCGTCCGCGTGATAGGACGCATGGCGGATGGGCGCGGCCTTCGCTAAGACGCGCGGACGTGAGGAACGGGAGCGTCATGAAGGCCGGGGACGGGGCGACGGAGCGCGAAGGCGCAGATTTCGGTTTCGAGCGCGTGTCGCTCGACGAGAAGCAGGGGCGCGTCGACAGCGTCTTTCACTCGGTCGCCCGCCGCTACGACGTCATGAACGACCTGATGTCGGCGGGCCTGCACCGGGCCTGGAAGGCGCAGCTCGTGTCGATGCTGCGGCCGCCGCAGGGCCGGCCGTTCGCGCATCTCGACGTCGCCGGCGGCACCGGTGACGTCGCGTTCCGGGTCCTGGCCGCGGGCGGGCCGAAGACGCGGGTCACGGTGCTCGACATCAACGAATCGATGCTGCGCGTCGGCGCCGAGCGGGCCCGGGAGAAGGTCGAGGGCGCGGGCGACCGGATCGCCTTCGTCACCGGCAACGCCGAGACGCTGCCGCTGCCGGACGCCGCCTTCGACGCTTACACGATCGCGTTCGGCATCCGGAACGTGCCGCGGATCGAGACTGCCCTCGCCGAGGCGCGCCGCGTGTTGAAGCCCGGCGGCCGGTTCCTGTGCCTCGAATTCTCCGCCGTCGACATCCCGCTGCTCGACAGGATCTACGACGCCTATTCCTTTCACGTGATCCCGCGGATCGGTGCCCGGGTCGCCGGCGATGCCGAATCCTACCGGTACCTGGTCGAATCGATCCGGAAGTTCCCGAGCCGGGGTGCGTTCAGCGGCATGATCGAGCGCGCCGGCTTCCGCCACGTCACGGACCGGCCGCTCTCGGGCGGGATCGTGGCGATCCATTCCGGCTGGAAGGTCTCCTGATCTTGGCCGTCGAGCGCGATCTGATTCCCACCCCTGCATTGGGGGGCGGGAAGGTCTCGGTGCGTCCATGATCGGCGCCGCGATCAACCTGTTCCGCGGTGCCCGGGTCGGTTTCGTCCTGGCCCGGGAGGGGGCGCTCGCCCTCGCCAGCCCGTCCGAACTGCCGGCCCACCTGCGCTTCGCCCTGAAGCTCGGACGGTCCCTGGAGCGCCGGGGTCTGGATGACGGCGCCGCCGGCCTGTCGTCGGCCCTGACACGGCTCGGTCCGTCCTACGTGAAGTTCGGCCAGTTCCTGGCGACCCGCCCCGATATCGTCGGCATGCAGGCGGCCTCGGACTTGGAACGCTTGCAGGACCGGGTACCGCCGTTCCCCCAGGCGACCGCCCTGAAGGTGGTCGAGATGGCGTTGGGCAAGCCGGTTCACGCGCTGTTCGTGTCGTTCAGCGAGCCGATCGCCGCCGCCTCGATCGCGCAGGTCCACAAGGCCGTCGTGCAGGATGCCGACGGCACGCAGCGGGCGCTAGCCGTGAAGGTGATGCGCCCGGGCGTGCGCGAGCGCTTCATGCGCGACCTCGAAGTCATGCGGTTCATGGCCCGGGTGGTGCACGCCCTCTCTCCGCAGGCCGAGCGGCTGCGCCCGCGTGAGGTGGTCGAGATCCTCGCACGCTCGGTGCTGATGGAGATGGATTTCCGCCTGGAGGCGGCCGCCGCCTCGGAGATCGCCGAGAATACCCGGGACGACCTCGATTTTCGGGTGCCCAAGCCCGAATGGGAGCTGACCGCCCGGGAGGTGCTGTCGGCCGAGTGGATCGAGGGCGTGCGCCTGCACAGCGCGGCCGATCTCGTCGCGGCCGGCCACGATCCGCAGGCGATTGGGCGCACGGTGATCCAGAGTTTTCTGCGCCAGGCGATTCGCGACGGCTTCTTCCACGCCGACATGCACCAGGGAAATTTGCTGGTCGACGCCGAGGGCCGGCTGGTGGCGGTGGATTTCGGCATCATGGGCCGGCTCGGCCTGAACGAGCGGCGGTTCCTGGCCGAGATCCTGCTGGGATTCATCCTGCGTGATTACCGCCGGGTGGCGAAGGTACATTTCGAGGCCGGCTACGTGCCGGCGCATCATTCCGTCGAGGATTTCGCGCAGGCGATCCGGGCGATCGGCGAGCCGATCCACCAGCGTCGGGCCGACGAGATCTCGATGGCCAAGGTGCTGACCCTGCTGTTCGACATCACCGCCCTGTTCGACATGAGCACCCGCACCGAACTGGTGATGCTCCAGAAGACCATGGTGGTTGTCGAGGGCGTGGCCCGCTCCCTGGATCCGCGCCTCGACATGTGGACCACGGCCGAGCCGGTGGTGCGCAGCTGGATCGCCAAGAATGCAGGCCCGCTCGGGCGTGCTCAGAGCGGCTTCGAAGCCCTGCGTGTGCTCTCCGACGTGGTCGGCGACATCCCTGACCTCGCGACGCGGCTCAAGCGCGTGCTGATCCGCCTCGACGAGAGCGGGACGGGCGACGCCCAGCGCCTGGAGCGCTTCGCCCGCAACGAGCGCCGACGTGCGATCTGGTCGACGCTCGCCCTGTGGGGCATCGCGGTAGGGGCGCTGGTGATGGCGTTCCGGGGCTTCTGATCAGAAGGGAGACCGACAATCCCAACCGCACATCGTCCTGCTCGGGACGATGTGCGGGTCAGGCGACCTCGGTGTGCCCCGGCATCAGTGCCCGCAACTCGCGGGCGAGCTCGCTCAGTCCGGTCGTTCCCTTCGCGAGTACGCGGTCGGCCTGGCCGGCGAGGCGGCGGCGGTCTTCGGCGGTGATGTCCTTGGCGGTGAGGACGACCACGGGGATGTCGCGCCAGTCGGCCCGGGCGCGCATGGCCCGCAGGAAACCGAAGCCGTCCATCTCCGGCATCATCAGGTCGAGCAGCACCAGGCAGGGGCGCTCCGCCTCTAAGGTGTCTAGAGCGCGCAGGCCGTTCTCAGCCTCGACCACGGGAAAACCCTCGCGGCCGAGATAGGCGCAGAGATGGGCACGCACGTCCGCCTCGTCCTCGACCACCAGGATCGGGCCGTCCACGGTCACCGGCCGGAAGCGGTCGATGACCTGCCGCAGGCTGCCCCAGTCGATCGGCTTCTGAAGATAGTCGGTGGCGCCGAGCGAGAAGGCGAGGTTCTGCTCGTCCAGTACCGTGACCATCACGATCGGCGTCGCGCCGATCTCGGGATCCGCCCGTAGGGCCCGTAGCACCGCCCAGCCGTCCATCTGCGGCATGGTCACGTCGAGTAGCACCGCCCGGGGGCGCAGGGCGCGGGCGCGTTCGAGGCCCCGGCGCCCGTCCTCCGCCACAGCCACGGAAAACCCCTCGCGCTCCAGGAAGCGGGCGAGCAGGTCGCGGGTCGCGGCATCGTCGTCCACCACCAGAATGGTCCGGCGGTCGCCGACGCCTGCGCCGGCCGCGTTCGCATGTTCGGCCTCCGGGCCCTGGAACTGCGCCGGCAGGGTCAGCGTGAAGACGGTGCCCTCCCCTTCCCGGCTCTCCACCACGATGGCGCCGCCGAGCATTTCCGAGAAAGCCCGGGTGATCGACAATCCGAGGCCGGTACCGCCGAAGCGGCGGGTGGTCGAGGCGTCGGCCTGGGTGAAGCGCTCGAACAGGCGCCCGACCTGCTCCGCGCTCATGCCGATGCCGGTATCCGCGATCGTGAAGCGGAGGGCCTCCGTGGTGCGGGCGACCCCGAGCGTGATCCGGCCGTTCTCGGTGAACTTCGCGGCGTTGCTGAGGAGGTTGATCAGGCACTGGCGCAGCTTGGTTACGTCGGTGTGCGCCGTGCCGACATCCGCCGCCAGGTCAAGCGTGAGCGTGTTGCCCTTCTTGGCGATCAGCCCCTCGACGGTGGCGGCGACGTCGTGGACCACTTCGGCGACGTCGAAATCCTCCGCGTAGATCTCCACCCGGTCGGCCTCAATCTTGGAGATGTCGAGCACGTCGTTGATCAGGCCGAGCAGGTGCCGGGCGTTGGATTCGATCTTCTTCATGTCGGCGATCAGGGCGGCCTCGCCCAGATCTTCGAGCTCCTCCTGGACCATCTCGGAATAGCCGATCACCGCCGAGAGCGGCGTGCGCAGCTCGTGGCTCATGTTGGCCAGGAACTGGCTCTTGGCTTCGTTGGCGGCTTCGGCCGCAGCCCGCGCCGCCTCGATGGCGGCCTCCGCTTCCTTGCGCTCGGTGATGTCGGTGTGGGTGCCGACCCATTCCCGCAGCGTGCCGTCCGCTTCGAGGATCGGCACGGCGCGCACGCTCATGTGCCGGTATGCGCCCGAGCGTGCGCGCATCCGGTGCTCGGTAGCGTAGGGCTGCAGGGTGTTCACCGCGCGGGACCAGTCGGCCTGGGTGTGGGCGCGGTCGTCGGGATGAATCACGTCGAGGAAGCCGAGGCCGGCATAGGCGGTCTCGTCCTGGCCGGTGAAGCGGCTCCAGGCAATCTGGCGCCGGTGCAGGCTGCCCTCCGGGTTCGCGGTCCACACGATTGCCGCGCTGGCCTCGATCAGCGAGCGGAAGCGCTCTTCGCTGCGCTTCGTCCGCACCTCCGCGAGGTGGCGGATCGTGTCATCGACCACGACCAAGCCCACGCCCTCGACGTCCTGCCCGCTATCGGGCCCGGTCGCCTCGCCGCGCAGGGGGTAGAAGCTCATCGAGAACTGACGGACGCCCCCGGGCGCCGAGGGTGTCGGGATCGCCACCGGCACGTTGGGCGAGACCAGGCCCTCGTTGAGCGCCGCCGCGAGCTTGGGCGCCAGCGCCTCCTGCAGCGTCGGCAGCATCGCCCAGATCGGCGCCCCGAGATCGGCCCCGAAGCCGCGCTCGCTCATGGTGGCGAGCGCCCGGTTCATGTGACGGATCTTCAGGTCGCGGTCGAGGAATCCGAGGCCCACGGGGGCGTTGGCCAGCACCCCATCGAGCAGCCGCGACATGCGCAACGATTCCTGCCGCCGCACCAGGGCGAGGCGGGCGAGCAACACGATCGCGCCGAGCGCGGCCGCCCCCGAAAGCAGGAACAGGATCAGTCCGCGCCAGCGCTCCCGGGTCTGCACCTCGTCGAGGTGCTGGGCCGTGATCGCCTGGCGGGACGTCGCCTCCGCGCGGATCGCGTCCATCAGCTGCTTGCCCTCGCCGGTGCGCACGAGGTCGGTGGCCGCGTCGAAGCCCCGGTCCCGGCGCGCCGCGACCACCCGGGTGGCGAAATCGCGCTTCTGAGCCACGAGCCCGGCAAGCGACGGGCCGCCGCGTCGGACCGGCTCCTGCGCGGTCGCCCCGAGGGCGGCCAGCTCGGTCTCGAGCTTGCCGAGCGCGAGGGTGTAGGGCGTCAGGTAATCCTCGCTGCCGACCAGCACGAAGCCGCGCTCGCCGGTCTCCAGGTCCTTGACCTCGGAGAGCAGGCGCTCGACCCCCGTGATCGTGGCGTTGGCCTGCGCGGTGGCGCCCCGGTCGGCCTCACCGGCGATGTAGTTGGCCGTGCCCGCCGCAAGCGCGACGACCAGCAGGACGAAGGCGGCCGGCGAGCCGAGGAGCGGCCCGAGCGGACCGGCTCCACGCCAGTTCGGCCGACGCAGGCGGAAGATCGAGCCGACTCCCGGTCGGCTCATGTCTCCACCAGCCCGGTGCTGGCACCCGAGGCCTCGGAATCGGCCCGTCCGTGCGGCAGGGCAAGGTATTCCCGCGAGCGCATCTCGATCAGCCGGGAGACGGTTCGGTCGAACTCGAACGCCTCGCGCCCGGTCTCCGCCGTGTAGAGGTCCTGCGCCTCGGCCGCCGCCGAGGCCACGAGCTTCACGTGCCGGTCGTAGAGGGTGTCCACAAGGGTGATGAAGCGCTTCGCCTCGTTGCGCTCGGCCTCCCCGAGCACCGGGATTCCGTCGAGGATCACCGTGTGGAAGGCCCGCGCCAGGGCCATGTAGTCGGAGGCGCCGAGCGGCTGCCGGCAGAGATCGTCGAAGCCGAAGCGCGCGACGCCGTTGGCCTCCTCGGGGATCGCGACGTCTCGACCCTGGACCTGGATCGTCGCGGTGCGGCCTCGCGCCTTGCCGGTGAGCCCCTTGAAAGCGGCGTCCAGGGCTGCCCGGGCGGCCGCATCCGCCGGCACGTGATAGACGGCGGCGCCGCCGAGCTTCTCCAGCCGGAAATCGGTCCGCGAATCGAGCCGCACCACGTCCACCTGCTCTTTCAGCGTCGCTATGAATGGCAGGAACAGAGCCCGGTTGAGGCCACCCTCGTAGAGCCGGTCGGGCTCGACGTTGGAGGTCGCCACCACGATCACGCCGCGCCGGAACAGGTGGCCGAACAGGCGCCCCAGGATCATCGCGTCGGCGATGTCGGTCACCGTGAACTCGTCGAAGCACAACAGGGTCGCTTCGTCGGCGAGCTGGTCGGCGACGGGTCCGATCGGGTCGTCGCCCTTCACGGTGCCGGCTTTCAGCGCCTGTCGGTAAGCGTGGATGCGCGCGTGCGCGTCGGCCAGGAACCCGTGGAAGTGGACCCGCCGCTTGGGTCCCGGCGCTGCCTCGTGGAACAGGTCCATCAGCATGGTCTTGCCGCGGCCCACTGAGCCCCAGATGTAGAGCCCCTTGGGAGCGGGAGCCTCGTCCTTGCGCCGGAATAGCCAGCCCAGCGCGCTGGTCTTGTTGGCGCGCTTGCGGCGTCCGAGATCCTGGATCAGCCGGTCGAGGGCGCGCACCAGTTGCGCCTGGGCGGGATCCCGCTCGATGGCGCCGGTGCCGACCAGCGCCTCGTAGCGGTCATGGACCGGGCCGGGCGACACGGCGCTGGCCCGCGCCTCCGCGGATGGCGCGTGTTGCTTCCCGGATTGCTCGCTCACGCCACCGGTCCCCTGAAACACGATACGGCGCCGGACCCGGCACCCCCCGCCCCCGGTAGACCGTTCCCGCCGGGGCCGCATCCCTGTGCCGCGCAAGCTCGACGCGAATCAAGCCCGCGCACCGAGGCAACCTGGAACACGGCGCAGCGAACCGTTCCAGAAAGCCGGCGCATGGCAGGCCTCCCGTGACCGGGCTCAGTCATATTGCTGCATTGCACAACAAGCTCGGGGATGCGAGATCAGCCTCGTCCTTCGGGAGGAACGTCCGGACCAACTTGCGCGACAACGCGCAGAGACCGGAGACCCACCATGGCCGTTCGACACCTCGCCGTGTCGGCCCACACGGTCCGGCGCCTTTGGCCGGCCGACCGCGTTGCGGTCCTCGACTACTTCCTGCGGCTCGATCCCGAGGCACGCGCGAATCGCTTCATGGGCAATGTCAGTGAAGGCGGCGTGCGGGCCTATGCCGCGCAGGCACTCACCGCCGACGGCGTGATGTACGGCGCCTTCGTGAGTGGAGAACTGCGCGGCCTGGCCGAGCTACGGCCGATGGCCCTCGGACCGTCGCCCTACGGTCTTGGCCCACGGGCGGAGGCGGCTTTCGCGGTGGAGCGCGCCTACCGCCGTCAGGGTATCGGCGCGTCCCTGTTCGCCCGGATCGCCCGCGCCGCCCGCCATCGCGGCGTGGCCGACCTGCACGTGCGCTGCCTGTCCGGGAACGGACCGATGCTGCGGCTGGCGGCCAAGCAGGGCGCGGCGCTGCAGCGTGCCGGCACCGAGACGGAGGGCGCGCTTCATCTCCCCCGGCCGACGCCGTTCTCGCTCTGGCACGAGAGCATCGCGGAGGCGTTCGACTTCACTCTGGCGGTGAGCTTTCCGCATCGCGAGCGGGCGACCGTCTGAACCGCCTCATCCGGCTGCGTCACCGACCAGCGCGAAGGTGAGCACGTCTACGGACGCCGCCCCGCCGCGCAGCAGGGCCCGGGACGCGGCGTTGCCGGTCGCCCCGGTGGTCATGACGTCGTCGATCAACAGGATCCTCCGGCCGCGGATGAGGTGCGCCCGGGCGGCGTCCACACGGAAGGCACCGCTCAGGTTCTCGGCGCGGGCCGGTCGGCTCAGGCCGACTTGCGAGCGGGTTGCCCGCACCCGCACCAGAGTGCAGGGCTCGTACGGAAGCTCGGCGCCCCGGGCAATCACCCGACCCAGAAGGGCGGCCTGATTGAAGCGGCGGCGCCAGAGCCGCCAACGGTGCAGCGGCACAGGGACGACACAATCCGCCTCGGCGATGAGGGCCCGGCCGCTCGCAGACATCATCCGGCCCATCACGGCGGACAGGTCGAGCCGATCCTCGTATTTCAGCCGGTGGACGAGGCGGCGGGCGACATCATCATAAAGGGCGACCGCACGCGCGCGTCCGAAGACCGGTGGTTCCGCGATGGCGCGGGGGGAGAGCAGAGGCCCGACCCCGAGATCGACCGCGAACGGCGTGCCGAAGCGCGGGCACAGGGGCTCCTCTATGAGACGCAGGCCGGTCCAGCAGTCTGAACACAGGCCTCCGGGATCGGCGGTGGCGCCGCCGCAGCCGGCGCACGTCGGCGGGTAGATCAACGACAAGGCCCCGCGCGGCAAGCCGCGCAGGGCCGATGCGACGGCCCGCAGGGCCGTCATCCGGGTCGCAGACGGGCGCTAGCGGGCCGAGACGGGACGCGCGCCCCGCTGATCGACCTGCTGATCCACCTCCCGGGCCTTGGCGTTCGCCCGGTGGCGGCCGATGGCGCAGCCGGCGGCGGCACCCATTAGGCCGTGATGGCCGGCATAGTGGCCGGCGATGCCGCCCACGATCGCACCCTTGATGCAGCCCTTCGCCTCGGCGCCGCCCGCGGCGGTGAGGGTGGCCAGCGCCATTGCGGCTCCGACGAGCATGCGCTTCATGACCTGCACTCCATAACCAATCTCGGCCTTGCGGCCAGTCGCAGCAGGAACGGCGACCCCGCCGAGTCGTTCCGCCACGTTATCCTGCCTCACGGCTCTGTGTGTGACGGCGATCAATCGGTTTCACAGGTGACTTCGAGGGTGCTGGCAGGATGCGTTCGAAAGCGCCATCTGCACCGTCATGGATTCCCCGGCCGCCCTGTTCGACACCGTCCTCGCCCGCGCACGCCTCGCCCGTGCCGAACGGAACGGCTATGCCGCCTTCCTGCTCGACCGCGTCGTCGAAGACATGGACGACCGCCTTGGGGCGGTGCTGCGCAATTTCGCGACGGTGCTCGACCTCGCGACGCCGGGTGCAGGCGCGGGGCCGGTATTGGCCGCGCGCTACCCTGACGCCATGCATCTTCGCCTGGCTGCCCTGCCCAAACCCCGCGGGCCGAACCTGATCGTCGGCGATCCGGAATTGCTGCCCCTGGCGGCCGGAAGCCTCGACCTCGCGGTCTCGCTGCTGGCGCTCCAGGCCGTCAATGACCTGCCCGGCACGCTGATCCAGCTGCGCCGGGCGCTGCGGCCGGACGGCCTGTTCCTTGGTTGCCTGCTGGGCGGTGCCACCCTGACCGAGCTGCGCCAGAGCTTCGCCCAGGCCGAAAGCGAGATCGAGGGTGGGATCAGTCCGCGGGTGGCGCCGTTCGCGGCGGTTCGCGAGGCCGGCGCCCTGCTGCAGCGAGCGGGCTTCGCCCTGCCGGTGGCCGACACCGACACCCTGACGGTGCGGTACGCCGACCCGTTCGGGCTGATGCGAGACCTGCGGGCGATGGGCATGACCAACGTGCTCACCGAGCGACGGCGTACGCCCCTGCGCCGGGCGACCTTGGTGCGCACCGCGGAGGTCTACGCCGAGCGCTTCTCCGATCCGGACGGACGGGTGCGGGCGACCTTCGAGGTGTTGTGGCTGTCGGGTTGGGTACCGCATGAGAGCCAGCAGAAGCCGCTTCGGCCCGGCACCGCCAAATCACGCTTGGCCGACGCCCTCGGTACTGTCGAACTGAAGCCCGAACCCGGGAGAACGCCGTGAAAAACCCAAGCGCCGACCATCCGATCACGATCACGCCTGAGGCGCGCCGGGTGCGCGTTCTCGTGGCGGGCGTACCCGTCGCCGAGACGCGTCATGCCCTGCGCCTTCAGGAATCCCGCTACGAAGCCGTGTTCTACATCCCGCGGGCCGATATCCGAGCCGATCATTTCGTACCCACGGCACGGACCAGCCACTGCCCGTACAAGGGCGATGCCCGTTACTTCGACCTCCTGGTCGATGGCACGCGGCGATCCGATGCGGTGTGGAGCTATGAAACGCCCTTCCCGGCGGTGGCCGCGATCGCGGGCCACGTGGCGTTCTATCCCGATCTGGTCGATGTCATCGAGGTCTCGGACGCGCCATAGCGGGCGGCCATCCCGCTGGCGGTATCAGGGCGACACGACCGAAGGTCCTGCTCTATCGGGCTCTCTCGCGGCGAACACGCAACGCTGACGCGAACGGCAACCGGAGCCGTTCAATCCCTAAGCAAACCCCAGAAGGCGTGCTTGCGGCCGTGATCGCGTCGAACAGCCTCCCGATAGGCAGCCGGTGCCGGGCTGATCGCGCCCGTCTCCAGACGCTCGGCGAGGGTGTCGAGTTCCAGAAGGTAGCGGGCGCCGTGCGTGTACGCGGCGCTCCGGCCGGCATCGAGGATGCCGTCGAGCAGCCGCCGATACAGAATCGTGGCCGCCAGCGGATGATCCTGGACCAACGCGTCGGCGGCCGGGGCCAGAACGGGATAGTGCTCGCCCTGCCAGACCTCCCGGTTCCCCTCGACCAGCCTGGCGGCCCGCATAAGGTCCGGCCAGATCACCAGGAAGGCGAGTGCCCGGTGCGGATTGGCGAAGGATTCCACGTGATCCAGCGCCTTGAGAAGCGCTTCCTCGTCCTCGAAATCCGGGAGCTTGGCGAGGTAGGCGCGCAGCATCGGGGCATCGAGGTCGCGCGCGAAGCGCGCCCAGCGCAGCGCCTGCGCTTCATCGCTCCGGCCCAGTGCGTCGAGGATGTCGATCTCCAGCGCCTGGCGCTCGCGCTCGGGACCGCGCGGGTCGTAGCCGGCGATCAGGTCGGCCCGCGTGACGATGTGCAAACCCTTCTCCGGCGTGCGCCGGATCCAGTCCAGGGCCTCCTCGGCGCGGCCGGCAGCGAGCAGCCGCTGCGCGATCGACACGCGGTCCTCTCGACCCGAAGCGATCTCCGTCTCAATCGCGATGAAGGCGTCGGTATCGTTGCGCCGGTCGGCGATGACCTGGCGCAGGCGCAGGATCTGGCCGCGGGCGGCAACGCGGCGGTATGCAGCCTCGTTTCTGGCTTCTCCACCCTTCGCCATCCCGAGAGCTGCCTCCGCGAGGGCGGCATCGATCTCCGAAAGGGTGTCCCTGTCAAGTGTCGGCATGATCTCGCCGAGCAGCGTGCCGAGGGGACCGAACGGGTCGGCCGTGAATGGGCCGACGAGGCTGGTCGCCAGTTGCGCGGCCGCAGCGGGCGGCAGATTGGCTGCTGTCTCGACGAAAGCTTCGCTGGCGCGCTCGTAGACGCCCTGCACCGCACCGGTGCTGTCGTCGACCCGGTTCAGCACCGCGTCGGCGCCGTCCAGAAACCGCCGGAGCCGCTCCAGGGCGGCGCTGGCATCGAGGGGGCGCAACTCGTCGACGATGACCGTCACGGTGGCGTTGAGATCGGCCGCGAAGGCCCTGCGCTTCTGCCAGTCGATGTAGCCCTGCGCAGATTCCAGCGCAGCCAGGCGCCGGTCGATCATCGCCGCCACGGCGTCCGGCCCCTGCAGGGCGGCGAGCGCTGCGGTGACCAGCTTCTTGAAGGTGGAGTTGCGCGCGGTCTCTCCCAGGATCAGGCCGATCAGACGGTCGGGCCCCAGGGCCGCCAGCGTCTCGGGCGACGGGGTCGTGCGGCGGGCGCCCTTGGGTCGCGCCGCCTTCGGAGAGGCCTCCGGCTTCGACAGGGCCTGACGCCCCGCCCCTCGCGTTATGGCCTTCGCGCGTGCCATGGCACCACCCGCCGATCCGCCGGATCGGCCTAATCGACCACCTTGGCGCGGGGGCGGTCGCTCCCCTGCGCCGTCTCGTCGTGCCAGCTGCCGGCCTGATCCTGGTAACGGATACCCTCCGTCGAACCGGGGACCTGCTGCTCGGCGGCGGCAGCCTGGGCGGCCTGCAGTGCCTCCTCGCGGCTCGGGAAGGTCTCGGAGAACACGTCGCCGACCTTGTAGGCGAAGCCGCCATCGTGCTCGACGATGCGATAGGTAACCTCGGACATCTCGACTCCTGTACGCGCTGGGATTCGTTGAGCGCGAACACGTCGCGCGCCGCCGGGTTCCCGACCGGCCTCCGATCCGCCGGAAAGTCGGGCTACGGGCGACCGATGACGACGACGCTTCGACCGATCCTGGCCCTCGGCCTCCTCATTGCTTCGACAAATGTCCACGCCGAGGAGAGCTTTTTCGACTCCCTCTTCGGCGGCTCTTCGCGGTCTGCGCCGCCGAATCCGTTCGCTTCGAACTACCCGTCGGCACCCCCGAGCCCGGACGAGGTCCGGATCGAGCGCCAGCGTCCATTGGTCCGGGGTGAGCGTTCGCGCAGCCGCGGACCGGTGCCGCCAGGGCGGGTCCCGGAGGAGTAGCCGGCTCGCGGTTCAGGCGTCGCCGACGACGCCGGCCGCGTCCTGGGCCTGGAGCACGTCGGGGCGCGGCATCGAGATGATGTTGTAGCCGGCATCGACGAAATGGACCTCGCCGGTGACGCCGCCGGAGAGCGGCGACAGCAGGTAGAGGGCGGAGCCGCCGACATCGTCGAGGCTGACGGTGCGGCGTAGCGGAGCGTGGGCCGCTTGGTGGTTGAACATCAGGCGGGCGTCGGCGATGCCGGCGCCGGCCAGCGTCCGCATCGGGCCGGCCGAAAGAGCGTTGACCCGGATTCCGTCCGGGCCGAGATCGCTCGCCAGGTAGCGCACCGAGGCCTCCAGCGCCGCCTTGGCCACGCCCATCACGTTGTAGTTCGGCATCACCCGGGTCGAGCCACCGTAGGTGAGGGTCAGCAGCGAGCCGCCGTTCGTCATGCGCTTGGCCGCGCGCTGGGCGATTTCGGTGAACGAGAAGCACGAGATCGTCAGGGTCCGGGCGAAGTTCTCGCGGGTGGTGACGTCGACGTAGCGGCCCTTGAGCTGCGCCTTGTCGGAAAAGCCGATGGCGTGGACGACGAAGTCGAGCCCACCGTCGAAGCGCTCGTCGAGGGCCGCGAAGGTCGCGTCCACCGAGGCGATGTCTTCCACGTCGCAGGGCATGACGATATCGGAATCGAGCCGCGCCGCCAGCGGTGCGACGCGCCGGCCCAGGGCGTCGCCCTGATACGTGAAGGCCAGGCGGGCGCCGTGGGCGTGGAGGGTCCGGGCGATGCCCCAGGCGATCGAGTGATCGTTGGCGACGCCCATGATCAGGCCGCGCTTGCCCGCCATCAAACCTGTCATGCCGACTCACATTCCGTACGAGCACGCCGCCACCGAGGACCGGCGACGGGTCGCGATGCCGTTGTTCGGGCCGCGACGAGGGTGCCTTAACGCGGCTTGCCGCGCGATCCAAACCGGACCGGTCTCTGCATCGGGCAAAAAAAAGCCCCGCCGGCGGGCGGGGCGTTCATCGCTGGGTGGATGAGCGGTCTAGAAATACCCGTCCGTATGCGAACGGGCTTCCTCAATCAGCGCTTGTTTGGCGTAGATTGCAGCGCAGCTTGCGAGCATCAGACCGCCCAGTGCACCGATCAGGAACGTACCCATCGTCACCACCTCATTCACCAAACCGTAAACGCCGCCCCCGTCGCGGTGGTTCCGAGAAGAGACAGTCAAGCGTCCACGTGCTTCAGGACCAGGGTGGCGTTGGTGCCGCCGAAGCCGAACGAGTTGGTCAGGACGTGGCCGAGCTTGGCGTCGTCCCGGCGCTGGCGCAGGATCGGCATGTCGGCGAAAGCCGGATCGATCGTATCGATGTGGGCGCTCTCGCAGATGAATCCGTTCTGCATCATCAGCAGGCTGTAGATCGCCTCCTGCACGCCGGTGGCGCCCAGCGAATGACCGGTCAGCGACTTGGTTGCCGAGATCGGCGGGCAATCCTCGCCGCGGCCGAACACCTCTCGGATCGCCTCGATCTCCTTGTCGTCGCCGACCGGGGTCGAGGTCGCGTGCGGGTTGATGTAGTCGATCCGGGCGCCCTTCAGACCTTCCATCGCCTGGCGCATGCAGCGCACCGCGCCCTCCCCCGAGGGGGCGACCATGTCGTGCCCGTCCGACGTGGCGCCGTAGCCGGCGACCTCGCCGTAGATCCGCGCGCCGCGGGCCTTGGCGTGCTCGAGTTCCTCGAGGACCAGCACGCCCGCGCCGCCGGCGATGACGAAGCCGTCCCGGTTGGCGTCGTAGGCGCGCGAGGCCCGGGCCGGCGTGTCGTTGTACTTCGACGACATGGCACCCATGGCGTCGAAGAGGGACGACAGCGTCCAGTCGAGATCCTCGCAGCCGCCGGCGAAAATGATGTCCTGCCGGCCACCCTGGATGATCTCGGCGGCGTTGCCGATGCAGTGGTTGGACGTCGCGCAGGCCGACGAGATCGAGTAGTTGACGCCGCGAATCTTGAACCAGGTCGCCAGCGTCGCCGAGGCGGTCGAGGACATCGCCTTCGGGACCGCGAACGGACCGATCCGCTTCGGGCCCTTGTCACGGGTGATCGCGGCGGCATCCACGATGATCCGGGTCGAGGGACCGCCGGACCCCATGATGATGCCGGTGCGCTCATGCGAGATCTCGGCCTGCTCCAGGCCGGAATCACGGATCGCCTGATCCATCGCGACGTGGTTCCAGGCGGAGCCGCCGCCGTGGAACCGCATGGCGCGCCGGTCGACCACGCCCTCGGGATCGAGGCTGGGCTTGCCGGAGACCTGGCTGCGGAAGTTGTGCTCGGCGTAGCTCGCGTCGCGCGCAATACCAGAGCGCGCCTCGCGTAAGGAGGCGAGCACCTCCTGCGTGGTGTTGCCGATGGATGAGACGATGCCCATCCCGGTGATGACGACGCGGCGCATGGTCGTGACGATTCCTCCGTCGCGGCGCCGGTCGCCCGGGCCGCGTCCCGGTCAGCTAAGGTGACGCGGACATAATCTCAACTGCCGAGGGCGCCGGGCGTTGCCGCCACGATGCGAAAGACGCCCCCGGAACGCGACTCGATCAGCTCTGGAACAGGCCGACCCGCATGTCCTGGACCTGGTAGACCCGCGCCCCGTCGGCCTCAAGCCAGCCGTCGCCGATGCCCAGCACCAGCTTGCCCTGGCGAACGCGCTTGACGTCCACGTTGTAGACGACCTTCTTCATCGACGGCAGCACCTGGCCGGCGAGCTTCACCTCGCCGACCCCGAGCGCGCGGCCGCGGCCCGGAGAGCCGAGCCAGCCGAGATGGAAGCCCAGCATCTGCCACAAGGCGTCGAGCCCGAGGCAGCCCGGCATGACCGGATCGCCCTGGAAGTGGCAGGGGAAGAACCAGAGGTCGGGGCGGATGTCGAGTTCGGCTGTGACGTGGCCCTTGCCGTGGGCGCCGCCCTCCTGGCCGATACTGGTGATCCGGTCGAACATCAGCATCGGCGGCAGCGGCAGCTGCGCATTCCCGGCGCCGAAGAGTTCGCCGCGCCCGCAGGCCAGTAGATCCTCGTAGGAATAGTGCGACGTGCGGCTCGCGGCCTGGGCTGGCGTCTCGGCGTCTTGCGGCATGAAGGTCGCTGTTTCCTCTGGATTGTCTTGGCGGGCAGGCACGCGATACGCGACAGGCGCCCGGTCGTTCGGCGCGCGGGTTAGCACGGGGCGCAGCACCGTCAAAGCCGTCAACGCCTCCGGTGGGCGTGTGAGCCGGCTCGGGTTGCGACCGCATGTCCAGTTCCGTATAGTATGACGAATCCCATTCCTTCAGGGTCCTCGTCGAGCGTTCAGTCCCGAAATGTCCGAACTGCTGCCCCTTCAGGCGATCCTCAACGGCCGGGTCCCCGCCCCCCAGCTGGAAGCGAACGGCATGCCGCGTCGCGGCTGCCCGCTGTCCGATCTGCGCGACCGTCTGCGCCGGGCCGGCTTGCGGCCGACCCGTCAGCGTCTGTCCCTGGGCTGGCTCCTGTTCGGCCGCGGCGACCGGCACCTGACCGCCGAGATGCTGTACGACGAGGCCATGCGCGCCAAGGTGCCGGTCTCGCTGGCCACCGTCTACAACACGCTGCATCAGTTCACCGAAGCGGGGCTTCTGCGCCAACTCGCGCTCGACGGGTCGAAGGCCTATTTCGACACGAACCCGAGTGAGCATCACCACTTCTATCTCGAGGACGAGAACCAGGTGATCGACATGCCGGATTGCGGCATCACGGTCGATTCCCTCCCTGAGGCCCCCGAGGGCATGGAGATCGCCGGCGTCGAGGTGATCGTCCGCCTGCGCCGCAGCCGCCCGGCTTCCCGCCGCCAGAGCTGAGTTTTCCGGGTCGGCTTCGGCCACCTGCACCGACTTTGAGCCGCCCGATATCGGGCGGCTTTTTTATTGCGCGCCGGTTCTGGCCGAATGAGTGGCGGGTCCCCTCTCCCGTGCGGGAGAGGTCTGCTCTCGCAGAGAGCCAAGTGAGGGATGCGCCCGTTCCGGAGAGACTTGTCCCCTCACCCCAACCCTCTTCCGCACGGGAGAGGGGGCACGTGACGGACTGCATGAACAGGGTCTGAGAACCCGCGGCGCGTACGTGGGACGAGGCCTGCACCCCGCTTCGCGAAGGCGAGCGCCTGCCGGTCCTCAACCGAACGGCTGTCGGCCATTCTAAGCGCCGACCCTCCACCTCTGCCCCTCATCCTGGGACCACGGAACGCAATGGAGGCCTCGAAGGCGCGCTCCAGCGATCGCGCGGGTGTTGGAGGGGTCCGTCGCGGGCGAGTCGACACGCCGCCCCCCTCGGGACGAGCGAGGGATTTGCAGAAGCCGGGTCGCCGCAACCACGAAAACCTACTCGACGACTTCGTTCGGATACACGCCCCAGAGGCGGTTCTGGCGGATGTAGCCGTCCACCTCCCGGCGGTTCGGCAGGGTCACGATCAGCCGGCACCAGCCGCTGCTGCAATTCTTCACGTTGCCGATCACGCCGGTCTGGAGCCGTGCCTCGTCCGCCGCGCCCTCGTCCGCCTTCGCGCGCAGTGAGATCGCAGCCTTCTCGGCGCCCTTGTCGGGGCCGGCATTGACGATCGCGGTCCGGCGCCCCGAGAGCAGCGAGTGCAGCACCCAGCCCTCCGTGCCCTCCGAATCACGGATCCGCCGCCAAGTCTCGAACTCGCCGACGATCTCCACCGGCAGGCCGGCCCGCTGGAACACCCACAGGGTGCGGTGATCCTTGGAGGGACCCTCGCGCAGGTTGACGCGATCGGTCTTGAGGCTGGCGTAGCGCGGCAGCGGCAGCTTGGTCACGGGGCCGACGCCGGTCTCGGGCGTGGCGACCGGCGGGGCCGCGGCCGCCGGGGCGAGGCCGGCCAGCAGCAGCGCTGCGACGGCGAAGCTCAGGCGTGACGCGCGCATGGTCTTCTCCCTTTCCCGGGTCCAGGTGCCGTACGGAGCCGCCTCGGGCCGATCCGCGCGGTCGGTTGATTTTGCATCCCGCGAACCGGCTAGATCCCCCGTACGGGCCAGATCTCCGAAACGGGCACGGGATGTCGACAGGACGGCCCGTCGATGCGCGGATCCCGCCGGCATCCGATTGTGTTCCGGCCCACCTCTGGTAGAGAGGCCGATGGGTCGGAACAGGCTCCGGGACCGGTGCCTCGCACCTGACCTGTCTGGCCGAGTTCGGTTAACGGACGCTTGCCGCGGATGGTCCGGAACGGGTCCGCCGGGCGGGGATCGCCAACACGGCCGCGAGGCTGACGGGGAGAGAGACGTGTCGAAGCGCAAGCCGCTGGTGGTCGTGACGCGGCGCCTGCCGGATGCCGTCGAGACGCGGATGCGCGAACTCTTCGACGTTCGCCTCAGTCACGACGATGCCGCGATGCCGGCCGACGCCCTCGCGGCGGCGCTGCGCGAGGCCGACGTCCTGGTCCCGACCGTCACCGACGAGATCGATGCCGGGTTGCTGGCCCAGGCCGGCCCCAACCTGCGGTTGATCGCCAATTTTGGCAACGGCGTCGATCACATCGACGTGGCCGCCGCCCTGGAGCGCGGCATCACGGTCACCAACACGCCCGGCGTCCTGACCGAGGACACCGCCGACATGACCATGGCGCTGATCCTCGCGGTGGCCCGCCGGGTCACCGAGGGTGCGCGGATCATCCCGGACGACGACTGGACCACGGGCTGGTCTCCGACCTGGATGCTCGGGCGCCGCATCACCGGCAAGCGGCTCGGCATCGTCGGCATGGGCCGGATCGGCCAGGCGCTCGCCAAGCGCGCACGCGCCTTCGGCCTCCAGGTCCACTACCACAACCGCCGTCGGGTCCCGGCCGCGATCGAGAGCGCGCTCGACGCGACCTACTGGGAATCCCTCGACCAGATGCTGGCCCGGGTCGACATCGTGTCGGTCAACTGCCCGCACACCCCCGCGACCTATCACCTGCTCTCGGCCCGGCGCCTGAAGCTGCTCAAGCCCGAGGCGATCGTCGTGAACACCGCCCGCGGCGAGGTCATCGACGAGAGCGCGCTCGCGCGGCTGATCGAGGCCGGCGACGTCTCGGCGGCCGGACTCGACGTGTTCGAGCAGGAGCCGGCGGTGAGCCCGCGGCTGGTGAAGCTCGCCCGCCAGGGCAAGGTCGTGCTGCTGCCCCATATGGGTTCGGCGACCTACGAGAGCCGCACCGACATGGGCGAGAAGGTCATCATCAACATCAAGACCTTCATGGACGGCCACCGCCCGCCGGACCGCATCCTGCCGAGCATGCTCTGAGCGCAGGCGGCGACGCTACAGCGCGTCGCCGTGGGCTGCCACGGGCTGCGGGTCGTTCTGCACGCTCTGGAAAAGCCGTTCGCTGGTGAGCTTGAGGAAGTAGAATCCGAATTCCGGGTTCTGGTAGTAGAGCTGCTTCACGTCGGAATACGACACGCACAGCGCGTTGCCGGCCTCGATGCAGACCAGCGAGGCGGTGCGGGTGTTGCCGGGCGCGAGCAGGCCGAGCTCGCCGACGATCCCGCCCCTGCGCACCTCGATTCCGACCTCGGGGATCCGGAACGCGCCGCTCTCGACGTAGTACATCTCGCCGGCCGCCTCGCCCTTGCGGAACACCACCTCGCCGACCCCGAACGGGCGCTGCGACCCGAACGGACGCAGCCATTCGAGGGAGAGGTTGCCGTCGGCCGCGGTCTCGACATCGCGCACCAGCCGCATCATCTGCCAGAGACGATAGGCGTTGAACGGGATCTGGATCGCCTCGGTGAGCACCACCGGCATACTGCCGATCAGGATGCCGTAGGTGATCACGGCGCAGCTGGCACAGAGCGAGATGATCCGCAGCGGGATCATGGTGCTCATCGCCGAGGCCGAGATGGTCAGCGCGGTACCGAGGTAGCCGATCGCCTCAATCCAATCCACGCGCGCCTCCACCACGTCCCGAGCTTGAGCGGGATGCCCGTCCCGCCGGGCTCCGGCAAGGCGCGCGCCCGTGGGCGGTGCGCGTGCGCCTCAGCCTGTGCCCGCGCGGATACGCTCGGCGGCGGCCGCGGCGGCGCGGGTGCCATCCTCGTAGGCGCCGCCCACGGTGCCCCATTGCAGCCGCGACAGCGCCTCGCCGGCGAACCAGACGGTGTCGGCGAGCGGCGCGCGCAGGAAAGCGCGGGCCGGCGCGTGGCCGGGGGGCACCACCGCCCAGGAGCCGCGGGACCAGGGATCGTGCCGCCACGCGCTCACCGCCGGGATCGTCAGGTCGCGCAGCCGCGCCCGGCCGAACTGCTCGGCCAGGACCGCTCGGACATGGCGGCGCACCCCGTCCGGGCCCGAGCCAGCCGCGTCGAGTGCCTCGGCCTCGTGCACGTCGAGCTCGTAATAGTGGAACGGCGTATCGTCGATCCGGGTGAGCAGGCCGGCCGGCGCCGGTCGCGTGCCGTGGATCGCCGCCAGCCGGTCGCGGCCCCGGAACGGGCTGGACGGCCAGTGCAGCACCGCGTGCTCGTAGATCCCGGTGGAGAAGCCGTCGATCGCCGCCCGGACCGCGTTCGGCAGCGGCGGCGAGAAGGCCGGGCCGTTGCGCAGCACCATGACCGGCACCGTCACGATCACCGCCCGGGCCCGATAGGCGGTGCCGTCGGCCGTCTCCACGCGCACCGTGCTGTCCGACCAGTCGATGCGGGTCACCGGGCTCGCGAGCGCGATCGGCAGGTCGTTGGCGAGCCGGGCGAGGTAGCTGCCGTAGCCCCCGGCCAGAAAAAAGTTCTCGCTGTATTCGAGGCTCGGGAAATCGTGGAGGGAGACCTCGTCGAGCGCTCGGCCCGAGACCAGCCCGTGGACCTGCGCAACGCGGTTGCCCCAGGGGCCGAGCCCCTGGGGAAGCGCGGTCTTGGCCGGGCGGTCCGGCCCCGGCTGCGCCGCGCCGCGGGTCATGGCCTGGTCCGCCCGGTCGAAGGCCCGGGCGTTGGCCCGGATCTCCTCGGGGCTGCCCCGGCGGCGGTCGACCCAGACGTGGCTCTCCTGGGGAGCCAGCTTCAGGCGCTCTCCGCGCGTCCGGCCCAACGCGACCAGCGGGTTGATCGGCCCGGCATGGAGCCAATGGGCCCCGAGGTCGAGGGCATGGCCGCGAATCGTCACCGTGAAGGCCCGGCCGCCGATCCGCTCGCGGGCCTCCAGCACGGCGACACGCACGCCCTGCTCCACCAGGGTCCGTGCCGCGCCGATCCCGGCGGCACCGGCGCCGATCACCAGCACCTCCGGATCCCTGGGCAGCGGCGCCAGGCGCGGCCGGTAATCCGGCGCGCGCGGCGGATCCGCGGAGCGGACCTCAGCATGCGATGAAGTCGAGGCCTTCACCCTGGTATCCTGCACGCGCGCTCCTGTCCGCTCGCTCCGGTGCGGCCGTGCCCGGCCTTGCGCCGGTCGCCACACCGCTTCACAACGCTGCCGCGCCGCTTCCGGCGCCGCGTCCCCGAGGTCTCGCGCTCCTTCGCGCCGAACCGGTGTCTCATCGGCGGCAAGCGCTCAAGCCGGAAACCCCGCCCGATGATCGTCGAGTCCGCCGCGGCGGCTTTGCGCCAGACCTTCTCCCCGCCGCTGCGGGCGATTCTGTGGAAATCCCTGAGCCTGACGCTCGGGCTCCTGGTCCTGCTCTGGTTCGGCCTGACCCACCTCGTCGAGGCGTTCCAGGCGAGCCACCACATCTCCGCCCAGTACCCGATCCTCGACAACCTCGCCTACTACCTTGCGGGCTTCGGCTTGTTCGTGGTGCTGGCCTACCTCATGCCTGCGATCTCGATCCTGGTGGCCGGGTTCTTTCTCGACGATGCCGCCGCGATCGTCGAGCGCACGGACTTCCCGAACGATCCCCCGGGCCGGCCGATGCCGCTCGGCACCGCGCTCTTCTACGCGGTGCGCTTCGCGGGTGTGACGCTGCTCGTCAACCTGGCGGCCCTGGTGATCTTCTTCGTGCCGGTCATCGGGATCGCGGCGTTCTTCGGTGCCAACGCCTACCTGCTGGCGCGGGAATATTTCGAGATGGCGGCGGCCCGGTTCCGGCCACTCCCGGAGGCCGCCGACATGCGCAAGACCTTCGCATTCCGGACGCTCGGCGCCGGCTGCCTGATGTCGGCCCTGATGGTTGTGCCGATCCTCAACCTGCTGACGCCGCTGTTCGGGATCGCCCTGATGGTCCACCTGCACAAGCGGCTCAGCCGACGCCTGCGCTTGGAAGGGCCGGTGGCGCGATAGTCGCGATGCGGCGAAGCCTCGCTCTGTTCGTCGCGGTCTTCGGCCGCTACCGTGACGAGAAGAGGCGGTATTCGCGGCGGAGAGCCGAACGATGAAGGCGCAAGACGCGGCTCGAGACGCGGCTGAGGGTGGCCCTAAGGATATCCCCCCGCCGCCCGGCAAGCGCCCCTTCGTCCTCGTGGGCCTCACCGCGCTCGGATTGCTGGGTTACGGCGCCTACAACCACTGGCAGCGGGACGTCGAGGCCACCGCGACCCTGGAACGGATCAAGACCCTGGTCCCCCAGGTGCGCACCGTCGTGGCGGAGCGGGCCAACGGGCCCCTCGACCTGATGCTGCCGGGCGAGACACAGGCTTTCACGACCGCGGCGATCGCGGCCCGCGCCACTGGTTACATCGCCGAACGACGGGTCGATATCGGCTCCCGGGTCAAGGCCGGCGACCTGCTCCTGCGCATCGCGGCCCCGGACCTCGACCAGCAACGCGCGCAGGCCGAGGCTCAGGTCGGCCAGCTGAAGGCGCAGCTGCTGCAGGCTCAGGCGCAGGTCGAGCAGGCCCGGGCCAACGTCAACCTCGCCAACCTGACCAACAACCGCACCTCGACCCTGGCCGTCCAGGGCTGGGCCTCGCGCCAGAACGCCGACACGTCGCAGGCGAGCGTGCTCTCGCAGGCCGCAACCCTTGCGGCCGCCGAGGCGGGCGTGAAGGTCGCCACCGCCAACATCACGTCGCAGGAGGCCGTGGTCGACCGCCTAAAGGCGCTCACGGCGTTCGAGCGGGTGGTCGCACCGTTCGACGGCGTGGTCACGACCCGCAACGTCGATGTCGGCGATCTGGTGAGAGCCGATAACGGCGGCACGCCGCTCCTCAGCATGGACCAGGACAGTGTCCTGCGCATCACCGTGAACGTGCCGCAGAACGATGCCGTGGGCGTCAAGCCGGGCGTCCAGGCCGAGATCCGCGTCCCGCAGATCCCGGGCCGCCGTTTCGGCGGCTTCGTCGAGCGCAGCTCGGTGGCGTTGAATGCCGCCTCGCGGACCCTGACCACGCAGGTGGACGTGCCCAACCCCGACCGGGCGCTTCGGGCCGGGCTCTACGCCACCGTGACGCTGAAGATCCCGCGCACCGAGGAGAGCGTCTCGGTTCCAGCCGAGGCGACCGTCTTCAACCGCAACGGTTTTCAGGTCGCGGAAGTCGGCGAGGACGACCGGGTGACCTGGCGCACGATCAAGGTCCGGCGCGATCTCGGGCGGAGTCTCGAACTCGAATCGGGCTTGGCAGCCGATAGCCACATCATCTTCAGCCCGCCTCCGGAGCTGCGCGACGGCCAGACGATCGAGCGCGTGAAGCCGGCACAGCAGACCAAGCCGATCCGGGCCGCGGAGCGGTGATCGGCTGAGGCTGGAGGAGGGTTCTCTCGGCGCCCTCGCCTCTACGAACTCTCTTTCATCCCGGGCTGCTTCTCGGCACCCCGAGAGGCGTGGGAACTGATCCTCCGGCGCTCGGCGTCGCGAGTTGGCGGAACCTTCGCCGCACGTCCAGCCACCTTGCGAACGTAGCCGCGCAAACCACGGAGGCGTCACGGTCTGAGATCGCGCGCGGCACTGGATGCCTGAGTTGCGCGAGCGAAACGGCCTGGGATCAGAAGCAAAGGGGCTTCCCCGGACCGTCGAACCGGTCTCAGTTCACCCGCACCACGAGCTTCATCTTCGGGTGGATGCCGCAGAGCACCTGAAAGGTACCACGCTCGGTGAAGGTGACCGGCGTGCGGCTGCCCGGCTCCTGATCGCCGGAATCGAAGCTGAACGTATCGGATTCCACGAACACGTGGTGCAGCAGGTCGCTGTCGTCGTTGACGAACGTCACCGTCTCGCCGCGGCTGAGTGCGATGTTTCCCGGTTGGAACGCGCGGCCTTTCTGAGACACCAGCAATCCGGAGGCTTCCAGGTCGCCGACCAGGATCAGGCCGCAGATCAGGCCGAGGGCCAGCGCGAGGGTCGCCGGCAGAGCCGATTTCCAGCGGAGCGGGACGGGCATACTCGGCGCAGCGGGGGCCATGGCATTCCTCGGGCTGATCGAGGCAATCTACCTGAGACTTTATTGCGAAATCATTTTCGAAAACCCGCACGTTCCACGGAAATGGGCTGTTTGCGAGACCAGAAACCGCCCAAAACGTTTATCCATAAGACGAACCGATAATCGCTCCGGCTAATCGGCTCTTAACATGTGGCAATTACGGTTCATGGAACCTGTCACACGGCGCGGTGCGATGCGAGACCCCGAGAGAGCGACGGCTGAGCGACCGCCTTCGGGTCTGATGCGCTTTATGCGCGGCATCACGGGCGTTTCGGCGACGATCCGCGGTCGGATCTTCGTCGCGTTCCTGGGCATGAGCCTGCTGTCGGGCGCGCTCGGACTCTATGCCGTGGTGGCGATCTCGCATGTCGGGGCGCTCGTCAATCGCACCTATGACGAGTCGCTGATGTCGATCAATTATGCCCGGGCGACCGCGGCGGATTTCGCGAAGATGCGCAGCGTCTTCGCGCGCCGGACTCATGTCCGCGACGCCGCCCAGGCGGCCAAGCTGGATGCCGAGATCGCCGATCTCTCGACGACGCTCGCCGAAGACCTGACCATCGCCGTGGAGCGCTCGCAATCGGACCGGTCGGTGCGCACCGCGGGCGCCGTCCAGGCCGCGGTGGCTGCTTGGGAGGAGATGCGCCGCGGCCTCGACCCGGCCACCGCCCGTCCCGAGCGCTGGGACGCGCTGGACCAGTATGCCAGCGTGGTCGACAACCAGATCGACCTGCTGGTCAACTACACGGCGGGCGACGGCTTCACCTTCCGGCAGGCGGCCCGGATGCTGGTGGCCCGGGAGATCCACGTCAACGCCATCGCGGCGGGGCTGGCGGTGTTCGCCTGCGCGCTGATCGCCTGGCTGCTCAACCGCCGGATCACCGGCCCCCTGGCCGATGCCTCGGCGGCAGCGGAGCGGATCGCCAGCGGACGCCTCGACGACCGGATCCCGGCCGGCGGCCGGGACGAGCTCGGCAGCCTGCTCCGCGCGATGGCGGTGATGCGCGACAACATCCAGGCGATGATGCAGCGCGAGGTCAGCCAGCGCCGGGTCGCCGAGGCCCTGGTGACGGACGCGCTGCAGACCTCCCGCGAAGGTGTGGTGGTGGTCGACGCCGTGGGGTGCATCGCGCTCGCCAACGCCCAGGCGCTGCGCTTCTTCGACGGCCTCGAGGCCGCGATCCTGGCGGGCATTTGCCCGTCGGATACCGAGGACGGTTCCGGCACCGGCTCGCAATCCCTCGACGAGTGCTTCCTGGCGCTCGCCCGCGACGGCGACATCCGGCTTGCGGACGGCCGCTGGCTGCGGGTGAGCCGAAGCGCCACCCAGTCAGGGGGCTTCGTGGCCGTGTGCAGCGACATCAGCCTGCTCAAGGAGCAGGAGGACCGGCTGACCGAGACCAACCTGCGGCTCGACGCAGCGCTGGACAACATGTCCCAGGGCCTCTGCCTCTACGACGCGCAGCATCGCCTGATGGTGGTGAACCGGCGCTACAGCGAGATCTACGGCCTGGCCCCCGGGACGATCGTTCCGGGGATGTCGGCGCAGGACGTGATGCGGGCGAGCCTCGTGGCCGGCAACCATCCCGGCAGCGACCTCGCCGCCCTCCTCCACCAGGAGCACGAGGCGCATCGCGGTGGCATCTGGCACACGCAGTTCCAGGAACTCGCCAACGGCCGCACCGTCTCGATCGACCGCCGCGAGACCGCCGATGGCGGCTTCGTGGCGACCTACGAAGACGTCACCGAGCGCCGCCGCGCCGAGGCCCGCATCGCCTTCCTGGCGCACCACGACACGGTGACCGGCCTGCCGAACCGCGAAGCCCTGGGCCAGCAGATCGAGATGGCGGTGGCGCAGGCCGGACGCGATTCGGGCTTCGCCGTCTTCGCGATCGACCTCGACGACTTCCGCCCGGTCAACGAGACGCTCGGGCACGGGGTCGGCGACGAGCTGCTTGCGGCTGTCGGCGAGCGGCTCACCGCCTGCGTGCGCGAGATCGACTGCGTCGCCCGGCTCGGCGCGGACGAGTTCATCGTCGTCCAGCGCGGCGTCGACCGCCCGGAGGAGGCCGCGATCCTGGCCCGCCGGATCATCGCGGTGTTGAGCGCGCCCTACAGCCTGAGCAACCACGAGATCAGCGTCGGGCTGACCATCGGCATCACCCTGGCACCGAGCGACGGGGCCAGCTGCGAGAAGCTCCTGAAGAACGCCGAGGTCGCCCTCGACCGCGGCAAGACCGAGGCCCGGGGCTCGTTCCGGTTCTTCGAGCCCGAGATGGATGCCCGCCTTCAGGCGCGGCGGCTCTTGGAGCGCGATTTGCGCGACGCGCTGATCCGCGAGGCGTTCGAGGTCTATTACCAACCGATTTACAGCCTCGACACGGACCGAATCTGCGGCTTCGAGGCGTTGCTGCGCTGGGACCATCCGACCCGCGGCTTCGTCTCGCCCGCCGAGTTCATCCCGATCGCCGAGGAGCTGGGCCTGATCGTCCCGCTCGGCGAATGGGTTCTCCGCCGGGCCTGCGAGGAGGCCGCCCGCTGGCCGGACGGGCTCAAGGTAGCGGTGAACGTCTCTGCGGTGCAGTTCACCTCGGCGAGCCTCGTCACCGCGGTGCGCGAGGCCCTCCGCCGGACCGGCCTGCCCGGCCGCCGCCTGGAGCTGGAGATCACCGAATCGGTGCTGGTGGCCAATCCCGGCGCGACCACCGCGATCCTGCACAGCCTGAAGGCGCTCGGCGTGCGGGTCTCGATGGACGATTTCGGCACCGGCTACTCGTCGCTGAGCTACCTGCGCAGCTTCCCGTTCGACAAGATCAAGATCGACCAGTCCTTCGTGCGCGACCTGTGCGTGAAGGACGGGACCGACTTCATCGTCCGGGCGGTGATCGGGCTGGGCTCCAGCCTCGGCATGACCACCACCGCCGAGGGTGTGGAGACGGAAGCGCAGCTCGCGCATCTGCGCGCCGAAGGCTGCGACGAGGTCCAGGGCTACCTGATCAGCCGGCCGGTTCCGGTCTCCCAAGTCAGCGAGGTCATCCAGCGCTGGAACGGCGCCGCCCGGGCGATCGCCTGAAAGCATCCCTCCCCCGGCGCGGGGGAGGGATTGGCGCCTTACTCGGCCGCGTCGAGGCGCGGGCGCTCGATGTGGCTCCGCTCGGTCTTGACCAGCTCGGCCGTGCGGAACGCCACCTCCAGCGCCTGCTCGGCGTTGAGGCGCGGGTCACAGTAGGTGTGGTAGCGGTCCTGCAGGTCGTCGGCCGTGAGCGCCCGGGCGCCGCCGGTGCACTCGGTCACGTCCTTGCCGGTCATCTCGAGGTGGATGCCGCCCGCGAACGTGCCCTCGGCCCGGTGGACGCCGAAGAAGCCCTCGATCTCCTCCATCACCCGGTCGAACGGCCGGGTCTTGTAGCGGCCCGCCGCGACGGTGTTGCCGTGCATCGGGTCGCAGATCCAGACCACCGATCGCCCTTCCCGCTCGACCGCCCGGATCAGGCCCGGAAGGTGGTCGCCGACCTTGTCGGCGCCGAACCGGCAGATCAGGCTGAGCCGGCCGGGCTCGTTCTCCGGGTTCAACTGATCGACCAGCCGGATCAGGCCGTCCGCCTGCATGGACGGACCGCATTTCAGGCCGATCGGGTTCTTGATCCCGCGGGCGTATTCGACATGCGCATGGTCCGGCTGCCGCGTGCGGTCGCCGATCCACAGCATGTGCCCGGAGGTCGCGTACCAATCGCCCGTGGTCGAGTCGACGCGGGTCAGCGCCTCCTCGTAGCCGAGCAGCAGGGCCTCGTGGCTGGTGTAGAAATCGGTGGTCCGCACCTCAGGGTGGGTTTCCGGGTTGATGCCGATCGCCCGCATGAAGTCGAGCGCGTCGGTCATGCGGCCGGCGACATCCTGGTAGCGCGAGGATTGCGGCGAATCCTTCACGAAGCCCAGCATCCAGCGGTGCGCGTTCTCCAGGTTGGCGTAGCCGCCGGTGGCGAAGGCGCGCAGCAGGTTCAGGGTCGCGGCCGATTGCCGGTAAGCCTCGACCTGACGGCGCGGATCCGGCGTGCGGGCCTCCTCCGTGAAGCCGATGCCGTTGACGATGTCGCCGCGGTAGCTCGGCAGGCTCACGCCATCGAGGGTCTCGGTGGGGGACGAGCGCGGCTTGGCGAACTGGCCGGCGATACGCCCGACCTTCACCACGGGCGAGCCGCCCGCAAAGGTGAGCACCATCGCCATCTGCAGGAACACCCGGAAGAAGTCGCGGATGTTGTCGGCCGAATGCTCGTCGAAGCTCTCGGCGCAGTCGCCGCCCTGGAGCAGGAAGGCCTCGCCCGCCGCGACGCGCCCGAGCGCCGTCTTCAGTTTGCGTGCCTCACCGGCAAAAACCAGCGGCGGAAAGCTCGCGATCTGGGCCTCGACCGCCTGCAGCGCTGCCGAATCCGGATAGGCGGGGACCTGCTGGATCGGCAGGTTCCGCCAGTTCTTCGGTGTCCAACGCTCGGCCATGACCTCTCTCCGCGCACGTTCGTCGTGCGATCGCGCATGACGCGCGAAGCGCGGCTTATAGAGAGGTTCCCCAGCGCATGCGAGGGGCGGATTCCTGAGGGCTGGCAGGAGCCTGAAGCAGAGTTGGGGCCGGGTTTGCCTGCGGGGGATGGTTTGGACGCCAAACCGAGCGCGTGAGGAACATGCCCCCTGCAGGTTTGAAGGTTCACCGAGGCGCGAACATTATTCCCGTCATCCCGCGGTCGCGAAGCGGAACCCGGGATCCATAATCACCGCCGCGTCAAGCACTTGCGTCCTCGGCGTCTCTGGATCCCAGGCACGCCTCAGGCGCCCCCGAATGGCGGCGGGAATTCTCCCGCGGCGTGAGCAAGCCGCGTTCACGGATGCCTCAAGGCGCCTGTGTGGAGTCCCCGCTCGCTCAGGCTTCGCCGTCCTCGACCTCGATCCCGTGCTCGGCCAGAATCCAGAAGATCGCTTCCAGATCCTCCGCGGAGACGTCGCGCGGCGGAAGCGCCTCCTCGAGGTCGTCGTAGGTCAGGCAGCGGCTGCGCTGGGTCTCGGCCTTCGCGAGCAGCCGGTCGATCGCCCGGCGGATGTCGGCGGGCAGCGCGTCGTGGCTCGGCACCCGATAGCTGAAGGCCGGCCGGAGGGCATCGGCCAGGAGGCCGTCGATGATCGCCTGACGGCGCGCGTACGCGTCGTCCTCGCGATTGCCCTTGCCTGCGCCCTGCTTACCCATGCCCCTGATATGGCTCGGCCGCGCACCGCGTCGAGACCCCGCGACGCGGGGAACTTACCCGACGCCGACCGGATGCTTGGTCACCTCCGGCACCCGCATGGTCACGAGTTCTTCGGCGGCGGTGGGGTGGACCGCGATCGTCCGGTCGAAATCCGCCTTGGTGGCGCCCATGGTGACGGCGATGCCGACGGCTTGGATCACCTCGCCGGCATCGTGGCCGAAGATGTGGACGCCCACCACCCGGTCGCTGGCGCAATCGACCAGCACCTTCATGAGGATCCGCTCCTCACGGCCCGAGAGCGTCGCTTTCATGGGTCGGAAGCGCGCCTTGTAGACGTCGATCTTGCCGTAGATTTCCCGGGCGGCAGCCTCGGTATGGCCGACGATGCCGATCTCCGGCGTCGAGAACACCGCGGTCGGGATCAGCCGGTGGTCGACGCAGGACGGCCTGCCCCCGTAGACCGTGTCAGCGAATGCGTGGCCCTCGCGGATCGCAACCGGGGTCAGGTTGGCGCGGTTGGTGACGTCGCCGACCGCGTAGATCGACGGGACCGTGGTCTGGGAATAGGCGTCCACCGGGATCGCCCCGGCGGCGTCAGTCTCGATCCCGACCTTCTCCAGACCGAGCCCGGCGACGTTCGGGCGCCGCCCGGTGGCCACCAGGACCTGATCGACCAGGATCTCGGAGCCGTCGTCGAGCTGCGCGCACAGACCGGCTTCGCGCCGGTCGATCCAGATCAGCGTACGGCCGAGCCGCAGATCCATGCGCTGGCGATAGGCCTCGGCGAGGGCATCGCGGACCTCGTCGTCGAAGCCGCGCAGCAGCCGGTCGCCCCGGTGGAGCAGGGTCGTGCGGCTGCCGAGCGCCGCGAACACGCCGGCGAATTCCACCGCGATGTAGCCGCCGCCGATCACCAGGATTCGCTCGGGCAGGCCCTCGAGTTCGAACACCTCGTTCGAGGTGATCGCGAACTCGATCCCCGGCACCGCGGGCTCCTTCACCGGATGCGCGCCGACTGCGACCAGGATCCGCGCCGCCCGCACCGTCCGGTCCGAGCCGAGCAGGCGAATCGTATGCGGATCCTCGATCACCGCGCGTTCGGGCAGGATCTCGACGCCGGCGCGCATCAGGTTGGTGTCGTAGATCCCTTCGAGCCGGGTGACCTCCGCGTCGCGGCGCCGCTTGAGGACGCTCCAGTCGAAGCGCGGCTTATCGACCGTCCACCCGAAGCCCGCGGCATCCTCGAATTCGTCGGCGAAGCGGCCGGCATAGACCATGAGCTTCTTCGGCACGCAGCCGCGGATCACGCAGGTGCCGCCGACCCGGTACTCCTCGGCCAGCATGACCTTGGCGCCGTAGCCGGCCGCGATCCGGGCGGCCCGGACGCCTCCGGAGCCGCCGCCGATGACGAAGAGGTCGACGTCGAAAGCGCTCATGCGGGGCCGTCCATCTCGCGTCTCGTATCCGTGCGGGACGTCACCGCCTCACGCATCCAATTGGCTTCGCGCATCCACGTGATGGCAGCGCCGAGCCCGGCCGTCCACCACGCCGCCCAGCCATTGTGCTCGACGAACGCGATGGCGGCCGCGCCGGCGACGAGACCCAGTGCCGCGGCGCGGTCGGGCTGCCGCATCCCGGCGACGCGGCCGAGCATCAGCATCAGGACCAGCGCGCCGAGGAACGCACCAGGCAATCCCAGTTCGGCCCAGACCTGCAGGAAGCTGTTATGCGGGTGGCCGACCCCGAGGAGGACCCGCATCTCGGGCGCGACCACCCTGGCCGCGGGAGCCTCGGCGAATCGCGCGCTGGTCCCGAACCCGGCCCCGCGCCACGGATCGGCCGCCACGGCCGCGCCGAAACTGCGCGCGATGGCGACCCGCGCCCGCGAGGAGGATTGCACCAGACGCTCATGCGCGGCGTCCGGCATGATCCGGGCGAGCAGGTCGCCCTCGACAGGGGCGAGTGCCACGGCGAGGCCGAGGCCAACGCCGGCAAGCGCGATCCCGACCCGCGTCGGGAGCAGCCGGGCCAGGCCGAACAGCCCGGCCCCGGCCAGGAGCCCCAGCTGGGCGGCGCCGCTGATCGAGCGCAGAATGCCGAGAGCCGCGAAGACCAGGCTGGCCGCCGCGAGGCCCCGGGACCAGGCGCGCCACAGCACCAGCGCGACGGGACCGGCGACGAGGTCCAGCGTCAAAGCCGGGCGATTGTGCACGAAGGCGGCGACCCGGCGTCCGAGCGCCCGTTCGAGGGCGAGGTCCGCGGCGAGGTCGACCGCGATGACGAGGCCCGCCAGAGCGGTCGCGGCCGCGGCGAGGCGGGGCGCGAAGGCCGGGATCCGCCCGGGGGCGAGGCAGGCGAGCAGGTAGGCGGCGGCCAGGGTCGGCAGGAATTCGCCGAGCACCCGCAGCGACGAGCCAGGGAACGGCGCCCAGGCGAAGGAGACGAGGCACCAGGCCAGGAAGGCGAGCGCCGCGATGCCGAGTGGCGTGCCCAGCGGAGCCAGCAGCCGGGGCACGAGGGTACGGCGATCCTCGAAGAAGCGTCCGACGAGGAAGGCGAGCGCGGCGAGGGCGATGACCGCCGGGCTCGACCTGTTGGCGAGCACCATGGCAAGCGGCAGGACGGCGAGCAGGATCGCACCCGCCGTGTAGAGGCGGCTGGCGAGCTTCTCGGAGGCCCTGTGGGCGTTAGACGGCGCTCGCATGACGTTCAGGGGCAACGGATCTCCAAACGACCCCCTCATCCCGAGGTGGGAGCACAGCGAGCTTCGAAGGAGTCCTCCAGACGGCCGTGCGATCTTTGGACGGCTTCAGACCGGCCTCCGCTGCGCTCCGTCGCCTTGGGATGAGCGCGTGGGTGGGACAGTCGGGGATGCAGCCGATCTCGCGACCGCCCGCGCTCCCTTCACTGCATCTGATGGCCGCGCTTGCCCATCTCGGCCCGAACCCGGACCATGACGTATTCGGACACTTCCTGCGTCCAGTCCTGCATCTCCTGCACCATCTCGTCGAGGAGCTGCGGCTGGGCCTCGACGTAGTGCTTGCCGGCCGGCGAGCGGAAGAAGGTCGCGATCTCCTTCAACTCGGGCTCCGGGAACTTCGCCGCGTAGGTGCGGGCGGCGATGTCGATCATGCGCTGCTTCTGCAGCTCCATCTCGGGCTGGAGGGCGGTCAGCACCTCGTCGAGATCCTTGGCGAGTTCCGGCCGGGTCACCGTCTGCTTGCGGATTTGGTCGGCGAAGGCCGGCAGGACCGAATCGAACGAGCGGGCGATGCCGGAGCTGAGCATTACCTCGCGGGCAAGAGCGAGGTGGCTCGCCGTGAAATTCGGCGTCGCGGCGGCCGGCGTGTTCGGCTGCGCCGCGGGCTTGCCCGGGGCCGGCTTGTTGGCTTGGGCCGAAGCCGCATGCGGGAGAATTGTGGCCGCGGCGAGCGCGAGGCCGAGCGCGGCGGTGAGGCGTCGGGACATGCTGAATGTTCCTGCGAAAGGGTTTGGCGCTTCAGACCAAGCTGCCGAGAATGGTGACCTCGGCCCGCCCACCGCGGTCCGCCGCCAGGATCGCGGCGTCGGCGATGCCGAGGAACAGGCCGTGCTCGACGACGCCCGGCACCGACCAGAGGGCGGCTCCGAGCGCGTCCGGATCGGGGATCGCGCCGAGATGGGCGTCGAGGATGTGGTGGCCGCCATCGGTGAGAAGCGGCTTGCCGGCCGGATCGCGGCGCAACCGCACCGGGCCGGAGCAGCCGACCTTGGCGACAGCCGCCTCGACCGCGCGGTGCGTGGCGGTAAGGCCGAACAGGTTCACCTCGATCGGCAGCGGGAAGGCGCCGAGCCGGGCGACATGCTTGGCCGCATCGGCGATCACAACCATGCGGCGGCTGGCGCAGGCGACGATCTTCTCCCGCAACAGCGCGGCGCCACCGCCCTTGATCAGGCGCAGCTGGTCGTCCACCTCGTCGGCGCCGTCGATGGTCAGGTCGAGCTCGGGCTGTTCGTCCAGGGTAGCGAGGCGGATGCCGAGGGTTTCGGCCTGCACCCGCGTCGCCTCTGAGGTGGGCACGCCGACGATGTCGAGCCCGTCGCGGACGCGGTCGCCGAGCAGGGCCACGAAGGCCGCCGCGGTCGAGCCGGTGCCGAGGCCCAGCCGCATGCCAGGCTCGACCAGGTCGAGGGCGCGCGCCGCCGCCGCCCGGCGCAGGTCCGGTCCGCTCACCGCAGGGACGCCCGGTGAGCGGGGTGGATCGAGATGTCGCGCATGCGGGGCAGCCGGGCTTCCTGGGTCGGTCGCGCGGCCCCTAGCATGCCGCAGGGCGGACCGGAACGGCTCCGCGGGGCCGCTGGCTTCAAAAGCGGCCGCCCTGTGCCGGCGTGGCGCTGGCCCCGGCCCTGCCGGGCGCGGGTCCGGTCAGCGGCGCATCGGAGGCGCCCTCGGCGCCGGGCTTGGCCTGCTGAGTGCAGACCACCTGCTCCTTCTTCACCAGCACGAAGCAGATACTCATTTCGCCGGTCCGGTAGTTGACCCGGAACACGCCGGCCTCGCGTGTGTGGCGGCTTGCGACCAGCCCGTATTCCGACGGCGCCTGAGCCCCGGCGCCCTCCCCGGGGCCGAAGCACACGGTCTGGCCGATGCCGCCGGCCGATTCCTGAAGCCCGTACTGGCACGAGGTCACCTCGCCGGTAACCTTGTCGACCCGGTACATCCGGTTCAGGTCGGTCTGCGGCGCGGGCACGAACTCGAACGAGGTCGCGGCGGCCGGCGCGCTGGCGAGCGCAAGGCAGGTGGCAAGCAAGAGCAGAGACGGTTTCATCACGGGATCCGGGAACTGACGCCCCCCGCCTTTCGCTGGGCTTTCGGGCGAGTGTGGGGCGCCGCGCCGCCTTGCACCCGCCTCCGGCCGGCTTTAGCGAGGCCGTAGCCCAGCAGGAGCCCGTCCCGATGCCGCCCGAATCGACCGCCCGTCCGCCGATTGCCGTGTTCGACCTGGACGGGACCCTGGCCGAGACCGCGGGCGACCTCATCGGCACGCTCAACGTGCTGATGAAGCGCGAAGGCCTGGCCGAGCTGCCCCTGTCCCAGGCCCGCGGCCTGATCGGGGCCGGCGCCAAGGCGCTGATCCGGCGGGGCTTCGAGGCGGAGGGCCGCGCGCTCTCGCCGGAGGACCACGAGCGGCTGTTCAAGGCCTTCATCGCCCATTACGGCGAGCACCTCGCCGACACGTCGCACCTCTATCCCGGTGTGGCGGAGGCGCTGGACACGCTGGAGGCGGCGGGCTTCCGGCTGGCGGTCTGCACCAACAAGTTCGAGGGCCAGTCGGTGGAGCTGCTGCGCCTGCTCGGGATCGGCCATCGCTTCGCGGCGATCTGCGGGCGCGACACCTTCCCGGCCTACAAGCCCGATCCGAGCCACCTCACCGGCACGATCGAACGCGCTGGGGGCGACCCGGCCCAGGCCGTGATGGTCGGCGACTCGCGCACCGACATCGACACCGCCAAGGCCGCCGGCATCCCGGTGGTGGCGGTGACGTTCGGCTACACCGACGTGCCGGTGGCCGAGCTCGGGCCCGACCGGGTGATCGAGCATTTCTCGGATCTGGCCGAGGCGGTCCGCGCCCTGGTGCCGGTGGGCGCGGCCTGATCGTTCAGCGCAGCCAGGTCCGCAGCCGCACCACCGCCTCCCGGCACTCGGCCTCGGAGCCGGCGAACGAGAACCGGACGTGGTGGTGGCCGAGATCCGGATCGAAATCGAGCCCCGGGGTCGCGGCGACGTTGGCCTCGTCGAGCATGCGCCTGCAGAAATCGGTGGCGTCGTTGGTGAGGTTCGCCACGTCCGCGTAAAGGTAGAAGGCGCCGTCGGCCGGGTGAACGCGCCCGAGGCCGAGGCCGGGCAGCGCGTCGAGCAGGATCGCCCGGTTGCGGGCATAGCCGTCGCGGACGGCGTCGAGTTCTTCCGTGGCGTCCAGCGCGGCGAGCGCGCCGATCTGCGAAAGGTAGGGCGCCGAGATGTAGAGGTTCTGCGCCAGCCGCTCGATCGGGCGGACCAGAACCTCCGGCACCACCATCCAGCCGACCCGCCAGCCGGTCATGCAGTGGTATTTCGAGAACGAGTTGATCACCACCGCGTCGGGGTCGAACCGCAGGGCAGTCACGGTCGGAACGCCGTAGCTGAGGCCGTGATAGATCTCGTCCGAGATCAGCGGCAGGTTCAAGTCGCGGGTGGCCGTGCAGAGGTCCCGCAACGCGTCCTCCGTGATCACCGTGCCGGAGGGGTTGGCCGGGCTCATCACCAGGGCGCCGGCCACCGGTGCGCGCGCATGGGCCTCGCGCAGGAGCGCGGCCGTGGGAGCGAAACGGTCCTCGACGCGCAGCACCATCGGGGCCGGCACGAGATCGAGGGAGGCCAGGATGCTGCGGTAGGCCGGATAGCCGGGCTGCGGCACCGCCACCCGGGCGCCGGCATCGAACAGGCTCATGAAGGCCAGCACGAAGCCTGCCGAGGAGCCGGTGGTGATCACCACCCGCTCCGGGCTCACCGCGACGCGATGGCGCTCGGCATAATCCCGGGCGATCCGCTCGCGCAGAGCTGGCAGGCCGAGCGCCTCGGTATAGGGGACGCGGCCGGTGGCGAGCGCCGCCTGCGCCGCCGCGATCACCGCCCGCGGGGCCGGCGCAGAGGGCTGGCCGACCTCCATGCGCACCACGTCGTCGCCGCGCCGGGCCTTGGCGGCGGCCGCGGCCATGACGTCCATGGCGAGGAACGGCTGGACGGCGGCGGCCCGCCGGGAGATCGGGATCATGCTTTCCTGACGGGGCGCGAGGGCGGAGACGGTGCAGTGCTCGGGGTTAGCCCCTGGCGGCCTAGCCCTCAACCGGTGTCAGTGCGGCGCGAAGCCGGCAGCCATGTTGACCACCAGAGCCAGGATGCCGGTGTTGAACAGGTAGGCGCCCACCGTCTGCACCGTCGCGATCCTGCGCATCCTCTTGCTGGTGAGGTTGGTGTCGGAGGTGGCGGCCGCTGCCCCGATGGTCACGGTGAAGTACAGAAAATCCCAGAAATCCGGTTCGGTTTCGCCGTGGAAATCCAGGCCTCCGCGCTCGGCGCCCGCCTCGTCCTCGGCGCCGTAATAGACGTGGGCGTAATGCACCGTGAAGATCATCTGCACGAACACCCAGGTGCAGAGCAGGCTCGTTCCGGCGAGTGCCAAGGCGTAGCGCGCGCCGGGCCCAGCGATGCGGCCGCCGACGCCCAGCACCGCCACCGAGCCGAGGCTCGCGGCCGCCGCCAGCAGGGCGAAGACCGTGATCACCCTGGCGCTGTCGTCGAGCCGGGCGGCCTCGCGCCGCATGGCGTCCCGGGTCTGGCCGGTGGCTCGCCGTATGACGAGTCCGGCATGGACGATCACGCCGGCGCACCAGCCGACGAGCAGCCGCATCCCCGGGTCGAGGCCGGGCACCACCAGGGCGGCGGCGACCGCCACCAGGATCGCGCAGAGCAGGTGCGGGCGTAGCCAGAAGGCGCGGAACAGCTTGGGCATGACGAACCGGATGACGCACGGCGGGCGGGATCTCCCGGCCGGGATCGCGATTTGACCCGGCGCCGCGAAAACGCCTAACCCACCCTTTACCGCTTGCGCCACGCGCGGGCCGGCTTGCCGCGCAAGCGAGGATCCATGCTCTTCAACCGCTCCCTGCCCGCGCTGGCCCTGGCGCTCGGCCTCGCCGCCGTCCCGGCTTCGGCGCAGGACGCTACGCAGTCCGCCGCTCCGGCCACCGCTGTCGTGGGCTCCCCGTTCACGGACGCGCAGCGGGCCGGCATCGAAGCGATCGTCAAGGACTACCTGATCAAGCACCCCGAAGTGCTGCAGGAGGCCCTGGCCGAGGCCGAGAAGCAGCAGGCGGAGACGCAGCGCCTCGCTCAGACGGCGGCCCTCAAGGAGGCCCGCGAGGCCCTGAT
Source organism: Methylobacterium sp. WL1 (assembly GCF_008000895.1). Lineage (NCBI taxonomy): Bacteria > Pseudomonadati > Pseudomonadota > Alphaproteobacteria > Hyphomicrobiales > Methylobacteriaceae > Methylobacterium > Methylobacterium sp. WL1. Next base: position 239,105 of record NZ_CP042823.1, on the reverse strand, counting down.
CAACGGCCCGCACGATGTCGTCGCCGGCAACCCCGCGGGCGACGTCACACTGGTCGAGTTCTTCGACTACAATTGCGGTTATTGCCGCAAGGCGCTGATCGACGTGCAGACCCTGATCAAGACGGACCCGAAGCTGCGGGTGGTGATCAAGGACTTCCCGGTGCTCGGTCCGGAATCCCTCGAGGCGAGCCAGGTCGCGGTCGCGGTGCGCCAGCAGCTGAAGGGCGACAAGCTGTTCGAATTCCACCAGAAACTGTTGGAGACCAAGGGCCGCGTGAACGGTGCCCGGGCGATCCAGGTCGCCAAGGACCTCGGCGCCGACACGGTCAAGCTGCAGAAGGACATGGCCTCCCCCGAGGTGAAGGCCGCGCTCAGCGAGAACCGCGGCCTGGGTGACCGGCTCGGCCTGTCCGGGACGCCGGCTTTCATCATCGGCGACGAGGTGATTCCAGGCGCCGTCGGCGTCGATCCGATCCGGAAGACGATCGCGGATGTCCGCCAATGCGGCCACGCCTCTTGCTGAGGCGCCTCACCGGAGCTTTCCACCGGCGGATGGCGAAGGGCGCGGCCTTGTCCCCCCCGGCCGCCTTCGTCTAGACCATCATCGCGAAGGGCGGTTGCCACCTTTCGGAAAAAGATGATGCAAAACCAAAGTTCTAGCGCTTCGTGCCGGTTCCGATCCCCGGAACGATGCGCTAAGAGCCGCCAGCCATGAGGCTGTGATCGAGTGCCAGCGCGCATGCCGGATGAACCGACCGCCGCGGCGCGATACGAAGAAGGCCGGATGCCCAAGAACGATCCCATCGATTCCGAGCTCGTCCGCGAACTCGCCAACCTCGTCACCGAGACCGGCCTGTCCGAGATCGAGGTCGAGAAGGGAGACCTGCGGATCCGCGTCGTGCGGCGGCTCGAGCCCGTCAACGTCCAGGTAGCGGCTCCCGCACCGGTCGCCGCCGCCGCACCGCCCGTGGCGCCGCCGACGGGGGCCCTGGCTCCGGCGGAGCCGGCCCGGGCGCATCCCGGTTCGGTACCGTCGCCGATGGTCGGGACCGCCTACCTGCGCCCCTCCCCGGAGGCCAAGGCGTTCATCGATATCGGCTCCAAGGTCGAGGTCGGCGACAAGCTGCTCCTCATCGAGGCGATGAAGACCTTCAACGAGATCGTGGCGCCCCGTGCCGGCACGGTGACGGCGATTTTCGTCGAGGACGGCCAGCCGGTCGAGTTCGGCGAGGCCCTCCTGGTCATCGCCTGAGCGACGCGCGGGGCGGCCTGTTCGCTTCGCCGGTCCGTCCGCCTGCTACGAGCAGGCGGCGATGACTTCCGTGTAGGCGGTTCGAGCGTCTTCCGCCGCATCGACCGCCACGTCAGGCCTGGAAAACGGCGCGCAACAAGAGGATAGATCATCCTGCGCGGTCCCGTCGGATCGCCTGGACGCTCTAAGGGTTCGATGTTCGACAAGATCCTGATCGCGAACCGCGGCGAGATCGCCCTGCGCATCCTGCGGGCGGCGAAGGAACTCGGGATCGCCACCGTGGCGGTCCATTCCACCGCCGACGCGGACGCCATGCATGTCCGTCTGGCCGATGAGAGCGTCTGCATCGGGCCGCCCGCCGCCCGGGACAGCTACCTCAACATCCCGTCGATCATCGCGGCCTGCGAGATAACCGGGGCGGACGCGGTGCACCCGGGCTATGGTTTCCTGTCTGAGAACGCCCGGTTCGCCGAGGTTCTGGCGCATCACCAGATCGGCTTCATCGGCCCCAAGGCGCAACACATCCGCACCATGGGCGACAAGATCGAGGCCAAGCGTACGGCCGTGAAGCTCGGCATCCCGTGCGTGCCGGGCTCTGAGGGCGGCGTCGAGGATATCGACGACGCCAAGCGGGTCGCCGCCGAGATCGGCTACCCCGTCCTGGTCAAGGCGGCGGCCGGCGGCGGCGGTCGCGGCATGAAGGTCGCCCGCACCGAGTCCGAGCTGGAGCAGGCGATCGGCATGGCCCGCTCCGAGGCCAAGGCCGCATTCGGCGACGACGCGGTCTACCTGGAGAAGTATCTGGAAAAGCCCCGGCACATCGAGGTGCAGGTGCTCGGCGACGGCCGGGGCGGCGCGGTCCATCTGGCCGAACGCGATTGCTCGCTGCAGCGCCGGCACCAGAAGGTCTGGGAGGAAGGCGGCTCTCCCGCGCTCAACGAATCGATGCGCGCCGAGATCGGCGGCATCTGCGCCAACGCCATGAAGGAGCTGGGCTATCTCGGTGCCGGCACGGTCGAGTTCCTCTACGAGGACGGGCGGTTCTACTTCATCGAAATGAACACCCGCATCCAGGTCGAGCATCCGGTCACCGAGATGATCACCGGGATCGACCTGGTGATCGAACAGATCCAGGTCGCCTCGGGGGGCTCGCTCTCGGTGTCGCAATCCGACATCAAGGTCGAGGGTCACGCCATCGAGTGCCGGATCAACGCCGAGCACCCGGAGACCTTCCGGCCCTCCCCCGGCCAGATCACCCATTACCACACCCCCGGCGGCCTCGGGGTCCGGGTCGATTCCGCGGCGTTCCAGGGCTACCGGATCCCGCCGCATTACGACTCGCTGATCGGCAAGCTGATCGTGCACGGGCGCACCCGCAACGAGTGCCTGATGCGCCTGCGCCGGGCGCTGGACGAGTTCGTGATCGACGGTATCGACACCACCCTGCCGCTGTTCCGCACCCTGGTGCGTAACCCGGACGTCCAGAACGGCCTCTACGACATCCACTGGCTCGAGCATTTCCTCGAAGACGGCGGGATGAAGGTCTGAGCCCGGCCGGGATCGCACCGCCGGCTCGCGGCGATCAGGTCCGATGCCGGCTCTGGCATTTGGATCGGCGCCGCGCGACACTCGTCCCATGCACGATCCGACCCGCGTGGACATCACCCCCGAGATCCTGCTGAAGGCCTACGCGGCGGGCATTTTTCCGATGGCGGAGGATGCGACCGACCCGACCCTCTACTGGGTCGAGCCGCGGGCGCGCGGGGTGCTGCCGCTCGACGGGTTCAGGGTGTCCCGGCGCCTGGCCCGGACCGTGCGGTCCGACCAGTTCGAGGTCCGGTGCGACACGGATTTCGACGGGGTGATCAGTGGCTGCGCCGCGCCCCGCCGAGACAGCGAGAAGACCTGGATCAACGGGCGGATCCGTGAGCTCTACGGCGCGCTGTTCGACCTCGGGCATGTCCATACCGTCGAGGTCTACGCCGGCGCGGACGGGCGCCTGGTGGGCGGCCTCTACGGCGTCTCGCTGGGGGCGGCCTTCTTCGGCGAGAGCATGTTTCACGAGGTGCGCGACGCCTCGAAGGTCGCCCTCGTTCACCTGATGGCCCGACTGCGCGCCGGAGGCTACCGCCTCGCCGACACCCAGTTCGTGACCGATCACCTCACGCAGTTCGGTGCCGAGGAGTTGCCGCGGCACATCTACAAGCGGCGGCTCGCCATTGCCCTCGACGCGGACGCCGACTGGAACGTATGGCCCTGCGACGGGACTGTCCCTGGCGCGCGGGTGCTGGATGCGCTCGGCGTCGGCGCGGGCGACTGAGCTTCAGCGGAACAGCGCGTCGAACAGGTTTTGCGGCTGCGGCGGGGGCGGCGGGGCCGGAGCCGGTCCCTCGTTCGACGGGAAGAACTTTCGCGAGGGTTTCTGGCGCGGCTGCACCGGCACGCCGCGCGGCGCCTCGACATCGACTTGGCCGGCGGCGTTCAGCTGCTGGGCAGTCTTGGTCGAATCCCGGCCCGCGCGCTTCGTCCGCTCCGGCTTGGCCGCCACCGCCGGCACGTCCTCCTGCTCCTTCGCCTCGGCGATCACGTCGCTGCCGCCTTTGCAGTCGACCAGCCAGACATCGTAGATCGGGTGCTCGATGGCGTGCAGGCCGGGGCTCGACGCGAACATCCACCCGGTGAAGATGCGCCGGTACTTGTTGTCGAGGGTGACCTCATCGACTTCGAGGAACGCGGTGGTCTTGGCGCTCTCGGTGGGCGGACGCGTGTAGCAGACCCGCGGGGTCATCTGCAGCGACCCGAACTGCACGGTCTCGTCCACCGCGACCTCGAAGGACACGATGCGGCCCGTGATCTTGTCGAGGCCGGAGAAGACCGCGGTCGGATTCTTGATCTTGTCGGCCGCGGCAGGGCTGGCCCCGAGGGCCAATGCCAGACCGAGGGCCAGGACGGGGCGTGCGAGGGCTTTGGTGCGGCTCAAGGCTCGGACCCCTAATGCATCGTCCCGAAACGGGGTGGCCGACTCTCGGAAGACGACGATGCGGAACAAGGACCCCAGGGCCGCAGCCCGGATCCGGGACGAGGCTCTAGAGGAAGGCCGGTCGCGCCGTCACGGGCGCGGCGGTCGGATCGGGTGGCCTCGCGATGAACACCAGAACGGTGGCGGTAAAAGGGCGCCGCAGCCGCAAGCCTCCTGATCCAGCGTGCAAGCCTACTCGCCGGGCGTCCAGGACACGTAATCGCCGGTCGCGGCCGGACGGGAGCCCCAGGAAAGCTGCGAGCCCTGCGGCCGGTAGGCGTTCGGCGTGCCGGTCTGGTTCTCGACATGTGGCTGCTGCCAGGCGCGCGGCGTATAGGCCTCCTCGCTCGGGGCGAGATCGACGTTGTGGCAGAGCCAGCCGCGCCAGCCGGGCGGCACCTTCGACGCGTCGGCGTAGCCGTTATAGACCACCCAGCGCCGCTCCGAGCCGACCGAGCGGTCGATCAGCGCGCCTTCGGCCTTGTAGTACTTGTTTCCGAAATCATCCTCGCCGACGAAGATGCCGGTGCGGGCGGTCTGGAGCGCGAGCGAGACGGTCTGGCCGTTCCACCACGTGAAGACGCGCAGCAAAGTGTCCTTCAGCGCCATCGCCGGTCCCGGTAGCAAGCCGCGCCGCCGAGGCGCTTCTGGCGCCGTTATGGTGAGCGCGCGCGCCCGAGTCCAGCCATGGGGCCCAACTGTCGCTGCGCCGCAACGCCCACCCCGGACCTCAGTCGGCTATTTACGACCCGCGATAAAGTGCCTCTACTTCAGGGTGTGGATCGAAAATTTTTCCGCCCCGAATCCGGAATGCCAGAAGGGCACTTATCCAGGGCGCTGCGGATATCCACAGGTTTATACAAGCCGGCACAACATCTAGCGGGGAACCGCGCCGGCGCACACTACTTGTTGACGTGAGAGCGATGGCGGCGGTATTGTCCCTTCATCGGTCGCGCCGCCCCCCGTGGTGCGTTTCGGCAGGTTCGACCGTCCTAAAATCATCTTCGCTGAGTCGCCTCGCTTCCGGTTTCCGGGTGCGAGCGAACGCGACCCCCTTATTGGGAATCGACCCCGCGCCCAGCGGGGCCGGGACATCCGTGTCCCGACGGGAGAGGTGTGTCTTATGCGGTTCGAGCGTCGCTACACCACGGCCGGACAGTCGCCCTATACCGGTATTCCGTTCCGCAAGGCCCTGAGCGAAATTCGCAACCCCGATGGCTCGGTGGTGTTCCGCCTCGACGGCATCGACGTTCCGGAGAGCTGGAGCCAGGTCGCGAGCGACGTGCTGGCCCAGAAGTACTTCCGCAAGGCCGGCGTTCCGGCGCGCCTCAGGAAGATCGAGGAAAACGACGTCCCCTCCTTCCTGTGGCGCTCGGTCGCCGACGAGGCCGCCCTGGCCGAGCTCCCCGAGGAGGAGCGGATCGGCTCCGAATCCTCGGCCACGCAGGTGTTCGACCGCCTCGCCGGCTGCTGGACCTACTGGGGCTGGAAGGGCCGCTATTTCTCCTCTGAGGAGGATGCCGCGGCGTTCTTCGACGAGCTGCGTTTCATGCTGGCCAAGCAGATGGTGGCGCCGAACTCGCCGCAGTGGTTCAACACCGGCCTGCACTGGGCCTATGGGATCGACGGCCCGAGCCAGGGCCATTTCTACTGCGACTACCGCACCGGTGAGCTGACCCGCTCGGCGTCGAGCTACGAGCACCCGCAACCGCATGCCTGCTTCATCCAGGGCGTGCAGGACGACCTCGTCAACGACGGTGGCATCATGGACCTGTGGGTCCGTGAGGCACGCCTGTTCAAGTACGGCTCCGGCACCGGCTCGAATTTCTCCGCGCTCCGCGGCGAGAACGAGAAGCTCGGTGGCGGCGGCAAGTCCTCCGGCCTGATGAGCTTCCTCAAGATCGGCGACCGGGCCGCCGGCGCGATCAAGTCGGGCGGCACCACGCGCCGCGCGGCCAAGATGGTGATCGTCGACATCGACCACCCGGATATCGAGGCCTTCATCGACTGGAAGGTCAAGGAAGAGCAGAAGGTCGCCGCTCTGGTGACCGGCTCGAAGGTCGTCTCCAAGCATCTCGGCCTGGTGATGAAGGCCTGCACCCAGTGCGAGGCCGAAGGGGATGCCTGCTTCGATCCGGAGCGCAACCCGGCCCTGAAGCGCGAGATCAAGGCCGCTCGCAAGGCTTCCGTGCCGGACGCCTATATCAAGCGCGTGGTCCAGTTCGCTCGCCAGGGCTTCACCAAGATCGATTTCCCCGTCTACGACACCGATTGGGATTCCGAGGCCTACCTCACGGTCGCCGGCCAGAACTCCAACAACTCCGTCTCGCTGACGGACGATTTCCTGCGGGCGGTCGATGCGGACGCCGACTGGCACCTGACCCAGCGCACCACCGGCAAGGTCGCGAAGACCATCCCGGCCCGCGAGTTGTGGGAAAAGATCGGCGAGGCGGCGTGGGCCTCGGCGGATCCGGGCCTGCACTTCAACACCACGATGAACGACTGGCACACCTGCCCGCAGGGCGGCCGGATCCGGGCCTCGAACCCGTGCTCGGAGTACATGTTCCTGGACGACACCGCCTGCAATCTGGCCTCGGCCAACCTGCTGACGATGTACGACCGGCAGGCCAAGCGCTTCGATGTCGAGGCGTTCGAGCACCTGAACCGCCTCTGGACGGTGGTGCTCGAGATCTCCGTGATGATGGCGCAGTTCCCGTCGAAGGAGATTGCGGAGCTGTCGTTCCGGTACCGGACGCTCGGCCTCGGCTACGCCAACATCGGCGGCCTGCTGATGACCATGGGCCTCCCCTACGACTCCCATGAGGGCCGCGCCCTGGCCGGTGCGCTGACAGCGATCATGACCGGCGTGGCCTATGCCACGTCCGCCGAGATGGCGGCCGAGCTGGGCCCGTTTCAGGCCTACGACGACAACGCCGACGCGATGCTGAAGGTGATCCGCAACCACCGCCGCGCAGCCCACGGCGAGGCGGAGGGCTACGAGTTCCTGAGCATCGCGCCGGTGCCGCTGGACCACGCCAACATCCCGCAGGACAACCTCGGCGCCCATGCCCGCGCGGCTTGGGACCGGGCGCTCCAGCTTGGCGAGACCCACGGCTACCGCAACGCCCAGACGACCGTCATCGCGCCAACGGGCACGATCGGCCTCGTGATGGATTGCGACACCACCGGCATCGAGCCCGATTTCGCCCTGGTTAAGTTCAAGAAACTCGCCGGCGGCGGTTACTTCAAGATCATCAACCAGGCAGCGCCGGATGCGCTGCGGGCGCTGGGCTACCGCGAATCCGAGATCGCCGAGATCGAGGCCTACGCAGTGGGCCACGGCTCCATGGGCCAGGCCCCCGCGATCAACCCGACGACCCTCCGGGCCAAGGGCTTCACCGACGACAAGATCTCCGCGATCGAGAAGGGCCTGAAGTCGGCCTTCGACATCAAGTTCGTGTTCAACCGCTGGACGCTGGGCGACGAGTTCCTGATCCACACCCTCAAGGTCCCGGCCGAGAAGCTCTCGGACCCGACCTTCGAACTGCTGCCGTTCCTCGGCTTCACCAAGAAGGACATCGAAGTCGCCAACACCCATATCTGTGGGGCGATGACGCTCGAAGGGGCGCCGGGCCTCAAGCGTGAGCACTACCCGGTGTTCGACTGCGCCAACCCGTGCGGCCGCATCGGCAAGCGCTACCTGTCCGTGGAGAGCCACATCCGCATGATGGCGGCGGCCCAGCCGTTCATCTCGGGGGCGATCTCCAAGACGATCAACATGCCCAACGACGCCACGGTCGAGGATTGCAAGGCGGCCTACCGCCTGTCGTGGACCCTGGCGCTGAAGGCGAACGCCCTCTACCGCGACGGCTCGAAGCTGTCGCAGCCGCTCAACGCCGCCCTCATCGTCGACGAGGACGACGAGGCGGATGACGCCCTGGAGACGCTGATCCAGGCCCCCGCCGCCGCCAAGGCCGCTCAGATCGCCGAGAAGATCGTCGAGCGGGTGATCGAGCGGGTCGAGCACATCCGGTCCCGCGAGAAGCTGCCGGCCCGGCGCAAGGGCTACACGCAGAAGGCGGTTGTCGGCGGGCACAAGGTCTACTTGCGCACCGGCGAGTACGACGATGGCCGCCTCGGCGAGATATTCATCGACATGCACAAGGAGGGCGCGACCTTCCGGAGCCTGATGAACAACTTCGCCATCGCGATCTCGCTCGGGCTCCAGTACGGCGTGCCGCTGGAGGAGTATGTCGAAGCGTTCACCTTCACCCGGTTTGAGCCGGCCGGCTTCGTTCAGGGCAACGACGCGATCAAGAACGCGACCTCGCTCCTCGACTACGTGTTCCGCGAGCTGGCCGTGTCCTATCTCGGTCGCGCCGACCTTGCCCATGTCAGCCCAGCCGAGATCGGCGGCACGGTGCTCGGCGGCGGCGAGGCCGGCGACACCACGCGCGACGGGTCCAAGCCTGCACCGGCCTCCTCGGTCGTATCGCGCGGCCTGCTGCGCGGCTCGGCCGACCGCCTCACCCTGATCCAAGGCGGCCCGGCCGGCGGCACGGTCGGCGTCGGTGCCGGAAGTACCGGCCAGACCTCTCCGGCCGGCGGGACCGTCCATGCGATCCATGGCACCTCGGCACTCAAATCCGAGCCGGGGGTGGCCCGGCAGACCGAGACGATCGCCGACACGCTCCCCTTCACCAAAGTGGAACGTACCGTCGCCGACCGGCGGGCCGAGGCGAAGATGAAGGGCTACGTCGGCGAGGCATGCCCGGAATGCGCCAACTTCACGCTGGTCCGCAACGGCACCTGCCTGAAGTGCGACACCTGCGGGTCCACGACCGGTTGCTCGTAAGCGCCGCGGTTGGATTTCCGCGAACTGGCGATTTCCATCGCTGATATCCGACGCGTGATAGGCGGCGGCGAAGCTTAGATTGGCCTGGTGTTCGAAAGCGTGACGGATCTAACCATCCGGGTGGCTGAACTGTTAGCCACCCGGATCGTTTTTGCGAAAAAGTGCGTGTTCGGTCGCGCGGAGTGCTTCGTCGCCCTGGCTCAAACCTCAGCCTGTCCCGCCGTGGCCTTTCGGTCGTAGCAAGCGGAAATACGGGTTCTGACGCGCGCGGGCCGCGGATCGGCCGTTGTCCGCGCCACCACCAGGACTGGCGGGGAGGCGATCAACCGACTCCAATCGCTCCGATTCACCCTCAGAGGTGAACGACCAAGCGTGTTCTGCGCGATCTTTCCGACCTTAAGACGTGCCTGACCCGCATGCGCATGCGCGCCCCCGTCGATCCCATCGATTGGCGCCGGACGCTGGAACGGGTCGGTCGCTCTCAGTTGAGGCCGAGCTGCGACTTGCTCGTGAGCCGACCATTGCGGAAGGACAGGTTCAGGTTGGCGCCGGTGCGGCCGGTTCCACGCCAGGAATACGTCGCCCGCTGAACGGTGCCGATCTCCATGTGGGTCACTCGACGGCCCGGGCAGCCGAGGATTTTCACCGCCTGATCGTAGTGCGTCCCCTGCTTCAGCGACGCGTAGGCGTCGCGGGTGACCCGGCACTCGGCCGTGCGCGCAGTCGCGGGCAGGCTGCCAACGATCAATAGTAGGCTTGCGAGGGCCAAGTGAAGCTTCGACATGCAGAACTCGTCCCGTGACGACAGAATCTCGACGTGGCGCGAAAATGGACCGCGTGGCCAGCTAGGCTTACCCGGGCTCGCCTGAGGCGGCCGCGTCCCCGTGTCCGGGCTTCCGGTCGGGTTCGACCTCCCCCGCCGACTGGGCGACGACTTTCAAGTCTTGCCGCATCTCCTGCAGGTGATCGACGACCACCTGGTCGCCATCCGCGAGCCCGTCCAGGATCGCCGTGTTCTCGCCGTAGGTGTCTCCCGTCGTCACGGGCTTCTGCTGAATCTTACCGCCCGCGTCGACCGTGTAGACGATCTGTTGGGCCAGCTGCGAGTCGAGGGCGGCGGTCGGCACCAGCAGCCTTTCCTTCGTGCCCGTCCGGATACTGGCGCGGACGAACTGGCCCGGCAGGAAGCGCTCGTCGTCGTTCGGCATCAGAGCCCGGACGAGGCGGCGCGCCGTCCGGGGATCGAACCGGTTGTCGAGCTGGTAAATCTTGGCCTCACGCACTGGCTTCCCGTCCTCGCCGAGGACCGACACGGTGACGCCCCCATCCCGCATCGCCGCCCGGACCGCTTCTGAATCCTCCGAGGACAGGGCCATCTGGATGTCGATGGGATCGAGCTGGACCACGGAGACCAACTGGGTCTGGTTCTCGATGACGAGATCGCCCGGGTTGATGGTGGACAGGCTGGCGCGCCCGTCGAAGGGGGCGTTCACGACCGCGTAATCCAGATTGAGGTTCTGCCGGGCGATGGCGGCCTCCGCCCCCTGGACCTGTGCGACCGCCGAGGTCCGGTTCGCCTGGAGCTGCTGAAACCGCTGCTCGGTGGCGTAGCCCTTGTCGGCGAGCGTCTCAGTGCGGTCCACCTCCGCCTGGGCGAAGGTGAGCTGGGCCTGGGCCTGGGCCTGCTGCGACTTGGCGGTCTGCAGCGCCACCTCGAAGGGCCTCGGATCAATATGGAAGAGCACCTGCCCTTTCTTGACGTGGCCCCCCGGCTCGAACGGGCGCTCCGTCACGTTGCCGGTCACCCGCGCCTGCAACGTGGCATCCTGCTGGGAAATGATCGTTCCGGTATACGTGAAGGCGATCGGGACCTTCACCTTGCGCACGGTGATGACCCGGACGTCCAGCGGCGGCTCGGCCGGTTCGGTCGCCGTGTCGCCGCCGGTGAACGGGAGCGCCGCGACCATCCGCTCCGGCGTGGGACGCCCTGCCGCGTACCAGCCCCCTGCGCCCGCCAGGACGATCAGCCCGCCCCACACCAACCTTGACTGCTGTCCGCACCACTGACGCTCCCAAGACCCGAGGCTCGGCCCTCCGCGATAGCGAGCGCCCGGCGGCAGAGGAACACGCTCATCGGCCAGACGTTGCAACGCGGCCTCCACGTCGGCGGCGCACGACCGGAAGTCACGATCCCGCATGTTCGCCCGCTTCGTCGATCGGCCGGTCCTGGCCGGCGTCATCTCCGTACTGATCACGCTGATCGGCGCGGTCGCCGGCCTGACCTTGCCGATCGCTCAGTTTCCCGAGATCGCCCCACCGATTATCAACATCCAGGCGACCTATCCGGGGGCCAGCGCCCAGCAGGCCTACGAGGCCATCGCGATCCCATTGGAGCAGGAGATCAACGGCGCTCAGAACCTGCTCTACATCAACTCGACCAGCAACACCGACGGCAGCGTCAGCATGGACGCGACCTTCGAGGTCGGCTCGGACCTCGATGCCGCGGCCGCCGAAGTGCTGACCCGCGCCAACCGGGCGGAGGCCAAGCTTCCGCCCTCGGTCAACGCCCAAGGTTTGGAGATCACGAAGAGCTCACGCCAGCGGCTCGGCAACATCGTCCTCTACGCTGAGGACGGGGCGCCCTACGACGAGCTGTTCCTGGCCAACTGGGCCGAGACGCAGGTGATCAAGCCGCTGCGCCGGGTCCAGGGTATGGGCCGCATCGTCAACTTTTCCAACAAGCGCTACGCCATGCGGATCTGGCTCGATCCGTTGAAGATGGAGGCCCTCGGCATCAGCCCGGGCACGGTCACGACCGCCATCACGCAGCAGAACGCGCAGATCACCACGGGCACGCTCGGCAAACCGCCGGTCGATCAGGCGACCGCCTTCGAGCTGCAACTCGTGACCCAGGGGCGCATGAGAAAGCCCGAGGAATTCGGCAACATCCTTCTGCGTGCGAACCCGGACGGCTCCGTGGTCCGCATCCGCGACGTGGCACGGGTCGAGCTCGGCTCCGAACAATACGGCGTCCGCTCGAGCTTCGACGGGGCAGCCTCGGCCACGCTCGGGCTCTATCAGAATCCGGACGCCAACGCGGTTCAGGTGATGGACGGCGCCCGTGCCACGATGGTGGACCTCGCCAAGCGCTTCCCGCCGGGCCTCAAATACAAGATCGCACTCGACCGTACGGAATTCGTCAAGGAGGCGATCTTCGAGGTCGTGCGTACCCTGTTCGAGGCGCTCGTCCTGGTGGTGATCGTCACCTACCTGTTCCTCCAGAACTGGCGGGCGACCCTGATCCCGGCCATCGCGGTGCCGGTGGCGCTGGTCGGGACCTTCGGGCCGATGGCCCTGCTCGGCTTCTCGTTCAACACGTTGAGCCTGCTCGGCATGGTGCTGGCCGTGGGTCTCGTGGTCGATGATGCGATCATCGTGGTCGAGAACACCGAGCGCCTGATGGACGAGGGCATGGCCCCCCCAGCCGCTTCGCGGGAGGCCGTGACCGAGGTTGCCGGCCCCGTCATCGCCACCACCCTGGTCCTGGCCGCCCTGTTCGTACCGGTGGCCTTCATCCCCGGCCTCACCGGCAAGCTGTACAACCAGTTCGCGCTGACCATCGCCATCTCGGTGATGATCTCGGCGGTGGTTTCGCTGACTCTGACCCCGGCCCTGTGTGGGCTGATCCTCAAGCACCGTGAGGCGGACGCCAAGGATGAGAGCCGCTGGCGGGCACCCCTGCGCTGGTTCAACGCCGGTCTGGAGGGCGCGAGCCGCCGCCTCGTGGCTGCGATCGGCTGGCTGACCGGCCACATCGCCCTCGTCGCCATCGTGTTCGTGCTCTTCGCCGCCGTGACCGTGTGGATGACGATGCAGCGGCCCTCCGGCTTCGTGCCGGACGAGGACCAGGGCTACTTCTTCGCCGACGTGGTCTTGCCGAAGGGCGCCTCCGTGGCCCGCACCGATAAGATGGTCGACCGTGTCGGCGAAGCCCTGCGCGAGATCCCGAGCGTGGAGCACACGATCGGGGTGACCGGCCGCAGCATCCTCGCGGACGCGATCGCGCCGTTCTACGGGTTCCAGATCCCGACGCTGAAGCCCTGGGGCGAGCGCAACCAGAGCGTCACCGATGTCATCGCCACGGTGCAGAAGCGCTTCAAGCACGACCCCGATGGTCAGATCCGGGTGGTGAACCCCTCGCCCCTCCCCGGGCTCGGCTCGCGCAGCGGCCTTACCCTGGAACTGCAGGACCGCAGCGGTTCCGGTGGGCTCAAGCTCGCGGAGGCTGCACAACGCTTCATCGCTGAGATGGAGAAGCTGCCCTCGGTCGGCCGTGCGATCCCCACGACCAGCTACGGCGTCCCGCAGATGCGCCTGGAGATCGACCGAGCCAAGGCCGAGCAGCTCGGTGTGCCGCTCCAGAACCTGTTCGACGCGCTGGGGACCTATGTCGGCTCGAGCTTCGTCAACCTATTCAACCGCTTCGGCTACGTCTATCAGGTCTACGTGCAGAGCGAGGCCTCGGGCCGCCGGACGATCGAGGATGTCGAGGCGCTCACCGTGCTCAACAACCGCGGCGAGCCTGTCCGCGTCGGTTCGCTGATCCAGACGCACTTCGTCACCGGCCCGACCGCTGTCCTGTCCTACAACACCTATCCCACCATCGAGATCGCCGTGGACACCGCGGCCAACGCCAGTTCAGGCACCGCCATCGCGGCGATCGAAGCCCTGGCCGATTCCAAGCTGCCGTCCACCTACGCGGTGGAATGGACCGACGTCGCCTACCAGGAGAAGATCGCCGGCGGCTACGCGCCTCTGATCTTCGGCCTCGGCACGCTGATGATCTTCCTGCTGCTGGCCGGGCAGTACGAGTCCCTGCGCCTGCCCTTCGTGATCCTGCTCGGCACGCCGATCGCGATCTTCGGCGCGGTGGGCTTCCTGGCCATCCGGGGGCTCGCCCTCGACATCTTCGGGCAGGTCGGTCTCCTGCTCCTGGTCGGGCTGGCGGCCAAGAACTCGATCCTGCTCGTGGCGTTCGCGGAGGATCTGCGCAAGCAGGGCGAGGACGTGCTCAAGGCCGCCCAGGATGCAGCGCGCCTGCGCATGCGCCCGATCCTGATGACCTCATTCGCGTTCATCATGGGCTCGGTGCCGCTTGCCATCGCCAGCGGCGCCGGGGCCAACGCCCGGGTCTCGATGGGCACCGTGGTGATCGGCGGCCTCTTGGTGGCGACCTTCATCACCCTGTTCGTGACGCCGACCTTTTACGTCGCCTTCGAGCGCCTCCTGGGTAAGCCTGCCGCTTTCCGGGAGCACGACGACCGCTCCGCACCTCAGCCCGCCGAGTGACCCGGCGGTTCGGACAACCGACGCGGCCGCCTCAGGTTCGACCGTTCGGCGGATCGATGCGCCCCCGGCGTCTTGAGAGCCGCGTCGCATCCGATCGATAGCGCGCGAATCGGATCCCGAGCCTGTCAGGTCCCGGGTCGGCGCCTCCGGCGGCCTTGTCGCACCGACCTCCCTGTGTGACGGATCAAATCCGGTCGCGGTTCGTCTGTCTGGCGGACCGATCTTTGACGAGGGAAGACCTGTGAGCGTTGGATTGATCGCCCTGCTGGACGATGTCGCGTTCATGGTCAGGGCGGCGGCGGCATCCCTCGACGACGTAGCGGGGCAGGCCGCGAGGGCCGGAACGAAGGCGGCCGGCGTCGTCATCGACGATGCCGCGGTCACGCCGCGCTACGTCGTCGGCTTCGCGGCAGAACGCGAGCTGCCGATCGTCGGCAAGATCGCCCTGGGATCGCTCCGGAACAAGCTCCTGTTCCTGTTGCCCGGTGCCCTCGCACTCAGTGCCTTCGCGCCTTGGGCGATCACGCCGCTCCTGATGCTGGGCGGCGCGTATCTCTGCTACGAGGGCACCGAGAAGGTCTACGAGGCCCTCTTTCCTCATCATGCGCACGGCCACGACGCGGAAGGCCCGGGCGACGCAGGGAGCGACCAGGCCCGGGAAGACAGCCGCGTCGCGAGCGCGATCAAGACCGACTTCATCCTGTCGGCCGAGATCATGGCCATCACCCTGGCCGCGCTGCCGGAGGGCACCTTCTGGATGCGGGCGGCCGTCCTGGCCATCGTCGCTCTCGGCATCACCGTGGGGGTCTACGGCGTGGTGGCGCTCATCGTGAAGGCCGACGACGCAGGCCTTGCCCTCGCTGGCAGCGCGGCGGGACCGCCGTTCGGAAGTCTCGTCCGTGGTCTCGGACGCGGGGTAGTTTATGGCATGCCGATCCTGCTCAAGATCCTTGCCGTCGTCGGCACGGCGGCGATGATCTGGGTCGGTGGCGGGATCCTGATGCACGGGATGGAGGCCTACGGCCTGTCGGCCCCGGCACACACCGCGCATCAGGCCGCGGTCGGCGCAGCCTCATCCGTCCCGTTCGCCGCGGGCATCGTCGAATGGCTCGTTACCGCGATGGCGTCGGGCCTGATCGGGTTGGCGGTCGGCGGATTGTTGATCCCGCTCACGGGCTTCGTGCTGGCACCGGCGTGGCGGACACTGTCGGGCGTGTGGAGGCGGGGCGTTTGACGCTGAAGTTTTAGTCCGTCGCCGAAGATCTCAGAGGACAATCGACTATAGCTCATGCCCTCGAACCGGCGAGTCGCCGCGCGCCGCAAAGATCTTCCGTAAAGCTCGATTTGCGACTCTATTATATCCGTCCTCGATTGCTGTAATGTGTGCTGAGCGGTCGACGGATATCGCTATCGAGGGGTTGCAAGCAGCGTTTGCCGGCCCAGCAGTTGGCCACCACCGGGCGCATCTCGGTCGGTACCGCGTTCAGGCTGGGATCCGCGTGCCGTCCCAGGCGAAGACGCCTCCGGTGTCCTTTGCCGCGAGGCTATCGAGCACGCGGAGGAGATGAGCCGCGCTCACGTCGGGCTGAACGACGCCGTGGGCGTTGGGATCCGACCGAAAAGGCCGCGACAACTCGGAAGCGACCGTCCCCGGATGCAGGCCGACGACGAGTGCCTCCGGCCGGGTGCGAGCCACTTCGATCGCAAGCGTCCGCAGGATCTGGTTCAACGCCGCTTTCGACGCGCGGTAGGAGTACCAGCCGCCCAAACGGTTGTCCTCGATGGATCCGACCCGCGCCGACAAGGCCGCAAACACGCAGCGTCCCCGGCGCGCCAGCAAAGGCACGAAATGCTTCGCCACGAGCGCCGGGCCGATCGTGTTGACCGAAAAGACGGTCGCCATCGCGGCGGGATCGAGCGCCTTGAATGTTTTCTCAGGCAAAACGCCGTCTTGATGAAGGAGTCCGGTTGCGACGATGACCAAGCCGACAGGTCCGGCCGCACCGATGCTTTCCGCAGCCGCAGCGATCGTGGCCTCGTCACCGAGGTCGATCGCAACGGTGCGGACGCCATTCGGTGCTAACGGCTTCGAGCGGGAGAGCGCGAAGACCGAGCCGTAGGCTTGGTTCGCCGCGAGGGCGCACACGAGAGCCTGGCCTATCCCTCCCGAGGCACCGATGACGACCGCGCTCGTCGAGGCGGAAGCCGTCATCGCGCAGATCCGCCACCGTTCGCGGAGGGGCGATCCAGCTTGCGGAAGATCAGGCTGAGATTGTTGGCGGGCATCGCGACGCGCTCAGAGAGACGGAAGCCGTGCCTGTCGGCGGCAGCTGCAACAGCCTCGATGTCACGCACACCCCAAGAGGGGTTCCGCATGCGCAAGCTCTCGTCGAAGGCGGCGTTGCTCGGCGCGGTGTGGGCATCATTCTCCCGAAACGGGCCATAGAGATAGAGGATTCCACCCGCAGGTAGCGTCGCGCCCGCACCGGCCATCAGCCCGATGGTCGCGTCCCAGGGCGCGATATGGATCATGTTGATCGCGACGATCGCGTCGGCCTTGGCTATCGGCCATGGCTGCCGGGCCGCGTCGAGCGCCATCGGGGACCGGAGGTTCGAGAGTCCCGAAGCAAACGCATGGGCGACGATGCTGCGCCGCGCCGCCTCGTCCGGATCACTGGGCTGCCAGTCGAGGGTGGGCATCGCACGAGCGAAGTGAACGGCGTGCTCGCCCGATCCGCTTGCGATCTCCAGAACGAGGCCGCTCGGCGGAACAACGCGCTTCAGGACTTCGACGATCGATGGGGCATTGCGCTCGAAGGCGGGCGAGAACAGCGCATCTGACATCGGGAACTTCAAGCGACGATCCAACGGGGCCACATCTCGTTCCACGGCAGCATGGCTGTTTTTGGCGGCTCGCGCACGGTCTTCGATGACGCGCATGGGCGTCTGAGTGGCGGGCCACTCCACGAGCCCCGCAGCGCGGCCGCCGATGCTTCAAACGCGCGAACTTCGGTGCCCTCCGCCAGGGTGGGCGCATCCTCCCCTTCGTTCCCGATCCCGCGTTCCGGCCGTCGATCTTCGGATGCCCGCGAGACATTTGTAAGGCCAGCAGGCCGCCGAACGTACTCGCACGTGCCGATCCGCGCCGCGTTGTCGAGCCGAAACGCGTCACAGCCGGCCGCGCAAGGAGGCAGATCCGGGCTGATTCAAGACGTCCGAACGGAACGGGTTGGCCGTTCCTGCGCTGGACCACCACCGTCCCTAAACGTACATCGCCGCCGCCGACGAGCTTGCGGATTGCGTTCCAGGGCCGGCGGCCCCTCGAAACCGAGCCGTGTCCAGAATATCTCTTCGCGCTTGTGACACCTGGCCCAGGCCGGCAGCAAGGTGAAGGCCGCGCGGTCCGCGGTCCTGTAGTAATCAAACCGGACCTCTACGCGACCTTGTTGCGACGCGACGACGTATTCGCCGATATGGGCGACACGGCCTTGGCATGGTCGGCAGCCGCCCGGAGGGCCGCCACCATCGCGTCCGCCTGTTCGTCGAGGACCGTTACATCGCCGCCGGCGCGGGCACTGCGCCACCCGATGAGAAGGCACGCAAGCCCGGTCGCGACGCTGGCGACTAGCGGCGCCGTGAGGAGCGCCGCCAGGGGGCTCAGCGGCGCGAGGACGATGGCCGTCACCAGACCGCTACCGATCGCGGCCGCTATCAAGAGAATCATCGGAGGCTCGCCCGACATGCGCGGCAGACCACCTCCACCGACCGTCCATTAACCACTATGGCGAAACCGTTAACGAGTGGTTAACGACAAGATCTGCAGCGAAAAGATGCTTTAGATCCTTCTCTATGGCCAAGGTTCGATCAGCATCGAGCGCCTGAGATTGACCGACGCAGGGGGCGGGTCGCCGGTCATTCCATCAGGTCGGTCAGGGCGCCGATCTCATCCGAGCTTTTCCAAACGGTCTCGCACCCGATCACCTTCTCGGTGGCATCGAATATCAGTGTGAACTTGTCCGGGATGCGCTCCGTACCGTCGAGCCGGACCCGAACGCCCCATTTCGAGATGTCATGGATCACGCAGGGAATTGCCGCCTCATCGGGCACGGTGATGCGTCCCATCATATTGATGGAGACACGACGAGCCGATCTTTGATTGTCCATGGGATCACTCAACGCAGGGCCACGTCCAGTATAGGCCCAGGATCCTTCGCGGGCGGTTCGCCATTTACATCAAATTCGACTTATTCGGGTCGGCTGCGGACGATCGACGCGGTGACAGCCTCGCCAATTGAGCATAGCATCGAGATGATTTCTGGCTGTGCGCATCATGGAGGCAGATGTTCGTCCCTCCCGATCAGCGATCTGTCCCGCCCCGGTGGGAGCCGCCGCGCAAACCCTCACGGGATGCGAAGCGGGCCGAGAACGCTGCCGTCACGCTCATCATCCTGATCTCGATCCTCGGCTTGTTCGCGCCGATTGCGGGCGGGACGCTGATCGCCGTGGTCGCCGCCGTGATCAAATACCTCTCTCCGCACTGAGCCCGATGAAATCCAGTGCCACGGCTGAAGAACGGGACCGATCTGGTCCGAGCCGTAGCGGCGACTGCATGCCGGCACGGCCGGACGGGTTCAAGAATTCGTCCGGCAGGGCGCGCTGACCTTAGCCTGTGCCGGTTTCGGCTCCGCCCGGTGGCCCCGGCACGGTGCCCGCTTCGCCCTGCCCTCCATCCGGTTGCGTATGGATGGCCCGCGACATGATCAGGCCTGGTCGCGGACATCCGTCGCGACCGTAACGTTGACCCGATCGTCGGATTCGGCCGCGTTCGTCGAGAGCCGCAAGGCTGCGCCGCGTCACGCCGCCCGTAGCTCTCCGCGGCTGCAACGCTCAGTTGCAGCCGGCTCTGGGGGGCGTCAGGGGGAAGACGGTGGAGGCCACCATCGACGGTCCGTCATCCGCGCTACCGTCGCCGCTGCGCAGGCGCGAGAAGAACGACTCGGCACCAGGTTTCGATCAGGTCTCGTCACCGGTCGGCGTCAAAAGCGCGTGGCCCTATCGGCTCGCACGAGACGAACAGGCTCGCAAACCAAAACAGCGTCATAGCCGCAATCGCTGCCGCCGTTCCGACCAATGGGCTGACGAGCAGCGCAGCCAGCACGCCGTGTTTCCACATCAGGGTGAGTGCGATGAGCCAGCCGAGGCTCGCCGCGACCGTCACGCGGAAGATGCAGCATTCGGATGCCTGCATGGGGATCTCCTTCCATGTTGCAACTAGTACGTGCAATCATGGATCCCTCACTCAATGTGTTGGAATACTGAGGCGTGGGCGTCTCGCGAACGCTGTGATCATCCTGTCACATCGACCCAAGCGGCCCGGGCATCATCTCGCCCCCTGGCGCCATCGAGGCCTGAGACACCTTCAGGCGCGGCACCCCCGGCGGCCGTCCCTGCGAATGCGCCAACCGCCGTCGCTGGACGCGCTGTCAGGCGCGTAAATAGGACGGCGCAATGCGATCTCGATCGCATGGTCCTGCGGTGATAGCACCGTCGAACAGGGGTCCGACGTCTTCGCGGCTCGTTCTGCCGCGGCGCTCGAATATTGCGGTGTGGCGGCCGTGATCGGGGCCATCCCTTCGCGTTTCGGGGGCGTCCTAAGGGTCACTCGACGGATCGCCTCGTCGCGGCTCCGTTCTGAGGAACCTGGCCCACTGGGCAGGCCCCATGGCTGAGGGGACGACTACTCGCTCCCGGAAACAAATATCGAGCGGTCGACGGTTCCGTTAAACGCACCTTTACCCTGCTAAAGCCCCCATGAAACGCAGTGTGGCCCGGCCTCGTACTAAGTGAATGATCGACGTGCCTATCGTACCGGCCGAGCCGATGTCCCAGAGCGAGGACGCGCTCACCCACATGTCGCAGGCCGCCTTCGTGGCAGCGTGGCAAATCTTTGTGGGAGAACCACCGGCCATGATGCTGGACAGCCGATCCGCGATGATCCGGCTTCTGGTCGAGAGCACGCCGGCAGCGCAGCTGGAACAGCTTAGCGAACCCGCGCAAAGCCACCCGACGGGTCATAAGGCGTCGGTGCGCGCAATCCCGTGACACGCGCGTGGAGCCCGGCTGGCAAGGCCGAGCCGAAGGATGTCTCGCATCAGCGCGTCCAATGATGCTGCACGAGTGCGGGGCACTCAAGGCCCAGAAATAGGCAAAGCCCGCCCGGGTGTTCCCGTAGCGGGCCTAATGCGAGCGCGTCGGCGATTCCGTTCCGTTGGCGCTCAGCTCCCCAGCCGATCGCCAGGAGCATCCTGCTGCAACATGGTTAACAACCTGTTGACTTGGGCCGGTCAAATCATCATGCGCAGGCTGCTCGTCAGCTTAGAGGACTATCCGGAGTGTTTCTCCGTTTTACAAAATCTTGGTTGCTATTCAGAGCCCGGCATCAGGGCAAGGAGCTATAAGGTTGGCCGCTATTCGGAACGGCAACTAAATCGGCAACGGGCGTCGTTGCGACGTTCGGCGCCCCCCCCTGCCCTTCGCAGACTCGGTGCGTTGGATCGATCGTCGCCCAGGTCAGCGTCGCGCTCGTCGGCACGGCCATCAGATGGCCGATCGCTGGAGCGGGGTAAGCCCGCAGGCGGATTGCCTACGGACCAGGAATCGTCAGCAGTTGTCGTCACCCGGCTTCACCGGCTGGCCCTGGGGGGCCTTCTTCTCGCCCTTGTCCGCCATGGTGCCGGCGCCGGCGTTGTTCATCGCGCCGACCGTACCGGGCGACTCACCCTTGGCGCCTGGCGTCACCTTCGCGGTCGAACCACCTTCGACGTTCGAGCTGGTGTCCTTGGTCGTAGGGCCATTGGCGCTGGTGGTCGTGCCCACCTTGCACGGGGCCGCGAAGGACGTCGTCGCGGTCAGCGCGAGGATGGCGACGGCGCCCGTCAGCGTAGCAATACGTGGCATAGTTCCTCCTGATTTGGTGAAGGAGGAAGACGCAGAATCGAGCGATAGTTCCGTCAGGAGCTTCAGTCTTCGCGGCCGTGCTCGACGGCAACGTCATTGGGCTCCAGGAGCCAATCCGGGAGGATCGGGACGACCTCTCCAGCCACCTCGCCGGCGGTCTTCAAGGCCGCTTCCGCCTTCGACTCCGGACTTTCGGCCCGAACCTCGGCGAACAGCTTGCGCGCGAGGTGGTCCAGCTCTTCGTCCGATAACGTTTGGCCTGGCTCGACCGACATGGGCTGCCTCTCGATAACGGTTTCGCCGACACTGCCCCGCCGCCCGATCTGAGCACGGGTTGGCGGGACAGTCGCCTACGTCGCCAAACGAACGGGTCTCAGCCTGCGATCCGGTGGAGGGCACAAAGTTTGTTGCCGTCCGGGTCGCGGAGATACGCCAGGTACAACCGGCCGGAGCCGCCTTGGCGTTCACCCGGCGGATCTTCCACCGAAGTGCCACCGTTCGCGACGCCCGCATCATGCCAAGCTTTGGCCTGCTCCGGGCTATCCATGGTGAACCCGATGGTGCCGCCATTCGCGCCACAAGCGGAATTTCCGTCGATCGGCTTGCTGATCATCAAGCGTGCGCCTTTGTGCGTGTAGATCAGGCGTCCCAGCGCATCCTCTGCGCCGGAGCCGGCCCCGCTTGCAGCGAAGAGGGCATCGTAGAACGCTTTCGATCGCTCCAAATCGTTGCTGCCGACCATGATATGACTAAACAAATCGATCTCCCGGCTTTTTCGGTATTACCTATTTTGACGATAAAATTACTTGCCGCCGCCGCTCTTGTACGCATCGATCGCGCTGCGGCAATTCGGTGACATCTGGCTCATGTTCTTCTTGAAGCAGGCGTCCATCTGCGGGCTATTCGGGTCGATGCCGGCGCAGAACGTGATGGCGTCACCCGCACAATAGGTCTGCAGATCCGCATTGCCGCGCTTCGGGGCTTGTGCCGAGGCGGGGACGGCGATGGCGACGAGGCCGAAGGCGAGGATGAGCGTGCGCATTTTTGATCCCTAACCGAAGCGGTTTGTAGCGCCCTAACGAACTCAGCGCCGGTTTTATCCCTCCCCAAACCGGATCTCGCCTTCGGCGCCGTAATTGGGGAGGCATTCAAGGGCGGATGCCCCCTCGGCCGATCGGGATTCGCGCGTGCATTGCGCCCTCGGACAGCCGTCTGCGCCGCGCCCGACAACAGCAGAACCGGCCAGCCGACCTGCGCCCCGCAGGCCGGTGCCGCGCCCTCTTATCGGTAGCCGCCGCCCGGCAGCCGGCCATGGAAGGGCGTATTCCGGCAGTGTCCCCACGGGCCGCGCCAGTAGCCCGGAGGGCACCCGTTCCCGGCACGAACCTGATACCAGCCCCCCGGGAGAGGGCCGAAGTAAGGGGTGT
Source organism: Methylobacterium sp. WL1 (assembly GCF_008000895.1). NCBI lineage: Bacteria > Pseudomonadati > Pseudomonadota > Alphaproteobacteria > Hyphomicrobiales > Methylobacteriaceae > Methylobacterium > Methylobacterium sp. WL1. The sequence continues at coordinate 216,246 of NZ_CP042823.1, read as the reverse complement.
TCCGGCAACGCCCCCACGGACCACGCCACGCGCCTGGTCCGCAACCGCCCGCGACACGGGTAACCGGAGCCGCGCCGCCTAGGTCGGCCGCGATCGGCATCGCTTGTGCCGTTGCGACCGGCAGAGCGGTGAGAGCTGCGGCAACAATCATCGTGTTCATCATCGTCATGATTGTCTTCCTTCCTGTTCGATCACCGAGGTGCTCGCGTCAGCCGCCCAGACAACTTGGAAGTTGTTCGGTCAATGCATTAAATATTGGCGATGAAACGAAATGGTTTCGTAAAATACGACGATGCCATGCGAATGCGACTAACAAATCAGCCGAAGCGAGCGAGGGATTTTACGGTCCGTGCCTTGCCGGGCCCTGACCTGCAATCCAAGGGCAATTTGCCATCGTGCTGCAGGTCAGAGCGACAGAGCCGGTGCCGAGGTTCGGCATCGGTTACGTGTGCTCGGACTGGCCTAGGCGCCATGGCGCCACAGGCGCGGACCTATTGGGTAGAGCATCTGTTGCTACTTCGGATCCGCAAACGTGGATCAGCGAGGTTCTTAGGTGGCAGAACGGCCTTCCAGTCGATACGGCCAGCGCGGCGGTCCCAGCACGCCGCTTGTCTGCGGGATCATCGGTGGCCCAAGTCTCAGGCAGACCGTGCTGATGGCTGGCCCGATGGTGAAGTCGCATCGAACCACCGGCCGTGGAGCCGTGGCTTCAGCAGGCTGCGGAATTGCCGCCAGATCTGACGCTCGCTCGTCCGACCCGCAACCGCCGGCCCATGGCACCAACCCGTAGGAGCGTGCTGTGACCGATTCGACTCCCACCTCAACCCGACTGTTGATCGTCTACTACTCACGCAGTGGCAGCGTGGAAGCGCTCGCAGGCGCCGCAGCGGAAGCTGCGCGGGATGCTGGCGCGGACGTGCGTGTACGCAGAGCGCGCGAAGTCGCCGACGCGGCCTCCATGGCGAAAGTCGACGGGTGGACAGAGAGCGCCGCCCGACAAAACAGCCTGTACGAGGCTCCCACGCACGAGGATGCCGAGTGGGCTGATGCAATCCTGTTCGGCACACCCTGCTACTTCGGAGCGATGGCGACCGAACTGAAGAACTACCTCGATCTGCTCGGTCCACAATGGAAACGCGGGTCGTTGGCCGGCAAGGTCGGTGGTGCCTTCGCAGCCGCATCCTGGCCGCATGGTGGATCCGAAGTCGTCACCCTGTCGCTGTATGCCCCGATGGCGCATCTGGGCATGGTCATCCTGCCGACCGGCTACACCGACGAAGTGATGCTCGAAGCGGGATCACCCTACGGCGCGTCTACCATCGTGGGTTCGAAGAATCAGCCACCCCGGATGGAAGACCTCGATGCAGCCCGCCATCAAGGTCGGCGAATGGTGGCGATCGCCGGTGCGTTGATCACGGCTGGCGAGATGCCGAGCCGCCGTACGGACAGCTAGGCCAAGCCGTCCTCGGCGGCGTGGTCCAGATCGTCCGGTTGGCTTTCGGCATCTTTGACCACGTCCTTGTTCCCGGGCTCGCCCCCCTTCCTTTTTCCGGGCACGTCGTCGTTTCGGCTCTGCACCGTGGGCGGCACGAGGCTCACAGCGTGGGGTTCGTCCGTTTCAGCCATCATACGCCCTCGAATATCGACCGGATCAACGCTTTGATGTTCGAACCGCTCGCTCAAGCCGATCGCTGGGTTCGGTGCCGCTCGTGCCGCCATAGCGCGACGGCGACGCGACGCGCTTCATAGGATCGCCGAAGCGGTGTCCCGAGCCCGCCCTGGCCCTCCGGGGCATAGGCGTACATCAAGACGCCCTCCGGACCATAGGTTCGGCGCATCTCGGCGCGCCAAAGACCGTCTGCTGTCGTCAGGGCAGCCTCCGTGAGAGCGAGGCGGGCACGGTCGGGTGCAGGCGGCGGCTGAGCGATCATCTCGCCCAACGCGCCGATCCTGCAGAGGGTCCCTCGTTACCGACCTGAACGGGTACCGTTTCGAACGTAGGCTCAGGCCTTACGCCTGCGCCCGCGATCGGCAGTCGAAGTTGGCGTGTCGATCCACGGGTCAGTCCTATGGTTTTCGTATAGGCGTTTGGTTGAATTAGAATATTATCCGACGAAATAAAAATTCGCAGCGATCGAACTCGATCATAAAAGTATCAGGTCGTCACGATCCTCAGCAACGCTTTCCTCCGAGGACGAGACGGAGTGAGTGGGCTAGTTCATCGCGCCGGTATGGTTTGTTCAGGACAGGAAGATCGCCGCGCCCGATCACCTGTCCCTCTTCGAGGTTTGCCACGTAACCCGAGGTCAGGAGGACCTTGAGGCCGGGCCGGAGGCGCTGCGCCTCGATGGCGAGCTGCGAGCCGTTCATGCCGCCCGGCATCATCACGTCGGAGAACAGGATGTCGATCCGCTCGACGCCCTGGAGGTGGACGACGGCCTCGGCGGCGTTGCGGGCCACCACCACGCGGTAGTGGAGTTCCTCGAGGCTTTCGACGGCCATGCCGAGAACCTGCTCGTCATCCTCGACCAGAAGCACGGTGTCGCCTTCGGTAGCCCGACGAAGCGGGAGGGTGCCGCCGCCGGTGCCAACCTCGTCTCCGGCTGGCTCGGCCGAACGTGGGAATAGGAGGCGGAACGTGGTGCCGACACCAAGCTCCGTGTCGATGCCGATGAATCCACCTGCGCTGCGGGTGAAGCCGTAGACCTGGGACAGGCCGAGGCCTGTTCCTTTCCCGACCTCCTTCGTCGTGAAGAACGGTTCGAACACCCGAGCCATCGTCTCGGGGGTGATGCCGCTGCCCTGGTCGATCACAGAAACTTCGACGTAGGCCCCCGGCGGTACGCCCTTGCCGGCAACCGCCGCGGTATCGAGGTGCAGGTTCCGGCTCCGCACGACGATCCTTGAGCCACCCCCCTCCATCGCGTCGCGCGCGTTGACCACAAGGTTCAGGACCGCCGCCTCGAACTGCGCCGGATCGATCCGGATCGGGTCGATGAGGGCGTCGAGATCCAACCGGAGCTCCAGTGCGCCGCCGACCGCCCGCTCGGCCAGCGGCTTGAACTCGGTGAGGAGGCGGTTCGGGTTGATGGTCTGGGGCCGCAGCATCTGCCTGCGCGAAAACGCCAGGAGTTGCTGGGTGAGCTGCTCGCCGCGCCGCGCCGCATTCATCGCGGCTTCCGCCAGGCGGACGACGCGCTCGGTGTTCTCCGGCTTGCGGATCATCATGTCGAGGCCGCCCACGATGACGGTGAGCAGATTGTTGAAATCGTGCGCCACGCCTCCGGTCAGCTGCCCGATGGCTTCCATCTTCTGGGCCTGGCGCAGGGCCTCCTCGGTGTTTCGCTGATCGGTCCGGTCGACGACGATGCCAGCCATACGGACAGGGCGTCCGTCGTTTCCATACTCCACCTGACCCTTGGCCGCGATCCAACGGATCGCGCCATCGGCCCGCGACATCCGGTATTCGATGTCCAGTGTCCCAGTCCCGACCGCCGTGGCGAAAGCGGTCTCTACCAAGAGCCGATCCTCCGGCACGGTGTGGTTCAGAAACTCGGCCATGCCCCACGACGCAATCGGCACGTCGTAGCCGAAGATCGCATCGTGTCGGCGCGAGCGTCGTGCCGTATCGTTGACGAGATCGAGATCCCACGACCCCATGCCGGCGGAATCCAGCGCGAAGGCCAGGGTCTCGCGCGCCGCTTCCACCTCGCGCGTACGCTCCTCGACACGACGTTCCAAAGTCTCGTTCGCGATGCGCAGCCGCTGCTGGGCATCCTCGCGTTCCCGGATATGCTGCCGAGCCTGGTATTGGCGGCGGCGGACTCGCAAGGCCGAGGAGACCGCGCTGAGGAGCGTTTCCGCGTTGATCGGGCGTTCCAGCAGGACGACGTTGCCGAGGCGTTCGATCATGGCGGCGGCCGAGGAGGTGCGTCGTCCGGCCTGCCGCGTCGCCAGCATGATGAAGGGGAAGTCCGACCACGGCGGCTGGGACGAGACCCACGCGTTCAGCGCTGTGGGATCGACGTCGAGAAGCGCCTCTTCCGTCACGATCGACGTCGCAACGGAGGTGCGTAGGCCGTCGAGCCATGCGTCGCCATCGGCACAGACGGTGGTGAAGACGTCGGATTTGTACAGCAGCTGCGCCATGACGATCGCGTCGCGTCCGCGCGGCGCAAGGATCAGGACGCGTTCCCCGTCAGGGTCGAGAGACGGCATCACGGCGCCTCCGCCGCGTCGCCGCCGGGGATCAGCGCCACCTTGCCGTCGTAGGTCGGCAGGCCGGACAGGATGCCTTGGAAATCGGTCAGGGCGGCGCCGACCTGCAGGCCGATGGGGGAGAGCTTGAGCTCCCGAATGGTGCGCTCATGCGCGTTGACGCGGCTCTTCACCACCGAGAGAGCGGTCCGAACCGAGCCATTGGACTCAAAGTACCGGAACAGGAGGATGCCGTCGCTGAGATAGCTGAGGTCGATATCCGATCGGACGTCGCCGATCACGCCGTGCTGACCGAGAACCAGCAGGGTCGTTGCGCCCTTCTGGTTCAGGTAGTTCAGGAGTTCGTGCATCTGCAGGACGAGGTGTTCCTCGCCGGGCATGGCGTGGATATACGCGTTCAGGCTGTCGAACACGACGAAGCTGGCGCCCCGCGTCTCGACGGTGCCGCGTACCCGGCAGGCGAATTCACCGGGCGAGAATTCGGCCGGCTCGATCTCGTCGATGACCAGCCTGCCGCTGGAAAGATGCGCGTCGAGATCCATTCCCAGCGCCCTGGCGCGCGTGAGCATGGTCTGCCGACCCTCGTCGAACAGGAAGTAGGTCGCCTTGTCCCCGCGATCCAACGCTTCCAGCATGCAGCGGACCGCCGTGGTGGTCTTCCCGACCCCCGAGGGACCGAGCAGCAGGGTATTGGTCGAGGGAGCTAGCCCTCCACCCAGGAGAAGGTCGAGCTCATGCGAGCCTGTCGATGCCGGGGTCATATCGAACTTCGCGGCATGATCGTTCGCAACGAGGCTGGGGAAGACTTCGACGCCGCCGGTATCCAGGACGAAGTCGTGCATTCCGCCGTGGAACTTGACGCCGCGCATCTTCAGGACATTGAGACGCCTGCGTGCGGCGCCGAAACCGCGCCGGATCTGCTCCAGCATGATCACCCCGTGGGCGATGCTGTGGAGTTGGACGTCAGCGGTCCCATCATCGAGCAGGAGAACCGTGCATTTCCTGGACGCGAACATCTGCTTCAAGGCCAGGATCTGGCGCCGGTAGCGGAGAGGGTTCTGGGCCAGCAGGCGAAGCTCGGACAGGCTGTCGAAAACGACCCGCTGCGGTTTGAGGCTGTCGACGCGGTCGATCACCTCGCGCACGGTTTCTCCGAGTTCGACCTCGGACGGATGTAGGACGGATTGCTCGCTGTCGGGGTCGAGGCAGAGTTCGTTGACGAGTTCGTAGACCTCAATGCCGTCCAGAGACCACCCGTGTGTCCCGGCAGCGAAGGAAAGCTCGTCGGCGCTTTCCGAAAGGGTGACGTAGAGACCCTTTTCCCCGTGGGCGACGCCGTTGAGGAGGAACTGAAGGCCGACAGTCGTCTTGCCGGTCCCGGGCGTCCCTTCGAGCAAGTAAAGGCGGCTGCGCGTTAGCCCACCATCGAGGATCTCGTCGAGGCCATCGATCCCCGTCGACAGGATGTCGCGAGGCCGGGGGACGTGCGTCGTAACGGACTCGGCCATCGGGCCCCATCTGGATAGCGGCATCCGGCTCCCGCATCAGGAGCTCCCGGGTACCTTGGGAGACGTGTTCGGACGACAACTCCGGCTTGGCGGTTTGGTCCCATCGCAATTGCCATGACGTGAGCCCGGATTTGTCGTGGGGCAGCAGCCCCCTAACAGGGCTTCGATCACACCGACGACGCCGTGGGTGCAATCGTTGCGCGCGGCGGGACGAGGGCGGTCAGCGCGTCGGCACGAGCTTGGACCGCCGCGCTCGAATCCGACGCGTCGCGTCACACCCCGGTGCGGGAAGCGCCGCCCGGAGACGTGGCCGAGGCGGGCCAGCAACCACTGCGCGGTCACCGTGTTGTCGGGGGCACCCGAACTCCGCATCCCGTCACATCGCGGCCTTGCGTCGGCGAGCGCATCCGTTCCCGACAGCGAGCCGCCCATGACCGACACCCGTACGCTCCCGCCTCATGTCGGCGACGCCCGCCGGCTGGAAGCGCTTCGCGAGTATGACATCCTCGACACGCCTCCCGAGAAGGGGTTCGACGATATCGTCGAGCTGGCTCGGCTGATCTGCTCCGCCCCGGTCGCGCTCGTCAGCCTCGTGGCGGGCGACCGCCAGTGGTTCAAGGCAAAGTCCGGGTTTGCCTCGTGCGAGACATCCCTCGACAAATCGATCTGCGCGCATGTTTTGGGTGCACCGGACCTTCTGGTCATCCCGGACCTGTCGCTGGACCCTCGCACGCGAGACAATCCACTGGTCACCGGCGAACCGAGCCTCCGCTTCTACGCCGGCGCGCCGTTGGAGGCCGTCGACGGTCAGCGCCTCGGCAGTCTCTGCGTGATCGACTTGGCTCCTCGACCGGACGGTCTCACGGACCGGCAGGCGACAGCCCTGCGCGCGCTCGCCGGACAGGTCATGTCACAGATGGAGCTGCGCCGCTCGGTCGCCGAGCGCGAGGGCCTTCTCTCCGGCCAGGCCGCGCTGATCGATCAGCAGAACGCGCTGATCGCCGCCCAGGCCGCCGTGACCCAGGCGGCCGGGGATCGCGACGTCATTCTCGATACCCTTGTGGGCGGCGTCATGGCCGCGGTCTCCCAAACCGAAGGGGCGGTGATCGAACTGCGCGAGGGCGACGAACTGGTCTACCGCTCGGCACGCGGTGCGCTCGGCGCCCACGTGGGGCTGCGCGTCCCGATCGCCGGCAGCCTCTCAGGCCACTGCCTGATGAATGCCAAGCCGGTCCTCTGCCCGGACCTCCTCGTCGATCCCCGGGTCAGGCGAGACCTCGTCGAAGCGCTCGGCGCCCGCTCGGCCGTCTGCGTCCCGATCCTCCGCGGAGGCGAGGCCGTCGGCGTCCTGAAGCTCCAGTCCAGCCACCCCGATGCCTTCACCGGCCTCGACCTGCACGTCGCCTCGCTGTTCGCCGGCACCATACCGGCCGGGCTGGCGGAAGCCGGCGAGGCCGAGGCGCGCCGGGGCATGCGGGCGGGCGAGGCTACTCTGCGGACGGTGATGGAGACGCTCCCCGTCGGCGTCCTCATTGCGGAGGCGCCGTCCGGACGCATCGTCGGTCACAACGCCCGCGCCGGAGCGATTCTCGGGCACGAGGTGGCTGACGATACGACCGGCGAGCGGCCGGAACGCTGGATCGGGTTCCACGCCGACGGGCGCCGGGTCGATCCCAAAGAATGGCCGCTGGCCCGGGTGGCGCGGGACGGCGAGCCGCGCGCGGATCTCGAGGTGGACTACCAGCGCGGTGATGGAAGCCGCGCCTGGGTCGGATTCTCGGCTGTGCAGATGCGCGACATCGACGGTCGCTCCATCGGCGCCGTCATGGTGGTGACCGACATCGACGGACGCAAGCGGGACGAGCTACATCTGGCTGCCGCCAAGCAGGCCGCGGAGGAGGCCAACCGGGCCAAGAGCGAGTTCCTCGCCAACATGAGCCACGAGCTTCGGACGCCGCTTTCGGCGGTGATCGGCTACTCCGAAATGCTGCAGGAGGAGATGGAGGACGGCGGCCACGACGACCTGCTGCCCGACATGCGCAAGATCGAAGCGAACGCCCGCCACCTCCTCGGGCTCATCAACGACGTGCTCGACCTCTCGAAGATCGAGGCCGAGCGCATGGAGACCTACGTCGAGGACTTTGCCGTCGACGCCATCGTGCGCGACGTCGCGGCGACGGTGGAATCTCTCGTTTCCGCCAAGGAGAACGCCCTATCCTTGGACCTCGCCGCCGACCTCGGCGACGCGCGCACCGACGTGACCAAGCTGCGCCAATGCCTGATCAACCTCCTGAGCAACGCAGCCAAGTTCACGGAAGGCGGACGGATCACCCTGTCGGCGGAACGGGGCGAACGCGACGGCGTCGATTGGCTGACCTTCCGGGTGAGCGACACCGGAATCGGCATGAGCCCGGATCAGCAGGCACGGCTGTTCGAGCGGTTCACGCAGGCCGACGCCTCGACCACGCGGAAGTTCGGCGGGACGGGGCTCGGCCTCTCCATCACACGGGCGTTCGCATCCATGCTGGGCGGCACCATCGCGGTGGCCAGCGAGGCGGGGCGTGGGACGACCTTCACGGTGTCGGTGCCGGCGCGTATCGCCGGAACGAACGACGCACCTCAGGTGGACGAGGATACCGGGCCGACGCCGTCCAATGACGCATCCGGGCGGGGCGTCGTCCTCGTCGTGGACGACGATCCTGCAACGCGCGATCTCCTGACCCGCTTCCTCAAGCGCGACGGGTTCCAGGTCGCGGCCGCCGTCGACGGCAGGGAGGGCTTGGACATGGCCCACCGCCTGCGGCCTCGGGTCATCCTCCTCGACGTGACCATGCCGCAGATGGACGGCTGGTCGGTCCTCCGTGCGCTCCGTGGCGATACCGAACTCGGAAACACGCCGATCATCATGGTGACGGTGCTGGGCGAGCGGAACCTCGCGTTCTCCCTCGGCGCCACGGACTACCTGCAGAAGCCGGTGGATTGGGACGAACTCCATGGCGTGATGGACCGCTTCCGTCCCCAGGACCATGAAGGTCCGTTGCTCGTCATCGATGACGATGACGACACGCGTGACCGGATGGCGGCGAGGCTGTCCCGGGAAGGCTGGCGGATCGTCGCCGCCGAGAATGGAAAGGTCGGGCTCGCCGCCGTCGCCGCCGAGCGGCCGTGCCTCGTACTGCTCGACCTCATGATGCCCGAGATGGACGGCTTCACCTTCCTGAGCATCCTGCGGGCCAAGCCGGAATGGGGCTCGATCCCGGTCGTCGTGCTGACCGCCAAGGACGTCGACGGCGAGGACCGGCGGCGACTGGCGGGGCAGGCCGACAGCGTCCTGCGCAAGGGCCAAGTCGGCCTCGACGAATTGCCAGCGCTGCTGCGCTCGGTGGTCACGTAGCCCGGGGCTGCGGCAAAGCCTGCAGACGCGATCGGGCGCTGCCGAGCCACCGGCGCGAGAGCCATTCCCTATCGCGTTGCGCTCGGGAGCTGCTCCAAGTCCTTGATCCGATACGTTCGCCGACGCTGGATCCGTATCCGGTTCGGCGGCGAGCGCTCCCGCCGGAAGCGGGCCTTCACGATTCGGAGATCGACCGAAGACCGCAGTCGTTCGGTGCTACGACCGCCCCCCACGCACCGGAAGTCCTATGGTTCACACCGGATACAATCCTCTCCTCGTCGCACTCTCCATCATCATCGCGATTTTCGCCTCGTACGCAGCCCTCGATCTCGGCGCGCGGGTCCGGCGCCCCGACGCCGGACCCCGCTGGGCCTGGGGCGCCGGCGCCGCAGTGGCGATGGGCGGCGGCATCTGGTCGATGCATTTCGTCGGCATGCTGGCCTTCGAAATGGGGATGGTGGCCGCCTACGATCTCGGACTGACCCTCCTATCCCTGCTGATCGCGGTGGGCGTCACCGCCGGAGCCTTCGCTTGGGTCGCACGCAGGGGAACGGGCGCGGGTTCGCTGCTGGTCGCCGGCCCGCTCATGGGCCTTGGCGTCGCGGCGATGCACTACACCGGAATGGCGGCCATGCGGGTCCCCGGCAACCTCGCCTACGATCCGGCCGTGGTGGCGGTGTCGGTCGCCATCGCGGTCACCGCTGCCACCGCTGCGCTATGGCTCACCTTTCGCCGCAACCGGCCCTGGCAGAAGCTCGCGGCCGCCTGCGTGATGGGGTTGGCGGTCGCCGGAATGCACTACACCGGGATGGCCGCGGCGACCTTCACCGCGCAGGAGGCCGGCGCTCATGCGCCCCACGTGGCCACCCTCGCGGCGGGCCAGCGCGACCTCGCTTTGGCGGTGGCGGGCGTCACCTTCCTCATCCTGTTCCTGGCGATGATCGCCTCCTCGCTCGACCAGCGCGGGGTGCAGCGCCGCCTGCACGTCAGTGAGGCGCGCTTCCGCTCCGCCGTCCGGGCCGTGAACGGCGTGATGTGGACGACCGATGCCACGGGGCGCTTCGTCGAGGAGCAGGCGGGATGGGCCGCCATCACCGGGCAGGCACCGGAGACCTACATGGGCGCGGGATGGGCCGAGGCGATCCATCCCGAGGACGTCGCCGCGACGGTCGCGACCTGGACCCAGGCGCTGCGTGACGAGGCCCCCTACACCGTCGAGCATCGCGTGCGCACCGCCGAAGCCGGCTGGCGCCGCTACGTGGCCCGGGCGGTGCCGGTGCGTGATGCCGACGGGACGGTTCGGGAGTGGGTAGGGGTCCATGAGGATATCACCGAGCGCCACGCGTTCGAGGTCGCGCTCAAGGAGGCGCGGGACGCCGCCGAGGAGCACAGCCGGGCCAAGAGCCGGTTCCTGGCCAACATGAGCCATGAACTCCGCACCCCTCTCTCGGCCGTGATCGGCTATTCCGAGATGCTGGAGGAGGAGGCGGAGGAACTCGGGCAGGAGAGCCTCCTGAAGGATCTCGGCAAGATCAAGTCGAACGCCCAGCATCTCCTCGGGCTGATCAACGACGTGCTCGACCTGTCGAAGGTCGAGGCTGAGAAGATGGAGCTCTATCCCGAGGACATCGACGTCGCCGCTTTCGTCGCGGACGCGGCCGCCACGGTCGAAGCCTTGGTGAAGAAGAAGGGAAACGTCCTCGTACTCGACGTGGGCGACGATGCGGGCCAAGCCCGCACGGACGCGGTGAAGCTGCGCCAGTGCCTGTTCAACCTGCTCTCCAACGCGGCCAAGTTCACCGAGGGCGGCACCATCACCCTGGAAGCCGGACGGGAGACGGGCCCCCGTGGCGACTGGCTCCGGTTCACGGTCCGGGATACCGGCATCGGCATGAACCCCGAGCAGGTCGGCCGCCTGTTCGAGCGGTTCACGCAGGCCGACGAGAGCACCACGCGCAACCACGGCGGGACCGGGCTCGGGCTGGCGCTCAGCCGTGCCTTCGCTCAGCTGCTCGGCGGCGACATCACCGTGACGAGCGCGACGGGTGAGGGAACGAGCTTCACCCTGCGCGTGCCGGCGGCAGCACCGGACCGGACGGTCGATGACGGGCCGGACGCGGTGCCGGAGAACGGCGAACGCACGGGGGACTTGGTGCTCGTCATCGACGACGAGGCGTCCCAGCGCGAGCTCATGACCCGGTTCCTCGAACGCCAGCGGTTCTCCGTGCGCACGGCTGGGGACGGGCGCACCGGCCTCGATCTCGCTCGGTCGCTCAAGCCCCGCGCCATCCTCCTCGACGTGATGATGCCCGACATGGACGGTTGGTCTGTGCTCGCGGCCCTCAAGTCGGACCCAGAAACCGCCGGCATCCCGGTGGTCATGGTGAGCTTCGTCGCCGACGCGACGCTCAGCGCCTCGCTCGGAGCCGTCGATGCCGTGCCGAAGCCGGTGGACTGGGGACGTCTCCGGACGATCCTGGACCAGTTCCGGGCCGCAGACGGCGATGTCCTGGTGGTCGACGACGATGCGGACATGCGGCACCGTCTCCGGACCGCCCTCGAACGCAACGGCTGGAGCGTCCGCGAGGCCGGCGACGGCCGTGAGGCGCTGGATCAGGTCGGGCTCGGCGTGCCGCGCCTCATCCTCCTCGACCTCACCATGCCGGTGATGGACGGGTTCTCGTTCCTCGACCGTCTGAGAAGACTGCCGGGTTGCGCCGACGTCCCGGTGGTGGTCCTCAGCGCCCGGGATGTCACGGCCGAGGAGCGCGACCGGTTGTCGAAGGCCGACCGCGTCCTGCGCAAGGGCGATGCCAGCCTCCAGGACATCGCCACCGCATTGCGCAAGCTCGACAACCGCCAGGAAACCAGCTCGGCCCAGGATCACTAGTTCGACTACGTCCGTGGCCGAGCGACGGGAAACCGAATCCCATCATTCAAGCGTAACTGATTGGGAATCAAACTGGTTTCGCCAGCAATGTTTCTAGGCCACCCCTTATATTCCGTATGACGTAAGTATAAACCGGATCAATATCGTAAATTATCAATCGCAACTGTGCTAGGTCTGGCCAAAGAAAAGGTGTCGATGCCGGAAAGCAGGCCATCCGCGCTTCCGTCTGCTTGCAAAGGTGGTTGCAGCTCGAGCGTTTACCGCCGAAATAAATCCCGGTTCGGTGGATGTGAGCGCATCGGATCACGGACTTAATACCGTCCCCGATGGCAATGCGCTCGCAAGCGGCTCTCAGGGAAGCGGCGGGGACCCACCAAGCCGAAATAGCAGTAGATCCGGGTCTCTGATCAAGTACTCTTCTGAAAACGCTTGGCTCTCGCGGCGTCGCGCCGGGACGGTGCGCTCCGCATCTCGGATCCCAGATGTCGTCGCAGCGTGAGCGCGACCGCGGTCGAGCGCCAGGGTCGGCGCGCGACATCGACGATGGGGACGGCTGAGAGGACCTCCGGCCTCACCGTGTCTGCGGCCGAGAGCGAGAGGACGATCGGACGGTTCACGATCGCGGCGGCCCGGCGGGCGAAGGCGAGACCCAACGGACCCGACGGCCTGTTTTCGACGATCAGCAGGTCGAAGCGCTCGGGCTCCGCGCGCAGGGCCGCCAGCGCTGCTTCCGTGTCGGTGTAGCCGATGGGCTCGTAGCCCAGGGCCGCGAGGGTCTCCTCATCCTCCTGCACAGCCGCGCGCACGCCCCCGACAACCATGACGGTTGCGCCGGCGACCGAGGTGGCGGTTTCTGCCTGCGGGATCACGGGCAACCACACCTCGAACGTGCTGCCCTCTCCCACTGCGCTGTGCACGTCGAAGGCCCCATCCTGCTCCTGGACGAACTCGAAGGCGGTGGCGAGCCCGAGCCCGGTTCCGGCCGGACGGGTGGTGAAGAAGGGCTCGAAGATGCGCGCGAGCGTCCCGTCATCCATTCCGCGGCCGGTATCGGCCACGCGGATACGGACGTACTCGCCCTCTGGCAGCTCACCGTGGGAGACGGTTCGCCGCTCGGGTAGCCGGACGCGCGCGAGCTGCACGTCGACCGCCGCGCCCGGTTCGGAGGCCTGCATCGCGTTACGGATGAGGTTGTGGACCACCTGCTGCAGCTGTGCCGGCTCGCCATCGACGACCGCGCCTTCGGCAGCCCCCGTCAGGCGGATCGTGGTCGGGTCGGCGGTCGAGGTTCGGATCTGCGCCACCGTCTCGGACACGATCGCATCCACCGCGCTTGTGCTCTGGGCGGCGCCGCCCCGCCGCCCGTAATCGAGGATCTGCGCCGCGATCTCGTGCGCGCGGCCACCCGCCTGGACCAGAAAATCGATCTGCTTGCGAGCCCGTTGCGGATCGGCCGGCAGGGCGTCCGCTGCGATCTCGGCATGGCCGAGCATCACGTTGAGCACGTTGTTGATGTTGTGCGCCACGCCGCTTGCGAAGATCCCGATCGCTTCGAGCCGTTGCGCTCGCCGAAGGGTCGCCTCGATCTCGCGGCGCTCCGCCCAGACATGCTGCCGCTCCAGGGCGGCCCCGAAGCTGTCGGCGACGACCTGCAGGAGGCCACGCGAGTGCCGCATCCAGGGCGGCAGGGTGCTGCTGGTGCGCTCGAAGCACAGCACGCCGACGATTCTGCCCTGCCGACGCATGCGCGCGCACGTGAATGTGGTGACCCCACGCCGTGCGAGGGCTTGAAGCAAAGCCGGAGGGCCATGCCGGTCCGCCGTTTCGATGAAGATGTAGTCTTCCGGGGCGGCCGTGATCTCGGGCACCAGGGCCCGTTGCGCATCTGGCCATCCGCAAGGCGCCCGATGCCCCGGCCGATTCCAGAGATGCACCGCATCCGTGCCGTCGAGCATGAGGACGTAGCAATTGTCCGTCCCCGCTCCTTCGCCCACGATGGCCATGGCATCGACGATGTGGCCTTCGATCTCGTCGGGCTGGCTGGCGAGAAACAGGTTGGTGGCCCGCGCCACGACGGCTTGGAAAACGATCGTCCGGCGCAGGATCACGGTGCCGGCCCGCATCAGGAAGCCGACGCGAACCACCAGGGCGAGCAGCGCCAGGGCCGCCGCGTAGAGGGCGAGTCGGAAACCGTCCGCGCGGGCCTGCCGCCGGTCCTTGAGGGCGCGGCGGGCCTCCAGCAAGGCTTGCCGCGCCGCCTCGCTCGACGCTGCCGGAAGGGAGCGGGTGATGGTGTCGACCTGCGGCAGCAGATCCAGGAGTTGATGGCCGTGCAGGACGATGGCGCCTATGTCCGCACCCCTGTCCGCTCCCCAGGGGGCCGCAGCGAGGGCGTCGAGCCGGGCGCGGATGGCGTCGAGCCGCTCGGGGCTCGCGTCCCGGGCAAGCTCCGAGACCCGTATCTGCAGGGCGGCGACCGCGCGGGCGAGCCGGGGATCGATATCCGGCTCGGACATGCGGTCGCTGAGGGAGTCGAAATAGGCGATCGAGTTCTGCACGAGGGCGTTGCCGGTCTTGAAGCGCTCGACCATCTGCGCCTCCCGGCTGATCGCCTCGGCCAGAACGTGCATCTCGCCATCGTCGAGCCCGTTCGCCGCGCGCATGCCGGCCAGCGCCGCGCGCATGTCCCGGAGGTGGGCCACGATCGGATCGTAGTTGCGCAGGAGCCCGGTCCTGGCGCGGAGCACGTCGTGCTGCATCCGGGACTCCGCGAGGGCGATGGCGTCGATCGTTCGCTGGGTCCGCACGTAGGCGGCGTCCATCTCGCCTTTGCCGTTGATCATCAGCCACGTGAGAAGCGCGGCCAGCAGCGCGCCGAGGACAGCGGCCTGCGCGGTCAGCCTCATCGTTGCGGCACCGCGGAGGGCGCGTTCGGAGCCGTGAGGGGGCGTCCCGCGTAAGAGCCGGTCAGGGTCCCGAGGAACGCCACGATCGCGTCGGTCTGCGAAGCCGTCAGCTCCCGGCCGAGCTGGGCCCGCGCCATGAGCCGCACCGCCTCGGGTAGCGTCGCGATGCCGCCATCGTCGAAGTAGGGGGCCGTGACCGCGACGTTGCGCAGGCTGGGGACCCGGAGCACCTCGGCGGCCTTGTTGGGGATCGTGACGAAGATCCCGACCTTCTCGAACAGGTTTCCGCCGACATTGACGCCCTGGTGGCAGGCGGCGCAGCCGATGCCCCGGAACAGGGCGAAGCCCGCCCGCTCCGCCTCGGTGATGGCGTGGGCGTCGCCGCGCAGCCACCGGTCGAAGCGGCTGTCGGGGGTGAGCAGGCTGCGCTCGAAGCTGTTGATCGCGTCGATCACGGCCTCCCGATCGGCCTCCCGGCCGTAAGCGGCGCGGAACGGCTCGGCGAGCGCCGGATCGTCGCGGATCACCGCAAAGATATCGGGCCACGATCCGCCCAGGAATTCCGGTCGCGTCAGGGCGAGCTCGGCTTGGTCCTGCAGGGTCGGGATATCGCCCGCCCAGCCGAGGCGGAAGCTCAGTGCCGCATTGAAGGCTGTGGGCGTGTTGCGCGGGGCGGGCGTGCCGTCGGCGGTGAGATTCCGCGCGACCGCGCTCGCGCCGTTGCTGCGGATGTCGTGGCAGGTGATGCAGGCTCGGTCGCCCCCGCGCGACAGCCGGGTGTCGGTGAACAGCATCCGGCCGAGTGCGATCCGGTCCGGATCCGACCCGAGGCTGCTCGGGACCGGCGTGATGACGTCCAACGCCTCCACAGCCTCGGCCGGAAGACGGCCGCCGGCCGGCTGCTCCTGGGCGAACGGCGGCAGGACGGCCAGGGCGCTGCCCACGAGGCCAGCCACGAGAGCGGCGGCGGCGGACCGGGCCAAGCGCGGCAGGGCCACGGCTACAGTTTCTCGACGTGCGCGGCGAAGACGTAGCCGACGCCGCGCTCGGTGACGATCAGGCGCGGTGTGCTGGGATCCGCCTCCAGCTTTCGGCGTAGCCGCAAGATCTGGACGTCGATGCTGCGGTCGAACACGTCTTCGTGGACGCGGGTGGCCTGAAGGAGCTGCTCGCGGCTAAGTGGACGCTGAGGGGCGTCCAGGAAGGCCACCAGCAGCGCGTATTCGCCCTTGCTGAGGGCGACATCCGCGCCCGCGGGGTTGGTGAGCCGCCGGCGACGCCGGTCGAGAACCCAATCGTCGAAGCGGCTCCGGTGAGATTCCTGGGCCCGGGCTGGAATGGGTACGACCTCGGCTCGCCGCAGGATCACCCGCACCCGGGCGAGCAGCTCACGCAAACCGTAGGGTTTGACGAGGTAATCGTCCGCGCCGAGTTCGAGTCCGATCACCCGGTCGATCTCGTCCCGGCGGTGACCGGTAGTGATGATCACCGGCAGGTCGCTCCTGGCGCGCAGGTCGCGCAAGAGATCCAGCCCGTTCTCCGACCCCAGTCTCAGGTCGAGCACGACGAGATCGAAAGTGCCTTCCGCAAGCCGCTTCTCCGCCTCCGCTCGGTCGATCGCCGGGGTGACGTCGACGTCGTGGTCGGCGAAGTGGTCCGAGACGATGCGCTGCATGCCCGCATCGTCCTCGACGAGGAGGATGCGCGTCGTGCCGGGACGTGCGCTCCGCCCGTGACCCCGGTCCAGACTGGGTTCGATCATGGCCAACTCCGCTTCGCGGCAGCCTGCCGCGACGGCACGATCTCGATGCGCCGGCTCAAGGACAAAGGCAGCTGCCCCGGATTGGGGGACTGCGCCGCCCAGGAGACCGACCCATCCTTCGCCGACCCACCCCGGCCGCCCTTCAGGGGACGTCCGGGCGTCGGGCCTTGCACGGCGAAGCTGATATCATGCCCCCCAAAGGATTGCGCCCTTCATATTGTGCGGGGCAACACAACACGAGCATTCGCCCTGGACATAGCTGTATCGGACGAACGAAAAGACGTTTTGTTACAGCTGTAATATGAATTGATGCTGACCGACATGGCGATGTAACTCGAAAATACAATGGTCGACTTTTCGTAGTGGAGAGGCGGCCATGATTGATGCCGTGATCGCGGCGGTCTGCCCGCGCAGCCGCAGACACTTCCGTAAGTCCGGACCAGATTGGCGGGATCCCGTAGCGGACACTGGGCAGCCGCCGGGCAGCCGATCCCGGGATCGTACCGGCCCGACTCCACCGTTGGTCGCTGGCCCCTCAGCGGGACGTGGCGCCTTCGCATGGCTGCTGGAGGCTTTGACGATCGGCTTCGCCTACGGCGGATGTATCCACCATACGCATCCAGATTATATCGAATTTCTTGTCAATATTAGTGCGCAGTATCGGCACCAGCAATGCTAATATCGATTAATATCGACGTAATAAATTCAATTTCTGAGATGTATTAGCTGAAATACAATCCGAAACAACGCCTTCATGTGCGATCGTATTGGGAGATCAAGACCATGCCGCTTCATGTCTTATGTATCTCATGGGGAACCGCGGGCAATCTTAGCCCTGTGCTTACGGCAGCCCGGCAGTTGCACCGGGCGGGCCACCACCCGCGCGTCATGGCCGAGTTGGCGATGCGTGGCGAGGTCGAGGCGGCCGGCTTCCCGTTCATCGGGTGGCGCCGGGCTCCGACCGGCATCGATGCCGACCCGGCCGATTTCTCGGATCTGGCTGACTGGCTGCGTAAGACCATGTTCGCGCCGGCGCGTGCCTACGCGGCGGATACGCTGGACGAGATCCGCCGCGTTCCGACCGACGCCGTCCTGAGCATCGATCTCCTGGTCGGCTGCGCCCTTGCGGCCGAGGCCGCCGCACTGCCGCACGCAGTCCTGTCGCCGCATGTCAGCATCCGTCCGCTACCCGGCATTCCGACAGCAGCCAGTGGCTTGGCGCCGCCGCGGAACGCGGAGGAGCAGGCCGCAGTGGAGGCAGCGAAAACCGCGATCGTGTCCGCGATGGAACAGGGAAGGCCGGTGCTCAACGCCGCACGGCGCGCCTTCGGGCTGCCCCCGGTCGCCACCGCGTTCGCGCACTTCGAAAAGGCGGAGCGCGTCCTCCTGGCCATCAGCCGCACCTTCGACTTCGACACCGAAGCGCTTCCTGCCAACTATCGGTACATTGGGCCGTTGCTCGATGAACCGGGCTGGTCCCGCGGGGCTCTGACCGCATGGCCCGAGGCGCGCCGGCCCCGGATCCTCGTCGCCGGCAGCACCGGCGCCCAGAACCAGACCGACCTCCTGCGGCGCATCGCGTGTGCCCTCGGGACGGTCGATGCCGAGACCGTCGTGACCACCGGCCACAATGTCGTGGCGGAGGATCTCGCTGCCCCGGCCACCATCCGTGTCGTGGGGGCGGCCTCCCATGACGCCCTCATGGCAGAGGCGGATCTGGTGGTGTGCCAGGGCGGTCACGGCACCGTCAGTCGCGCGCTGCTGCACGGCGTGCCCCTGCTGGTCATCCCGCTCGCGCGCGACCAGGCTGACAACGCCGCCCGTATCGCCCAGCGCGGCGCCGGCCTGCGTCTTCCTGCCGGGGCGCTCGAGACCGAGATTGCGACGGCGGCCCGCCGGCTTCTGGCGGAACCGAATTTCCGGGCAGCCGCGAGGGTCCTCGGCGCGGCCGTACGGGCGGATCTCGACGCGGCCGGCCTCGTCCGGGAGATCGAGGCGATGACAGCGTCGCACAGGGCTTCGGATCGGGGCGGAGACCGGCGTTGGGCCTGATCCGGGCCCTCGTGCCGGGGCATCCCCGCATCCGCCCCGGCTCAGCCGCCTTCTCGGCCCTGCTCGGGCTGTTGGCGGCCCTCCCGACCTTCGGGATCGACATGATCCTGCCGAGCCTGCCGGACACGGCGGCCGCGCTGCATGTCCCGCCGTCCGCGATGGGCGCGGCCATGAGCGCCTACCTGCTCGGCTTCGGGTCGGCGCTGCTGGTCTACGGTCCGGTCTCGGACCGCCTGGGCCGCAAGCCCGCCGTCGCCTGCGGCTGCCTGCTCCTCATCGGCGGCAGCTTCGGCTGCGCTACGGCGCGGACGTTGCCGCACTTCCTATTGTTCCGCGCCCTCCAGGGGATCGGTGCCGCGGGCCCGGGCATGGCGGTCCTGGCGATGGTGCGGGACTTGTTCAGGGGCGAGGCGGCGCGCGCGCAGATGTCGTTCGTCGTCCTCATCATCAACGTTGTGCCGATGGTGGCCCCGGCGGTGGGCGCGGAAGTTATGGATCTCGGCAGTTGGCGTCTGATCCACGCCGCGCCGATCGCCGCCGCCCTCGTGGCTCTGGTAGGGATCCGGCACATCGACGAGCCCCTGCGGCGGCGGCCCGGTCCCGAGCCGGCGGCCACCGGGATCCTGCGCGGCTACGGCCGGATTCTGGCGAGCGGGGCTTTCCTCGGCCACGCGCTGTGCAACGCCGCGGCGGCAGGCGCGGTCTTCGCCTACATCACCGGTTCCGCACTGGTGTTCATTGACGCCCTCGGCTTCAGTCCGCTGGCCTACGGGCTGGTGTTCGGGGCGAGTTCCTTGTCGGTGATGGGCGGCGCGTTCCTGAATGGGCGCCTCTCGGCCCGGGGCATCGCTCCTGAGCGGGTGATCGGTGCCGGCCTCGTTTTGGCGACGAGTTCGGCGGCAATCCTCCTCGCCGCCACGCTGATCGGACCTCCCGTGGCCCCGCCGGTGATCGCCGCGATGGTCGGCGTGGCCCTGGCCTTCGGCCTCATCTCGCCCAACGCCATGCACGGCGCCACGGATGTCAGCCCGGAAGCCGCAGGCTCGGCCAGCGCCGTCGCGGTCTTCCTTCAGATGGCCAGCGCGGCCTTCGCGAGCGACGTCGTCGCCCGGTTCTTCGACGGCCGGTCGGCTCTGTCGATGGCCGCCGTCATGCTCGGCTGCTGCCTCACGGCGTTCGCCGCCCATGCCGGCCTCACGCGGCCGGCACGGCGGCAGCCCTCATCCCCCTCCCCCTCCCGACAGAACGGAGAGCCTGCATGACCTTCGACCCACCCTCCTGGCAGCCGCGCCACCTGACGCGCGACGGCACCCGGCTTGCCCATATCGACGCCGGACCGCTCACGCCTGTCGGGCATCCCTTGCTGCTGATCAACGGCTGGACCGGCGATCATGGCATCATCACGCCGCAGATCCGGCACTTCTCGAAGACGCACCGCGTCGTGGCGGTGGACCTGCGCGGCCATGGCGCCAGCGACGCGCCGGAGCAGGACTACACGATGGAGGGCTTCGCCGAGGACATCGCGTGGCAATGCCGGACGCTGGGCTTGGTAAAGCCGCTGGTCATCGGCCACAGCCTCGGCGGCGCGGTGGCGTTGGAGCTGTGTGGTCGCCATCCCGACCTCGCCGCCGGTCTCGTGATGATCGACACGATCGTCCTGCCCTCGCCCGACGCGGCGGGCATGGCCGAGATCGAAGGATTGTTGGCGGGCGTCGGCAGCCCGGATTACCGGAGCGTCGTGCGCAACACGGCCTGGGCGATCGGCTGCGATCACGACCATCCGGCGCGGCGGCAGGCACTCTTCGACACGTTCATCCTCGGCCCCTGCCTGAGAACGCCGCAGCATGTGGCCTATTCGGCCCTCAGCAACATGGTACGGCACCACGATCCGGTGCCGGCGGCGCGCGCCTGCCGGATACCTATGGCCTACATCTCGGCGGACGTGCCCCTGGTGGAGGCGGCGCGCGATCTCGACCGACTGCGCGAACTCTGCCCGCAACTCGTCACGGCCAAGACCCTGCTCGCAGGCCATTTCAACACGCTCGAGGTGGCCGACCAGGTCAACGCGATGATCGAGCGCTTCCTGTCGGTCGGCCTGACGACCCGCGCGCCGTAGACGAAGGTGGCGCGAAGGCCTTCGGACGGGCTCCGTTCGTCCTGCAACGGCGCGGGCATGCGCACCGTACCTCGCTCCCTGGAAGGAGAGCGGCCCGCGCCCTCCCGAACCCGCGGTGTTGGGTCCGAAGCATGGCCCGCTCGGCACGGATCAGCGGGACGGCATCCTGACCGGACGCCGTCAAACGTCATGGCGCACCGTCGTCAGGGCGCACCAACGTCACGGTACCGGCCCATCTCCGACCGGTCGCCGAGAAGGCGCCGCGCCGAAGAAATGACCTGGAGTGTCTGCGTGCTCAGCTGCTCCTGGAGCGCCCGTCGCTCATAATGCCGTAGGTGAGCAATGAGGTCTTCAGAACCCGAGACCCCGTGTTCCTTGCCGCCGATCACAGAGTCCGTGATCGTTCGTCTGAGCAACGCCTCGAAGACGTCGTCGATATTCGCCAGCCCTGCATCCATGAAGACTTCTCCTTCTGCCAAGCGACAGCTTTTTCGAAGGGCTAAGTTACGGCGTGATTTCCGAGTCTCTGACGCACGAAACACGCTGCACTGGACGTGCTCCTGCGCACACCGGAGCCATTCGCGCGTCCTTTCTCACAGGCCGCGGCGCGGAATGTTATGATCGTAACCATCGGACGAGCTTCCGAAATCATCCGGTAGCTCGGGCCTCCGACGGTTCTCGCGCAGTTCAGCAGCGAGGTCCCCAGGATGAACGGTACCGAAGACAGTCTGCTCGACGCTGGCATCCCCGAGCCGTCCATCGGCATTCCGACTCTGACGGTGGCGGAGTTGGAAGCCGATCCGCACGGGGTGTTCCGCACCTGGCGACCCCGGCTGCCCGTCGTCAGTCACGAGGTCGCCGGCTTCCTCGTCCTCCGCGCCCGCGATGTCGATCTGCTGATGCGCGACCCTCGTGTCCAGGCGACGGAGACGCTCTATCCCAAGGCGCGCGGGATTCCGGAGGGCCCGCTGTTCGACATCTTCGCGCACGGTATGCTCAACGCCAACGGGGCGGTGCATCGCCGGCGCCGCTCGCCCTTCACTCGCACCTTCGCGGCCCGGATCATCGAAGGTCTGCGCTCGCGGATCCGCGCTGCCGCGGAGAGCCTCGTCCAGGACTGGATGCCGGAGGAGGACATCGACCTTGTCGCGCGTTACTCCGCCCTGATCCCGGCCCAAACCATCGCCGAAATCCTCGGCCTGCCGCGTGAAGACATCCCCCATTTCACGCATCTCGCCTATGAAGTCTAAAGGGTGCTGAGCTTTACCTTCGGACCTGAAGACATCCCGGAACTCGAGGCGGCCGCGGTCGCGCTTCACGATTATGTGCAGGCCCTTCTCGAGGCGCGCCGGTCGGCGCCCCGGGACGATTTCCTGACGCGTTTCCTCGCGGAAGCCGAGGCGGCGGGTGAACTCACCCCCGAGGAGGTGATCGTTCAACTCGTGCAGATGATCATCGGCGGCACTGATACGACCCGTGTCGCCGGCGCCATGCAGGTGGCGCTGCTGCTGCAACATCCGGAGCAATGGGCGGCGGTGCGCGGAGATCCCAGCCTGATCCCCGCCGCGGTGGCGGAATCCTTGCGCTACGAGCCGAGCGTCGGGTCCGCCGGGCGGGTCGCCCGAGAGGAGATCCGCCTCGACGGGTATGTCGTGCCGGCCGGAAGCCTGATCCTGCTCTCGACGCTGTCGGCGTTGCGGGACGAGGCTGTCTACGCACATCCCGACACGTTCGACACCCGGCGCACCGACCTACCACGCCTGCATCCGGTCTTCGGCGGTGGCGCACACCGGTGCATCGGCGAGGCCCTGGCGCGGATCGAACTGGAAGAGGGCCTGGGCGCCCTGACGCGCCTAGCCCCACGCTTGCGTATGACCGGGGCGATGCCGGTCCTTCAGGGCCACAGCGGTATCCGCCGCATCGATGCGCTGAGGGTTGCCGCCTAGCGCGGCCTACCGCCTCCGCCGTCCACGGTAGGCGCAACCGCGTCGATCGCGTTCCGCAGCTGCGCCCCGACAGACCGCCCCCGGCCTCGCTCCTGGTTGCCGTCGCGACAGCACGGCAGCCGTCTTCCCGGCGCGCAAAGGGCGCCCGACGAAGGTTTTTCTTCGCGCGAAGCCAGCCGCGGGGCGTTCCAATCCGATTTCGCGTATCGCCCGCCTGTTGGTCGACGGTGGCCACAACGTTGTGGTCCTGTCGGGCTCGACTTGTCCTGACGCATCCCGCTTGAACCGTCGGCGCCGGTGAGCCCGACAATCTGCCCGTGATCACGGACGACGGCGGCCGAGTGCGCGGAGCCGCCGGATCGAACACTGGATCTCGCAGAGAGCTGCCGCGGGACGGGCTGACGTTCCAACGGTGCGTCCGACCGCACCTGACCCACCGGACTGGGTGCGGTCATGCGTGTTTGCACATGCTAATCGAATACAATTGAAATCGATTACGGCGCGTACGTGCGACGGGAACTGTTTTTACGTATTTCCACTGTCATAAGTATTCAGATCGAAGAAATCGTGGCGTAAGATAGCTGCCGCACTCCTGATGCCTCACTGTCGGGAGTACGAAACCATGATCGCTCATCGGACCAGAATCACGGCGGGCGCGGCGATTGCAGCCCTTCTCTTGCCCCTGTCGGTCCCGACCGCCGTACGATCGCAGCCGGCCCCACGCTTCACGCAGCCCGACGTGCCGAGCCTCGCCGCGACCACTGTCCCCCTTTCGTCCCGAACGAGCCGGGACTGGCGTTCTCCCGCTGTCGAGCGTGAGCATCTCAGGGCACAGCGCGTCATCAGCCGCGTCTGCTCGGGATGCTGATGCCGGCGATGTTCCTTTCGGAAACTTCCGCCGTGAGGGTGGACACCTTGTCCCGGCTGGGTCCCGCGCGGCGGGGGGCTGAGTGGGCCGAGAGCCTCCGCCGAGGCTGGACTGCCGCCGCAGCATGGGACGGTCCGCTCCTCGCCGTGGCGCCGATACCACTGGTTCTGGGGCTGACGTCCGCGACCGCGCCTGAACCCGTCGCGCTCGGCGTCGCCGGGCTTGCCGCCACGTGTCTCGCGCTGCGCGTTCAGCGCCTGCGCTCCGCAGCCCGCACGGTGATGCAGCAACGGGACAACCTCGCACGCTTGGCCGCCCCTGCAGTCGCCCGATGGGTTGCCGAGACCGATTCCAACGCTCTGCGCGCAGGTTGGGAGCAGGAGGCAACGGTGCTGTTTGCCGACATCTGCGGTTTTACCGATCTCTGCGAAACTATGCCGCCTGGGGATGTCGCAGCGTTCCTCGCCGACTTTCGGGTCCGCGCCGCGCGGGCGATCGAGGCGGCGGGCGGCCTTGTCGACAAGTTTGTCGGCGACGAGGTCATGGCCGTGTTCGGCGTGCCGCAAGCAGCGCCCGAGGATGCAGCGCCCGAGGATGCCGATCGCGCCGTCGCGGCGGCCCGCGCGCTTGCTGCTGCCATGTCGGAGTGGAGCCGCGAACGGGAGCAGACGGGTCTGCCGCCGGTCCGCATCGGCATCGGACTGCACCGCGGTCCGGTTTTCGTCGGCGCCATCGGGGCGGAACGCGTCGAGTTCACCGCGGTCGGCGACACCGTCAACGTGGCGCGTCGCCTGGAGCAGATGACTCGCACCCTCGCCTGCAGCTGCCTCGCATCAGAAGCTGTGGTGCAGGAGGCGACGTCCAGCGAGGGACAGCTCATGGCCGTCAGGCCCGTGCGTGGAGCCTGTACCGTCCTACGCCTGTTCGCGATTCCGCTTCACACCGGGCGGCGGACCGGTTTGTCCATCCGCCCGGAGTGTTTTCCAAAGGCGCGCGGAACAAACTCGGCGATGCCGAGGTCGGAAGCGCCATCCGGCCAGTGATGTGCGGGGCACCCCCTGTCGGCGGCAGGCGGGGCACGATCAGCGAAACGAGGGCGACTGGTCCGCCGAACTTTTCCCGGGGCCAAACTGCGACTTCGGCGTTGCAATCCGGGTCGATGAAGCCGGGCCTTTTCACGACACCATCTCGAAGGCATGAGCGAAACCGTCGATCTCGCGACGGTTTAGTCGGCGGCCACGCGCTTATGATCGGTTTTTTTCCTCGGCACGTTTTCAATGCGCGCTGCCGGTCTCAAAGAACTTGAACAGGAATAGCGCTGCGATCACCCACACCACCGGCTTCACCTCGCGCGCGCGGCCGGTGAGCAACTTCAGCGCGGCGTAGGTGATGAAGCCGAAGGCGACGCCCGTGGCGATCGAGTAGGTGAACGGCATGAGCAGCGCGGTCACGCAGGCGGGAATCACCTCGGTTGAATCGTCCCAGGCGAGGTCGACCAACTCACGGAGCATCAGGCAGGCGACGTAGAACAGGGCCGGCGCAGTGGCGTAGGGCGGGACCGCGCCGGCCAGCGGGGCGAAGAACAGGGAGGCCAGGAACAGCACGGCCACGGTGGCGGCGGTCAGGCCGGTGCGTCCGCCCTCGGCCACCCCGGAGGCGCTTTCCAGGTAGGCGGTGGTGCTCGACGTGCCGAGGAGCGAGCCCACGAAGATCGCGGTGGAATCGGCCAGGAGTGCGCGGTCGAGGCGTTGCATCCGGCCGTTGGTGAGCAATCCGGCACGGCTCGCCACTCCCATCAGGGTGCCCGTGGCATCGAACAGCTCGACCAGGAACAGCACCAGGACGACATGCAGCAGGCCGCCCGACACGGCGCCGGAGAGGTCGAGCGCGAACAGGGTCGGGGCGATCGCGGGCGGCATCGAGACGACACCCTGGAACGTGTTGCCGGCGACCAGGAAACTCAGCACCGTGACCGTCAGGATGCTTGTGAGGAGCGCCGCCCTCACCTTCCGGGCCGACAACGCGGCGACGATCAGAAAGCCGATCACCGCCAGCATCGTGCTCGGCTTGTGCAGGTCGCCGAGGGTCACGAACGTCGCCGGGCTGGCGGCCACGATGCCGGCGTTCTTGAGCGCGATGACGGCCAGGAACAACCCGATCCCGACCGTGAGGGCGATCCGCATCGAGCGCGGGATGCCGTCGACGATGATCGCCCGGAGGCCCGTCAGGGTGACGGCCAGGAAGCAGAGGCCGGAAATGAACACCGCGCCCAGCGCCGCCTGCCAGGTGAAGCCCATGCCGAGCACGACCACGTAGGCGAAGTAGGCGTTGAGCCCCATCCCGGGCGCCAGGGCGATCGGGTAGTTGGCGTACAGGCCCATCACCAGCGAGCCGAGCGCCGCGACCAGGCAGGTCGCCACGAACACCGCGCCCTTGGGCATGCCGGCATCGGCCAGGATGCTGGGATTGATGAACACGATGTAGGCCATCGTCAGGAAGGTGGTCAGGCCGGCGAGCAGCTCCGTACGCACGGTGGTCCCGTGCTCTGCGAGCCGGAACCGGCGCTCCAGGAAGCCGGGCCGCCCGGGCGCCGGGATCGCCACCTTGCGCACGCCGTCCATCACCCCTCCCCGCCGCAGCCGGTCATCGTGGCGCGGAAGATCCTGTCGGGCGCGAAGGGTGTCGCGGTGAGCCGGGCCCCGGTGGCGTCGCGGATCGCGTTGCTGAGAGCCGCCGCAACCGGATTGAAGGGCGACTCGCTCATCGACTTCGCGCCGAGCGGCCCGACGCTGTCGTGGGTCTCGGCGAACAGCACTTGCGTATCCGGAACGTCGGCGCAGGCCGGGATGTGGTAGTCGCGCAGCGTCCGGGTGGCGACCCGGCCCCAGGCGTCGATGGAGAAATCCTCGTACAGGGCAGCGCCGATCGCCTGCGCGATCCCGCCCTCGACCTGCCCGCGACATTGCATCGGATTGATCACCCGGCCCGCGTCGGCGGCGTGGACGCTCCGAAGAATGCGGACTTCACCGCTCATCGGGTGGACCGCCACCCGGAAAGCTTGCACGTTGAACGCCACCGAACGGGGGCTGCCATCGGCCCGGCCGCGAGCCTCGAGGGGCCCGATCCTCATGAGCGGGATGGAGCCGCCTGGTACCGCCACGGCGTCTCTGTCCAGACGGCATGCGTCGACCTCCGTACCGGACATCTCGGCCGCGCGCGCCCGGATCATCACGGCCAGCGCCTCAGCCGCGCGGAGCACCGCGAAGCCGGCGACCACGGTGCCGGTGCTTCCGTAGGCGCCGGTGTCGTGGTCGACGGCGTCGGTATCGGCGCCCGCGATCCGGACGCGATCGGGGGCAGTGCAGAGGGCCGAGGCCGCGATCTGGCGATGGACCGTGGCGGTGCCGTTGCCGAACTCGGCCGTGCCGACCCGCACGGTGAACCTGCCGTCCGGGTCCAGGCTCACCCGCGCGTCGGCATGGTGGCCGCGGGGCGGGATCGTGTCGATCATGGCCATCGCCATGCCGGTGCCGGCCCGCCAGCCGGGCTCGGGTTCCGGCCCCGGATCGGCGCGCAGGGCCTCCTCAGCACGATCGAGGCATTGGTCGAGTCCGTAGCTGCCGAAGACCACGTCGTGCGGCTCCAGGCTATTCGACACCATCGGGTCGCCCGGACGGACGGCGTTGATCCGGCGCAACGCGAACGGGTCGATCCCGAGCGAGCGGGCGACTTCGTCGAGGGCCGATTCGACGGCGAAGATCGTCTGGCTCAGCCCGTAGCCCCGGAAGGCGCCCGACGGCACCGTGTTGGTGAAGACGGCACGGCCGTCGACCCGCTTGTTCGGGCAGGTATAGGCGGCCAGCACCTCGTTGCAGCCGTGGTGGATCACGCCGCCGGCATGGTTGCCGTAGGCGCCGGTATCGGAGAGCACGTCGAGGCTGATCGCCGTGAGCCGCCCGTCCCGGCGGGCGCCGACCTTCACGGCGACCTGCATCGGGTGGCGGGTGGTGGTCGCGATGAACTGCTCCTCGCGGGTCAGCTCCCAAACCACTGGCCGGCCGGTGCGCAGGATCGCGAGCGTGACCAGATCCTCGGTCAGCATCTCCTGCTTGCCACCGAAACCGCCGCCGACCCGGCCGCACAGCACCCGCACCGTGTTCCGTTCGAGTCCGAACAGGTCGCATAGGGCGTCGCGGGTCAGGAATGGCACCTGGCTGCTGGTGCGCAGCGTCAGGCGCCCATCGGGGCCGCGCCACCCGACGGTGCCGTGCGTCTCCAGGGCGACGTGCTGGACCCGTTGTGATTGGAACGTCTCCGCATAGACGACATCGGCCTCGGCGAAGCCCGCATCCACGTCACCGATCTGGCCATGCACCTCCGCAGCCAGGTTCGGATGGCGCGCCAGCGGAGGCGCGTCGGCGCCGGGCCGGTCCCCCGGATCGTGGATGATCGGGGCATCCCCGGCGAGGGCCAGAGCGGGATCGAGGAGGGCCGGTCGCAGTTCGTAGGTGACGTGCAGAGCCCGGCAGCCGGCCTCCGCGGCGGCCTCGGTTTCGGCCACGACCGCCGCGACCCGCTGGCCGACGAACCGCATCACCGAATCGAGGACCCGCGTGTCGGCGGCGTCGTCGCGCGGGTCTTCGTGGCGGCCAGTGGAGAACGCCTGCTGCGGCGCATCCGCGTGGGTTAGCACCACGACGACCCCCGGGACGGCGCTTGCTTCCGCGGTGTCGATCGCGACGATGCGGGCATGGGCATGCGGCGAGCGGAGTACCTTCACGTGCAGCGCGCCCTTCGGCGGCGCGTCGAGGGTGAAGCGCGCCCGCCCGGTCACCACCAGGGGCGCAGCCGGGGCCGGCAGGTTCCGGCCGATCGGGTCCCCCTCCCCGGCGACATCGCGATGGGCGATCCCGCCGATGGCATCCCGGATGGCACGGTATCCGGTGCAGCGGCACAGGTTCCCTTTCAGGGCCGTGCCGAGGTCCTGCTTCTGCCCCTGGTTCAGGGTCGCGGCGGTCATGATCATGCCCGACGTGCAGAAACCGCACTGGAAGCCTTGGGCCGCGAGGAACGCGGCCTGCACCGGATGGATCGCGTCGGGCGTCGAATCGCCGGGACGGCAGGGACCGGCTAGACCCTCGATGGTGGTGACGCTGCGGCCCTCCGCGCGGAAGGCCGGGACCAGGCAGCTATGCACCGGCTCGCCATCGAGATGGACCGTGCAGGCGCCGCAATCGCCGGCGTCACACCCCTTCCTG
The DNA here is from genome assembly GCF_008000895.1 of Methylobacterium sp. WL1. NCBI lineage: Bacteria > Pseudomonadati > Pseudomonadota > Alphaproteobacteria > Hyphomicrobiales > Methylobacteriaceae > Methylobacterium > Methylobacterium sp. WL1. Next base: position 187,328 of record NZ_CP042823.1, on the reverse strand, counting down.
ACGCCGTACCAGCCGGACTCGCGCAGGTAGGTGCGCAGGCACTGGCCGGGTCGCGGCTCGCCGGCATGCGCGTGGCCGTTGACGGTGAATCTCATGCCGCAGCCTCGTCGGCCAGCGCGTCGCGGATTTCCTCCGCGAGGTGGCGGGTCATGTGCGCGCGCCAATCCGGTCGGCCGTGGACGTCGTCGTACCAGAGGTCGTCCGGGATCGCGGCATCAAGCGCCCGTGCAAGCTGCCGGCTATCCGGCAGGCCGGCGAAGGTGAGGCGCAGGGGTCGGCGGATCGAGGCGGTGACGGTGAGCGCGAAGGCGCCGTCGGATCCCCTGGTTCCGATCAGCAGCGCCCCGGAACGGCCGTTCGGGCTCAGGCTGATGCGCCGGAACGCGGTCCGGCGCATCAGAGCCGCGGCCGGGATGATCACGTTGCGCAGGATCTCCCCCGGCTGCAGGGCATTCCGCTGCGGCCCGAGGACGAACTCCGTGACCGGCAGACGACGCTCGCCACCGTCCGGCGCCCAGACCACGCAGGTCGCCTCGAGAGCGGCGGCCAGCGCGGTCATGGGCCCGGCGGGCAGCGCCATGCACAGGTTGCCGCCGACCGTCGCGACGTTCCAAATCTTGAACGACCCCAGCAGGGCCCGGCAGCATTGCCCGACCAGGGGAGCCGCAATCCAGTTCGCCGGCAGTTCCAGCCGGTCGAGCTGGGCGATGGTGCAGGTCGCCGCCAGCGTCACGCCGTCGGAACCAACGGTATGCGGCGACCAGCCGAGCGATGTCAGGTCGATGAGACGCCGCGTCGTCGGCTGCGGCTCCGAGAACAGCCAGGTTCCACCGGCCAGACAGGCGTCGCCATCCTGCCAATTCGGCAGCTCGGCGCGCGCGTTCGGGCGGAGGACGGTCTCGATCGTGTTGAGGTCCACACGCCCTCCATGTCCGTGGGTCGCGCCGATGACGCTCGACCGCACCATATGCCGGCCGATGTGCCGAGTCGGTCAAGGGACTCGGTAGAGATACGGCGCCTCCGGTCCTAAGCTCACGCTTCGAACATCCTCTCGGAGATCATCATGGCTCTGACAGCATCGCGGTATGGCAAGGATCGGGTCCGTGTCCTGCGGCTGACCCGGTCCGGCGACCACCATGTGCCGCGGGAGCTGACGCTGTCCGTGATCCTGACCGGGCGATTCGAGGACGCCTGGACACGGGGCGACAACCGGGCCTGCATCGCCACGGACAGCGTGAAGAACATCGTCAACGTGACGGCGGTCAAGAACCCGTCCCTGAATGCGGAAGCCTTCGTGGCTGCCGTGGCGCAGGTCCTGCTCGCGACCTACCCTCAGGTCGAGGCTGTGGCGATCGAGGCCGAGGAGACTCGCTGGCTCCGCCATGTCATCGCAGGAATACCGCACGGCCATACCTTTACCCGCGACGGCAACGGCTTCGGCTTCGTCGGGCTCCACGCCGACCGGTCCGGGTCGATCCTGTCGTCGGGCTTGCGCGGCTACACCTTCATGAAGACCACGCAATCCGGTTGGACCGGCTTCGTCGCAGACGGCTACCGCACCTTGCCGGACGCCACCGACCGTATCGCCGCCACAAGCATGGATGCGACCTGGACCTGGTCGTCGGCTCCGGCGGATCACGAGGTCGCGAACGCGCGGATCCTCTCGACGCTGCTGACGGTGTTCGGGACGAGTTACAGCCGCGGCGTGCAGGACAGCATGTATCGGATGGGCGAGGCTGCGCTCGAAGCGGTTCCGGAGGTGGCCGAGATCGCCTTCGTGATGCCGAACAAGCACTACGTGCCGATCGATCTCAGTCCGTTCGGATTGGACAATCCCGGAACGGTGTTCCTTCCCACGGACGAGCCCTCCGGCCGGATCGAAGCCACGATCGGCCGAACTGGCTGAGCGGGCGTCCTTTGCTTCGTTTCGGAACGGCTGGGCCGATCCAGCGATGCGCGCTTCTCAAATCCTCGCGATCGTAACGGCCCTGCAGTGAGCGACGGGTACGCGTGCAATGCACGGAGACGTTGCAGAACCGCGTGAGCCAGACAGGTCCGACCGACCGGGCGCGCCCGAAGATGCGCGGCCCGATCGGATGAATCCGCGATATTTCGCGTGGTTGGGGATGTCTCGGCAACCAAGGGGCATCGCGGTTCGAATGACCGCGGGGTGGCCGAAGCGATCGTGCCCGATGCGCGGCAGGTGTACCGATCGACTACGACCGAGTGTATAACTATCGACGGAGCTCGGCAGAGAGACGTATCATAGATCAAGCGGCGACATTTACGCATGCAACCCCTGCGTGCGCCCCTAAAAACTCTGAGTTGGACGCGGCATGCAGGCCGAGCAGGCGCCGTTTATCTCGCGTTCGACCGTTTAACCTGCAGTCAATACGCTCTTGATACAGCCGCCTGAAGAAAAACCGCGACGCCCGGCGCGAACGCGCCGCGTATCCCGTCAGAGCTTCCGGAGGACATCATGTTCAATCGCTTGGTGGGCGCGCGCGACCGGGACGCCAAACTGGCGGCCCTGAGCCGGTCGCTCGCGACGATCGAATTCGCCTTGGACGGCACCATTCTGGATGCCAACGCGAATTTCCTGGCGGTGATGGATTACTCCCTCGCGGAGATCCGCGGTCGCCACCATGGTCTGTTCGTCGACCCCGCGGAGCGCGAGGGCGAGGCCTATCGCCTGTTCTGGGATAAGCTGCGGCTCGGCACCTACCAGACCGCGGAATACAAGCGTATCGCCAAGGGCGGCCGCGATGTCTGGATCCAGGCGAGCTACAACCCGGTGCTCGATCGTGCCGGCAGGCCGACCAAGATCGTCAAGTTCGCCACCGACATCACGTCGCAGAAATTGCGCGCCCTCGACCTCGACGGCCAGATCGCCGCCCTTCACCGGTCGCAGGCGGTGATCGCCTTCTCGCTCGACGGGACGATCCTGAGCGCAAACCAGAATTTCCTGGACGCCGTTGGGTACCGGCTCGACGAGATCGTCGGACGCCACCACGGGCTGTTCGTCACCGACGTGGAACGGTCGAGCGAGGCCTATCGCGCCTTCTGGGCAGCGCTGGCGGATGGCGAGTTCCAATCTGCCGAGTACCGCCGGATCGGCAAGGGCGGCCGCGAGGTCTGGATCCAGGCGACCTACAACCCGATCAACGATGCGAATGGACGACCGGTCAAGGTCGTCAAGTTCGCCACCGACATCACCGCGCACGTCCGAGAGCGTCAACGCCGCGCCGAGGCCCAGCAGGCGATCGGTGCCGACCTCGATGCGATCGGCCGAGCCGTCGAGGACGTCACACGGCAAAGCGGTACCGCGGCCGCCACTGCCGGCCGCGTATCCGTCGATATCCAGGCCATGGCGTCCGGCGCCGAGCAACTTTCGATCTCGGTCAGCGAGATCAGCCAGCAGGTGAGCCACGCGGCGTCGATGGCCGGCCAAGCCGTGACCCAGACGCAGCAGACCGGCAGCATCGTCGCCGGCTTGAGCGATCAGGCCACGCAGATCGGCGACGTGGTCGGGCTCATCGCCGGCATCGCCGCGCAGACGAACCTCCTCGCGCTCAACGCGACCATCGAGGCGGCGCGGGCCGGCGAGGCCGGCCGCGGCTTCGCGGTGGTCGCCTCCGAGGTCAAGGCTCTGGCCGAACAGACGGGTCGCGCCACGGACCAGATCCGCGGTCAGATCGCTGCCGCCCAATCAGCCACCCGTGAAGCGGTGGGCGCGATCGACACCATCCAGGGCACGATCCGGACCCTGAGCGACGTCTCCTCGACCATCGCCGCGGCCGTGGAGGAGCAATCCGCGGTCACACGCGAGATGTCCGGCAGCATGCAGACGGTCTCCCATGGGGTCTCGACCATCGCGGCCGGCATGGACACGATCGCCCAGGCCAGCGAGCAGGTTGATCGCGCCACCCGCCAAGTGCGCGAGGCTTCGCGCGCGGTGAGGTGAGATGGTAATGGCATGGTCGCGGGTGCATTGGATCGGAGCGTTCCCGTTCAAAGGCGAATAAGATCAAACGTCTAAATCCTAAATGTTTCGAAGATATCAATAGGATTTTTGCTCAATAAATGGTTAAATTATGGATATTATAATATATTAAGTTATACATTACAATATCTATTCGTTTAATCAGGCAAAGATATCCGGCGGATCTCAGTGAGCTTCCAGCGTACCGGGGCGCCACCGCTTTGCGAATGTCGCATCGTCGCGGTACAAACTGAAATCACCACCAACGGAAGCGGCGTATCACTTCGCCCGAAAGTATCTCCACGATGACTTCTTCTGGTCAAAAAGTTTGCTTGTCAATGATTGTCAAGAACGAAGCTCGGGTTATCCTGCGCTGTCTCGACTCTGTACGTGCCGTTATTGATCATTGGGTAATTGTAGATACCTGTTCAACCGATGGAACCCAGGACATCATTCGTACCGCCATGTCCGATGTGCCGGGCACCTTGCTGGAGCGTCCATGGGTCGACTTTGGCCACAACCGCACCGAGGCGCTTGAACTCGCTCGACCACACGGCGATTACACGCTCGTCATCGATGCCGACGATGAACTGATCACCGCCCAAGGCGGAATGACCATTCCAGCCGACTACAAACTGCCAAATCTCGATGCTCCCGGGTACACCCTACAAATTCATGACACCACTATGCGGTACCCACGGACGCAGCTGTTCAAAAACGCGTTTCCTTGGCGTTATCGGGGCGTCCTGCACGAGTTTGCAGAATGTAAAGAACTGGTCTGGACTGACACGTTGCCGCTCGCAATGCGGCGGGGTCACGATGGCGCGCGGCGTCGCGATGAGAGCACGTATGTACGTGACGCTGAGCTGTTTGAAAAAGCTCTTAAAATCGAAAAAGACCCATTTCTATTATCGCGCTACACGTACTATCTCGCAAATAGTTATCGCGATTGCGGCGAAAAACGCAAGGCCCTGCAGGCCTACCTCCATCGTACGACAATGGGCTTTTGGGAGGAAGAAATCTACATCAGTTATCTGGGTGCCGCCCTGTTGATGGACAATCTTGGCGATCCATTTGATGAAGTTATTGCGTGCTTCGATAAAGCTATCGCGATCAATCCTCGCCGCGTCGAGGCGATGTATTACGTCAGTCGATATTGCCAGGATAAACAGCGCTATGTCGAAGCGTACCATTATGCAGAATCGGGGCTTGGACTATCGCCGCCAACGGAAGGACTTTTTGTGCAGCATTGGATGTATAATTATGGATTGATGGATAAGTTTTCTGTGATAGCTTTTAATACAGGACAGTATCGAGCCTGTCTATCGGCATGTATCGGCGTTCTTGGATGCCCAGAATTTCCCCATGAAGAACGTCAACAACGTGTAGAAATTGCAAGAAAAGCGCTAAATAAGATGGTCGATCCAGCTTGGGGTGCCAATCATTCATCTTATAGCGCGGTCTATAGCCCAGACTGGTGATTGCGGCACTTAAAGCTGCGGATCGACGAGATTTTGGACAGTATCAACGAATTTCAACTAAAGAAACAGCCGCGGCAAGAAAGTCTGTCGTCAATGAAACTTTACTTCTAGACAAGTTTTTGAGATCTCGATTATTGTAAAATATTGAGTATCAGCCATGATTGTAAATAATAAGTGATTAATTTGCTTGAATGTTTATTAATTAGATTGTAATAAAAATCAGTTTATGGTGACTTTAGTTTTGACTATAGTCATCTGACACGAAGTGAAAAATGCATTCATTGGGCCGGTTGACGCCATGTGCTGCAGCGAGTTGCAAGGGACACGTTCAAATCATTCCAGGCGGTATCCCCATCGTCCACCGCGCTCGTTCCTGGCTGGCCTAGTGCACTGACTCAGACGGATGGTTCAGGGGCTCGATTGAGGGCGTCGAAGATGGCGGCGGCGGGCTTGGTCCAGACGAAGGGTCGTGGGCTTTGGTTGTGCTCACCGATGTAGCGTTTGATGGCGGCCTGCAGGTCGACGATGCCGGTGAAGGTGCCTCGCCGGAGGCGACGGCGCGTCAGCGTGGAGAAGAAGCCCTCGACGGCATTGAGCCAGGAAGCCGAAGTCGGTGTGACGTGGAACGTCCATCGCGGGTGGCGGGTGAGCCAGGCGCGCACCTTCGGGTGCTTGTGGCTGCCGTAGTTGTCGAGCACCACGTGGATCGCCTTGCCCGCTGGGACTGCCGCCTCGACGGTGTTGAGGAAACGGATGACCTCACCGTGGCGATGGCGCTGCATGCAGCGGCCGAGCACCGTGCCTTCCAGGACGTCGAGGGCGGCAAACAAGGTCGTGGTGCCGTGGCGGGTGTCGTCGTGCGTCTGAGCGGCGGGATGCCCGGGCCCGAGCGGCTGGTCGGGACGGGTTCGCTCCAGGGCCTGGATCTGGGACTCCTCATCCTGAGCGTGTCGAAGGACCGTCGATGGACAGCACGACGGCGTGGGCGGGCGGTTGCATATAGAGACCGACCACATCCTCGACCTTCTCGGCGAAGGCCGGGTCGTGGGAGCGCTTGAAGGTCCGCACCCGATGCGGTTGCAGGCGGTGCTCCTGCCAGATCCGCTGCACGGAGCGGAGTGAGATGCCGGTCCGCGCAGCGACGGCGCGGCCGGTCCAGTGCGTGACCTCGTCCGGCGGTTCCGAACACGTCAGCGCCAGCACCGTCGCCACGGTGCGGGTGGAATGCGGCGGGGTGCCGGGTGGGCGGGTCTTGTCCCGCAGCAGGCCCTCGACGCCCTCCTCGGCAAAGCGCTGCTGCCAGCGCCAGACTGCGGGCCGGCTGACGCCGGCCTGCCGAGCCACGTCCTGCACGCTCAAGCGTTCGAACGAGAGCAGGACGATGCGCGCCCGCAGGATGTGCTTGAGCGGGCGGGATCGGTCTCCGGCGATCGTGGACAACGCCAACTTGGTGGCGTCGTCGAGGAGCACGCAGACGGTCTGAGCCATCGCCCAGACTCGCATGCATCACCCCCTGCGTGAATCCTCTGACCACGTCAGTGCACTAGCCTTTCACCACTTGTATGTCGGATGGGGTATTAGCGATCCCGTCCGAAACTAATCCGTTCTCCCAAGTGGCGATCAAGCATGGATTTGATGTTGCCTGGAGTTGGATCTTTGGGAGTACATTTTCAAATCTGTGTGTTAATCTTCCTCATCCTACTAAGCGATTGGATTCGTTGCCGTCGGGAGGAAAAATGGTCGTCCGATCGAAAAAGGTCATCCTAGGACAGTCGTATTCTGTGCGGTGTTGTCGGCTCATCGAGCAGAGGACGAACCACCATATTACCTGAGAGATGATACACTATGAATACGCTCAGCAACCAGCATTTCGCGACATTCGGTAGTGGTGCTTTAACGCTAAGTCTTGCCTTCGCAGAGCTGCGGGCGGGCATCACTTGGCCGCACTATCATGCGCACGGGTGCGCTGCCCTAGCGAGTGCGCTCAACGAAGGTCTAATGCCCGAAGAGGTCGCAAGTATCCTCGATGGACGAGGGCTCATCGAAGCTTTTCCGGTTTGGCAGGGCGAAACTCCGGCGGATTATGCGGTCCGCGCTGTAGCCGAAATGTTCGTCGTCTACCTGCAATAGGCTCTGCTGAGTCGTCCCATTCTAACGTCCGACCCCTTGACTGTGGCTTAGGTTGACGCCGTGCGGCGGTCAAGAGTAGTGCGCTCCAGTCAAGAATGTTGGATCATACCAACGAGGCAAACGATTGGGCAGGGTCGCCCGGCGAGTCCCGGCGATTCACCGGGCCCTGCAACACTCCGCATCACGTATTGGATGAAGATCTTCAGCTGAGTAAATTCGGGCATATATCTGTTTTTCATTCATTAAGATGAGTCTATTTTAGTATATAATTTGTTATAATTTGTTCTATCAACGACTCAGCGATCAATTAATACTGATAAATAAAAACCTTTGTGGCTATAAGTTGAATTAACAAGAAAAATATGCTAACAATTAATGATCGTTTATCTCGGGTAATTCCAAATGGACGTCGCATTACAGCGAAAAAGAAAAGCCTCTGCAATCAATATACGATCGATCATCATTGGCTCTTCGGTAGCTCTGTTCGTTATATCCACAGTAATAGGATTGTTTTCTGTCGTTCGGATCGGTATGATCAACACGGTGAGTCGATCCGTCTCCGGCGAGATCGAAGCGGTCACGATTCTCGGACGGATGAAGGCGCTCAGCCAGGAGCTGCGCGCCCTGGACGTCCTAGGCCACAATGCCCGGTCGGACACGGAGCGGCGCCGTTACCTCGATGAGGCCGGCAAGGCCCAGGAGGCGTTCTCCGCCGCCTGGAGTGCCTATGCCCCCACCGTTATGGGCGCAGACGAGCGCATTCTGGCGCATCGATTGCGCGAGGCCTGGCAACACTTCCTCGCCGTGGAGGCCGAAGCGACCGCGTTGGATCGGGCCGGTGAGCGCGAACTCGCCGATACGGTGTTCGCCGAGTCATTCCAGGCGGATGCCGTGGCGTTCACCCAGTCGGTGGATTCCGTCCTGGTCCACCGGCAGGCGCGGGCCCTCGAGCAAATGGCGGAGGCCGATGCGGTCGGCGCCACGTCGCGCCTCGCGGTCATCGTTGCGTTGGCCGTCGCGGCACTCCTGACCCTGGCCATCAGCTGGTTCATCGTCCGTCGTGTGGCCGCGCCGATCGCGACGATGACTCGGGTCATGGCGCGGCTCGCCGAGAACGATCTCACCGTGGCGATCCCGGACGGCGATCGGGCCGATGAGATCGGTGCCATCGCCGGTGCCGTGCAGGTGTTCAAGGAGAACATGCTTCACGCCAAGTCGCTGGAAGACGAGGCCACCCGGATCCGCGTTGAGGCAGACCAGGAGCGCAAGTTCGTCCTGCACGACATGGCGGAGCGCTTCGAGGAGACGGTGGGCGAGATTGTCGGCACCGTCACCGCTACGGTTTTGCAGTTCCAGGGGACAGCGCGCCAGATGAGCACGACGGCCGGCCAGACGGCGAGCCAGTCGACCACAGTGGCCGCGGCCGCCGAACAAGCCGAATCCAACGTGCGGATGATCGCTGCCGCCGCAGACGAACTCGGTGCCTCGGTCCAGGAGGTGGGGCGTCAGGCTGAACTGTCCGCCGCCATGGCCGATGGCGCCGCCACGGAGGCCTCCCAGACCATCGCGTTCGTGCAGGTTCTCAGCGGCGCAGCGGACCGGATCGGCGACGTGGTCAAGCTGATCGCCAAGATCGCGGCGCAGACCAACCTGCTTGCCCTGAACGCCGCGATCGAGGCGGCCCGCGCCGGTGATGCCGGTCGCGGGTTCGCAGTGGTTGCCGCCGAGGTCAAGCAACTCGCGGGCGAGGCCAGGCGCGCGACCGACGATATTGCCAGCCATGTTTCGGTCATCAAGGCATCCACCTCCGATGCCGTCGCCGCGATCGAGGGGATTGCCACGCGGGTCCGCGATATGAGCGGGACAGCTGCCTCGATCGCCGCGGCCGTCGAGCAGCAGGGCGCGGCAACGCAGGAGATCGTGCTCAACATCTCGCAGGCCGCCAACGGCACGGGCGAGGTGACGGCGAACATCACCACGGTCGCCGGTGCGGCGGAGCATACCGGCGCGGCCGCCGACCAGATGCTCGCCTCGGCGAGCACCCTGTCCCGCGACGCGGAACGCCTGGGCGACGAGGTTCAGCGGTTCCTGAAGAGCATCCGGGCGGCCTGACGTGACGGTCCCATTGGGCCGGCGACACTCTGCCAAGCCGGTACACCATCGATACCGCCGGCTCGATCGCGGCGCCGTCGGCGTCGCCTCGAACCCGTCGATTCTTCGCGCGCTGATGCCGGACCGGAGCGGATCTGGGCGGCGCGCGCTCCAGGCAGGTGCAAGGACCATGATCGGAACGCTCTGCGGATGGCCCATCTCCCGAATACTCGGTGGCGTGCCGGCGGTTCTTCGGATGTCCGCTGGCGATCTGGCCTTTGGATTCGAACGGGTGCGGGGCTGGTGGCCGGCGGCGTTCATGGTCGTCTTGGCGAGCCTGCCGACACCGGCCGCGTCGGCCGCAATCGGCGTGGCGATGGCTGAGCCGAGCGGGTTCACCGCGCTCCTACGGGACGGCATCCAAAGCTATGCCAAGAGCCTGCCGGATCTCTCCGTGCGCTTCGCCTACGCGCCTCAGGGCGAGGGTGAGAAGCAGGTCGAGCAGGTCCGGCAATTCATCTCCGCCAAGGTCGATGCCCTCGTGGTCCTGCCTGCCGATACGACGACGAACGCGACGATCACGCGCTTGGCCCAGGACGCCGACATCCCCCTTGTCTACGCCAATAACGGCCCCCGGGAGGATTGGTTTGCCGGGCGCGTGGCGTTCGTCCTGTCCAATGATCTCGTCGCCGGACGGTTGCAGATGAGAAAGCTCGCCCAGATGCTGGACGGCAAAGGTCGCGTCGCGATCATCCAGGGTCCGCCGAGCCATACAGCTTCCGCACTCCGCACGCAGGGCGTCAGGGAAGTCGCCGCGGCCTTTCCGGGGATCAGCATCGTCGCCGAAGGCGCCGCGGATTGGGACCGCAAGAACGCCGCAGCGCTCGTGGCCGGATGGCTGGCGAACGGGACGGCGCCCGATGCCATCGTCGCCAACAACGACGAGATGGCGATTGGAGCCGCCGACGCGGTGGACGCAGCCGGGATCCCCACGGATCGAATCCTGATCGGCGGCGTCGATGCGACACCCGACGGCCTACGGGCGATGCAGCACAAGCGTATGGCCGTGACCGTCTATCAGGACGCCGGCCTACAGGCGCGCAAGGCGGTGGACGACGCCCTCAAGCTGGTCCGGCACGAGCCCGTGCAGCAATATGACTGGGTTCCGTTCGAGCTCGTGACGGACCGGATGTCGACCACGCACTTTTCGAAATAGGAAATTTGCCAGCGCGCTGAAACAGGACCTGCCGCGCCGGGGATGATGTCGCCCGGCGCGGCTTTGCCCCTACCGCATGACGAACGGATTTTCTGGCGCGTTGCGGCTCGTCGAGATCCAGACGCTCTTGGTCTCCAGGTACTCGCGGATGGACTCGATGCCGCTTTCGCGGCCGATGCCGGAGCGCTTCATGCCGCCGAATGGCATCATGTAGCTGACGGCGCGGTAGGTGTTCACCCAGACAGTTCCGGCGCGCAGGCCCTTCGACATGCGCAGGGCACGGCCGATATCCTGTGTCCAGACGCCAGCCGCCAATCCGTAGATCACGTCGTTGCCGAGGCGCAGCGCCTCGGCCTCGTCCTCGAAGCCAATGATCGACAGGACCGGGCCGAACACCTCCTCCTGTGCGATGCGCATGTCGTTGGTGACGCCCGTGAAGATCGTCGGCTCGACGAACTGACCACCGATCACGCCGGGACCGGAGGCCGGGTTGCCGCCGAACACGCAGCGCGCACCCTCGCTCTTGGCGAGCGCGATGTAATCCAGCACCTTCGCATACTGGGGCGGCGTGGTAATCGGCCCGATGTTGGTGTCTGGCTGCATGGGATCGCCGAGCCGGGCGGTGCGGGCAAGATCCACCAGTCGCTCGACGAATGCCTCGCGGATGCTGTTCTGAACGAGCAACCGCGAGCCGGCGATGCAGGTCTGTCCAGTGGCAGCGAAGATGCCCGAGATCGCCCCGGCAGCCGCGGCTTTAAGGTCGGCATCGGCGAAGACGATGTTGGGCGATTTGCCGCCGAGTTCGAGGGAGACCCGCTTGATCTGGCGCGCGGCCGCCTCGTAGACCTTCGCGCCGGTGATATCTGAGCCGGTGAAGGTGATCTTGGCGACATCCGGGTGCTCGACGATGGCGCTGCCGGCCTCGCCGCCGTAGCCGGTGACGACGTTGAACATCCCGTCCGGGAGCCCGGCCTCCTTAGTCAGCCGGGCGAATTCCAGCGTGCTCGCGGAGGCGAATTCAGACGGCTTGACCACGACGGCGCAGCCGGCCGCGAGCGCCGGTGCGCATTTCCAGGCGACGAACAGCAGTGGCGAGTTCCAGGCGGTGAGCGCCCCGACGACGCCCACCGGCTCGTGCCGGGTGAACGCGAACGTCTCGGGTTTGTCGATCGGCACCTGGGCGCCTTCGACCTTGTCGGCGAGGCCCGCGTAATACCACCACCATTCGGGCTGGTAGCGGGTCTGCCCGTACATCTCGGCGAACAGCTTGCCGTTGTCGCGGACCTCGACCTCGGCGAGCGCCTTCGCATCGCGCTCTACGAGATCGCCGATCCGGCGCAGGACCTTGCCCCGGGCCGAGGCGGTCATGGTGGCCCAGGGCCCCTCCCACATGGCGCGCTTTGCCGCCGCCACCGCCTTGTCGACGTCGGCTTTGGACGCGCGGGGTATGCGGGCCCAAGACTCGCCCCGGTAGGGGTCGACGGACTCGAACCACGAGCCGTCAATCGGATCGACGTCCTGGCCGTCGATGTAGAGCTGGTAGGTTTTCACGGCGCGCCTCTCACGCGGTTGACGCGCGTGTTATGGGCGGGAACGCAGTCGGTGACGAGGCTCGCTGCGCCCTACGCGTTGGCGCTGAGGCGCTTGATGTCAGCCTCGACCATCTCAGTGATCAACGACTCGAGGCTGGTCTGCGCCTCCCAGCCGAAGGTGGCCTTGGCCTTGGCCGGGTTGCCCAGCAGCACCTCGACCTCCGCCGGCCGGAAGAACGCCGGGTCGATGATCAGGTGGTCGTCGATGTTCAGGCCGACATGCTTGAACGCGATCACGCACATGTCCCGCACCGTGGTGGTCCGGCCGGTGGCGATGACGTAGTCGTCCGGCTTTTCCTGCTGCAGCATCAGCCACATCGCCTCGACGTAGTCCCGGGCGTGGCCCCAGTCCCGCTTGGCATCGATGTTACCCAGCCGCAGCTCCTTCTGCATGCCGAGCTTGATCCGGGCCACCGCGTCGGTGACCTTGCGGGTGACGAACTCGACGCCGCGCAGCGGGCTCTCGTGGTTGAACAGGATGCCGTTCGAGGCGTGCAGCCCGAAGCTCTCGCGGTAGTTGATGGTCATCCAGTGCGCGTAGAGCTTGGCCACGCCGTAGGGCGAGCGCGGGTAGAACGGCGTCGTCTCGCTCTGGCGCTCTTCCTGGATCAGCCCGAACATTTCAGAGGTCGAGGCCTGGTAATAGCGCGCATTCGGCGCCACCGAGCGCAGGCATTCGAGCATATGCACGGCGCCGAGACCGGTCACCTGGCCGGTGAGCAACGGCTGTTGCCATGACGAGGTGACGAAGGACTGGGCGGCGAGGTTGTAGATCTCGTCCGGCTTGGTGCTCTGGACGATCCGCAGCAGCGCAGACTGGTCCAGCAGGTTGCCGTCCACGAGTTCGACATCGCCCAAGATGCCGAGCCACTTCAACCGGTGGTCGAACACCCCGGCATGGCTGGAGCGGCGTACGATGCCGGTGACCGTGTAGCCCTTGTGCAGCAGCAGCTGCGCCAGATACGCGCCGTCCTGGCCCGTAATCCCCGTGATCAGCGCGCGCTTGGCTGTCATGAAACCGTCCCGTCCCGTTGCTGCCCGGCTGCTACGACCGGTCCGGCCTTCGCGTCAAGGTGAGGCCACACTGCGCATAGTCTTCGTGGGCTGGCGCGTCGGCCAGCCACATGACTCAGTGTATGCGAAGAAGTGCGCATGGGCGGCCGAATTCTTCGCGGGTAAGCCACTTCGCCCTAGGGTTGGGTCAGCCAGGCGGTGACGCCACCAAGGGACCGGAATTCCTCCAGCGCGTGGACCCGGGCGTCAGGCAGGGCCGACCGCGCCATCGTGGCCAGCGCGCGGCCGGGGCCGAGTTCGATGACCCGGTCGGCGCCGTATTCCCGGGCGGCTTCGAGGCAGGCTGCCCAGTCGATGGTATGGGAGATCTGGCGTGCCAGCTTGTCGAGGCCGTCCTCGGGCCGGAACATCGTCGCCCCGTCGAGCCCGCTGACGAGGCGCGGGGCACCGGCCTGCGGGCGGTGCAGGGTGACGGCATCGAGTGCGCCGCGGAACGCATCGCTGGCCTCGGCCAGCAGCGGCGTGTGCGAGGGCGTGTGAACCGGCAGCACCACCGCCCGCTGCGCGCCGGCCCCGATGGCGTCCCGGCACAGGACTTCGAGCGCATCGCATCGCCCCCCCACGACGCCGCTGTCCGAGGCGTTGCGGATGGCGAGGTGGCATGCGTGACGCCCGGCCAGGGCCTCGAGTGCGTCGAGCCCGAGGCCCCGGATCCCGGCGAGCCCGAACCCCTCCCCGGAGGCGGAATCCATGGCCTCTGCGCGCCGGGCGGCCAGCGCCAGGACGTCGGCGTCGGAGATCCGACCGGCGAGGCCCCAGGCGGCGAGATCACCGATGCTGTAGCCGGCCACGATGGCGCGGCCGGACAAAGCCAGCCCGCGCCAGGCGGCGAGCGCGGCGACGCAGCACAGGATCTGGCCCGTCCGGTTGCCGTGGAGCGCGTCGCCGCCGCTGCGGGCGAGGTCGCGCGGGTCGGTGCCGCCCAGCAGCGGCGCGGCGGCAGCGAAGACGGCCTGCGCCGCGGGATGGCCGGCGGTGAGGTCGAACATCCCCGGATGCTGGCCGCCCTGGCCGGAGAGCAGGATCGCGACACTCATGCGGTCTCCCGGGAGCGCAGGGGGGCGACAGGCCACATGGCGAGCCCGTCGAGGCCCTTGGCCAGCACGGTGCCGCCCTCGGGCGCGTCGCGCAACTCGCGCCAGTGCAGGCCGGTCCCGTCCGGCAGCAGGATCTCGCCGTCGAGACGCATCGGGGCGATGTCCGCGATGGCAGCGAGCCGGTCGAGCAGGCCGGCCGGTACCGGCCCCGGGCAGGGCCAGAGCAGGTCGAGGTCGGAGGCGGGACTCAGATACGTCAAGCCGGTGACCGCCTGCCACAGGAGACCACCGAACGGCCGCGGTGTCACGCCGTAACGGTCGCCGAGCGCCACCACGGCCGCGATGGTCCCGTGCCAGGCGGGAGGCGCATGGGGAGCCACCTCGGCGAGGCTCGGGCTGTCCAGGCGGGTCAGGCGTTCGGCCGGCAGGGCAAGGCCGATCCGGCGCTTGCCGTCGGCGGGCGGCAGCGGCAGCCCGAGGGGGACCGTCTCAGCGCCCTCCCCCGGGACCCGGCGGCGGACGATCAGCGGACGCCCCGCCCCGACCCAGACAGCGAGGTGCGGCACACCGGCGAGGTCGGCGCGGGTGCCGAGCCAGGATGACCAGGCTTCGGGATCGACGCGGACGAGGTCCTGCCGGGTGAAAATGCGAGGCGGGCGGGGTTCGATGTGCGCTCTGTGGATCTGTGCCATCCTCGACCTCGTTTTGAGGTCTCAGGTGAACGTGTCGGAGACCCGATGTCCGCCCACCCCTGAAACGTGACGAACGGCGGAGCAGCCACTTCGTCATCTTGGGGCCGCGCAGCGGAGCCCGGGATCCATAGACGCGAACCGATCAAGATCTGGCGTCGTCGGCGGATCTGGGTTCCGGGCTCGCCTGCAGCGCCCCGGAAAGACGAGGCGGTTTATTCTGCTACGCCCGATCGGCACGTAAGCATCCCACCGCGTTCACTCGGCCTCGCGCTACCCGCGCCGGGCCTGCGCGATCACCGCCTCCGCGATCTCCTGCGCCACCGGCCGACCGCCGCGTTCCGCGCCGAGGCGGTCGCGATTGTCGCCGGGTGTCTGGGTGGCGATCAGGTCGCGGATCTGGGCGTCGAGCGGCCGGGCCGGATCGAGCACCACGTGGACCGCGCCGGCGGCCACCATGTTGTCGAGCCCCGGGGCGAAGACCGGGGTCGACTTCGCCATCTCCTGAAGCTTGTCCAGCGGGAGCTTGGTCACCTTCGCCACGGAGGGTAGATCCATCACGCTCGGGTTGGCGCCCGGCAGCGCGGCGAGCACCCGGGTCGCCAGCGCGGTGGCGATGAACGCGCCGGCGGCGGAGTGGCCGTAGATCAGCCCGATGGTCGGGTGGCCGGAGCGGTCGGCGAGCAGCAGAGCCTTGGCGAGATGGGCCAGGCACTCGTTGAGCCCCAGCAACTCGTCGCGCCGGCTCATGCGCTGGCTGTCGGAATCGACCACCACCAGGATCGGCGCCTTGTCGCCGGCCCGCACGACATCGAGCACGGCCCGCGACAGGACCAGCGCGCCATCGACCCCGAGCGGCGTATCGCCGTCGATTCCGACGACGTGGATCGTTTCCCCCGCGAACGGGCCGCTGCCGGTCACGAGGCCGTCGCGCACAGTGACGGAATGGCCCTGCGGAAAGAGCCCGGCCAGGATCTCAGCGAGCGTCATGGTCGGCCTCCCCCACCCGGGATACGGTCTCGTCGAAGGCGCGCGTGTCCATGGCGGGCACCGCCTCCGGATCGTTGACGCCGAGCCGGGCCCAGATTTCGGTGGCGTCCCGGCAATCGCCGAAGCGCGCGATCCGGGATTCGAGCCGGGCCTGCTCGGCCTCCAGCGTCGCGAGATCGAAGGTCGGCGCCCGACCGATCAGGTCGAGCGCCGCCCGCCGGAAGGCCGATACGGTGTCGGCGCAGAACGCGTCGGCCCCGCCGATCAGCCGCCGGTGCTTGCCGCCCATGGTCCGCCAGACCAGGGCCCGGTCGCGGGAATCGAACTCCTCGGCGCCCTTGTTGGTCTCGATCACCTCGGGGCCCGAGACCGAGATCCGGCCGCCCTCCGAGACGGCGAGCCGGGAGCAGGTGCCGGCGATCAGGCCGCCGCCGCCGTAGCAGCCGGCGCGGCCGCCGATCAGCCCGATGACCGGGATGCCGGCAGCCCGGACGTCGACGATCGCCCGCATGGTCTCGGCGATGGTGGTCTCGCCGGCATTGGCCTCCTGCAGCCGGACGCCGCCGGTGTCGAACAGGATCAGCACGGCCGCCGGCTTCAGGGTGAGCGCGGCGCGCAGGAGCCCGACGAGCTTCGCCCCATGGATCTCCCCGAAGGCGCCGCCCATGAACCGGCCCTCCTGGGCGGCGACGAGCACCGGCTTGCCGTCGAGCGCGGCGCGGCCGACCACGATACCGTCGTCGAAGGCCCGCGGCAGGTCGAACAGCGGCAGGTGCGGGCTCATGCGCCGCTCGGTCGGGGGCAGGAACTCCTCAACGCTGCCGGGATCGGCCAGCGCCACCACGCGCTGGCGGGCGGTGGCCTCGTACCAGCTCAGGGCGTCCGGGTCGGTGCTCGCGGCACGTGCGCCAGCCATGGTCAGGCCTCCATCAGCCGGGCGCCCTGGAGCAGGCGCAACGATACGGTGTCGGGACGGGCGCCGCCGTCATTGATGCTGATGCGCAGGCCCCCGGGCTGGGCGCGTGCGACGAAATCCGCCACCACCGCCTCCCAGACCGCGCCGTAGCCGGCGATCGGCGTCTCGATCGCGACTTCGCAGGCATCCGGCGGAAGCACCCGCTCCAGCAGGATCTCCAGGTTGCCCGACGCCACCACGCCCGTGATGGCGTTCGAGACCGAGCCGGGCAGCGGCTTTCTGGTAGTGTGGCGGAAGGTCAGGGATTCCATCCGACTGTTCCTCGCGTGCGCCTCTCCGCCCCGTGGCGGGGAGGATATGAAGGTGGGGGTGGTTGAGGGGTACCGGGCCGCTTGGTCCTGCGCCGCCCCCCACCCGCGACCCCTCCCCGCAAGGGGAGGGAAAGATCGGGATCGACCCTACCAGTTCCGGAACTTCGCGGGCGGCTCGTAGAGGCCCCCCGACCAGTGCACGAGATCCTTGATCGACTTGGCCGCGAGCAGCGCGCGGTCGGCGTCGAGGGGCTCGATGCCGAGATCCTCCGGCCGGCGGATCACCCCGCGGGCGCGCAGCTCCTCGACCTTGGCCCGGTCCCGGCCGCGGCCGACCTCGGTGTAGCCCGCGACCCCGCGGATCGCCTGCTCGCGCTCGTCGGCGTCCCGGCACAGGAGGAGGTTGGCGATGCCCTCCTCGGTGACGATGTGGGTGACGTCGTCGGCGTAGATCATCACCGGGGCCAGCTCGAGCCCGATCTTTTTGGCCAGCTCCAGGGCGTCGAGCTTCTCGACGAAGGTCGGCACCAGCTTCTCCCCGAAGGTCTCGACCAGCTGCACCACCAGCTTGCGCCCGCGCATCAGCGCCGGATCGCCGACGACCTGACCTTCGCGCCCGGCCTTCATCCAGGCATCGGACGGGTGGCGGCGGCCATGCGGATCCGAGCCCATGTTGGGCGCGCCACCGAAGCCGGCCACCCGCGACTGCGTGATCGTCGACGAATGGCCCATCAGGTCGATCTGGAGGGTCGCGCCGATGAACATATCGCAGGCGTAGAGGCCGGCGGTCTGGCAGAAGGCCCGGTTCGAGCGCAGGGAGCCATCGGCCCCGGTGAAGAAGATATCCGGCCGCGCGCGGATGTAGCGATCCATGCCGACTTCCGAGCCGAAGCAGTGGACCTGTTGGACCCAGCCGGATTCGATCGCCGGAATCAGCGTCGGGTGCGGATTGAGCGCCCAATGGGTGCAGATCTTCCCCTTCAGGCCCAGCTTCTCACCGTAGGTCGGCAGCAGCAGCTCGATTGCGGCCGTGCCGAAGCCGATCCCATGGTTGAGCCTTCGGATGCCGTATTCCGCATAGATCCCCTTGATCGCCATCATGGCGATCAGGATCTGGGTCTCGGTCATCGCCGCAGGATCGC
The DNA here is from genome assembly GCF_008000895.1 of Methylobacterium sp. WL1. NCBI lineage: Bacteria > Pseudomonadati > Pseudomonadota > Alphaproteobacteria > Hyphomicrobiales > Methylobacteriaceae > Methylobacterium > Methylobacterium sp. WL1. Next base: position 168,677 of record NZ_CP042823.1, on the reverse strand, counting down.
GGGTGAACAGCGGCTCGACGTAGAACGGCGTGTCGGCCTCGACCACGAAGTCGATTCGGTCGCCCGGGATGTCGACCCGCGGGACCTTGTCGACGATCTGATTCACCTGGGCGATGACGACGCCGTTCTTGAAGGCGGTGGCCTCCACGACGGTGGGCGTGTCCTCGGTGTTGGGCCCGGTATAGAGGTTGCCGTCGCGGTCCGCCGAGACGCCGGCGATCAGCGCGACGTGGGGCGTGAGGTCCACGAAGTAGCGGGCGAACAGCTCGAGATACGTGTGCACCGCGCCGAGCTGGATCTGGCCGCCGTAGAGCATCTTGGCGATGCGCGCGCCCTGCGGGCCGGAATACGAGTAGTCGAGCCGCTTGGCGATGCCGGTCTCGAACACGTCGAGATGCTCCGGCAGCACGATGCCCGACTGGACCATGTGCAGGTCGTGGACCTTGCCCGCGTCGCAGGCCGCAAGCCCCCGGGCCAGGCAATCCGCCTGCTTCTGGTTGTCGCCCTCCAGGCAGACCCTGTCGCCGGGGCGCAGCACCGCCTCCAGCAGATCGACCACGGAGCCAGCCGGCACGACCTTGCCGTCGGCATGGGCGCGCCCCGCCGCGATGCGTGCGTCGCGCGCCTCTCGTTCGCCGCGCCACTGGGTCATCCGCGCGTTCCCCTTGTGTATGCAGTGACCGAGATAAGGCGCTGGTCGGGCATTTTCTAGCACGTTCTAATCACGGTTCCGTATACGGGATTGCCGATCTGTCAACATCCTGCATATTTATCCCAACAAGACAGCAGGCGATTCGGGAGGGAACGCAGCATGCCGAGCGCGTCGAGACGGGCGCTGCCGCGCGCCGCAAGTACCGCCGCGGGAGGGCAAGGCCGATGATCGTCCTGGGTGTCGCCCTCCTCGCCGCGTGCACGCTGGTCGGCGTGTATCTCGGCGATCTCCTCGGCGTCGCGCTGGGGGTGAAGGCCAATGTCGGCGGCGTCGGCATCGCCATGATCCTGCTGATCGTCGCCCGGCTCTGGCTGTCCCGCCGGGGCGGCCTGACCAAGGGCGTGCAGTTCGGCGTCGAGTTCTGGGCCGGCATGTACATCCCGATCGTTGTCGCCATGGCGGCCCAGCAGAACGTGGTCGCGGCGGTGAGCGGCGGCCCGATCGTGGTCATCGCGGCCACCGGCTCCCTGGTCCTGTGCTTCGGCGCGGTGGCGCTGCTGAGCCGGATCGGCCGGCGCGATCCCGGCAGCCCGGAGGTCGAGCACGGCGGCTCGGTGATCGGCGGCGAGGCCGTTCCGGCGCCGACCGGGAAACAGGGGTGAGCGCCATGGAACACGCGATGGACAACGACCTCGGACATCGGATCTGGCACGACATCGAGCACGTCTTCATCGAGCAGAGCCTGGTGGCGGCCTTCGCGGTGGTGGGCGCCCTGATCCTGGTCTCCAACCTGGCGGCCAAACGCTTCACGCGGGGCCGCGTTCACGGCTCGGCCATCGCGATCGTGCTGGGGCTGGGGCTCGCCTATGTCGGCGGGCTCTACACCGGCGGGAAGAAGGGCGTCGCCGACATCCCGGCGCTGGCCGGGATCGGCCTGATGGGCGGCGCGATGCTGCGCGACTTCGCCATCGTGGCCACCGCGTTCGAGGTCGATGTGATCGAGGCGCGCCGGGCCGGGCTGGTCGGCGTGCTGGCGCTGGCGCTCGGCACGATCATCCCGTTCCTGGTCGGCACGCTCACCGCGGTGGCGTTCGGCTACCACGACGCGGTCTCGATCACGACCATCGGGGCGGGAGCGATCACCTACATCGTCGGCCCGGTGACCGGGGCGGCGATCGGAGCGGATTCCACCGTCATGGCGCTCTCCATCGCCACCGGGGTGACCAAGGCCGTGATGGTCATGGTCGGCACACCATTGGTTGCTAAGCTGATCGGCCTCGACAACCCACGGTCGGCTATGGCCTATGGCGGCCTGATGGGGACGGTGAGCGGGGTCGCGGGCGGGCTCGCGGCGACGGACCCGAAGCTAGTCCCGTACGGGGCGCTCACCGCGACCTTCCATACCGGGATCGGCTGCCTCGTCGGTCCCTCGATCTTCTACTTGACGGTGCGGGCTCTGGTCGGTTGACCAACCGCGGGGGCGCGGGACGAAGTGATGCACGGCGAGTTCCAGAAGATCGACACCGGGCTTCTCTCCGACCGGATCCGCAACGCGCTCACCGACGCGATCACGTCCGGTGAGATCCCGGCCGGCACGGCCCTCGACGAGCAGAACCTCGCGCAGCGCTACGGCGCCTCCCGCACCCCGGTCCGGGAGGCCCTGCGCCAGCTCGCGGCCTCGGGACTGGTGGAGGTCCGCCCGCGCCGGGGCGTGGTGGTGGCCCGGCTGACGCCGGAGCGCATCGCCGACATGTTCGAGACCACCGCGGAGATCGAGGCGATGTGCGCCCGGCTCGCAACCTACCGGATGACGCCGCTGGAGCGCGGCCGGCTGATGGACCTGCAGGAGGATTCCGCCGCCGCCGTGGAAGCCGGCGACGTCGACGCCTACGACCGGCTCAACCGCGCCTTCCACGAATCGCTCTACGCGGCGACCCACAACAGCTTCATGGCCGAGCAGGCCCTGGCGATCCGCGAGCGCCTGGCCGCCTTCCGCCGGACCCAGCTCCGCCACGGCGACCGGATCCGCCGTTCACGGGACGAACACGGCGAGATTCTCGCGGCTATCGCCGAGGGGGATGGGGAATTGGCGGCTCGGCGGATGCGGGCCCACATGCTGCGGGCCGCGGCAGCGTTGGGGCGGTATATTGCGGATACGGTGGGTTGATGGGCTTTCAGACTTCCATCGTCATCATGCTGGCTGCCGGTTGCATCAACCCGCAGGATGTTTTGGTTAAAAACTGGCATAAGCCCGAGTTTGTTGATTAAATTTGCGAATTAAAAACTCTACATCGCAATAATCTTCAGGCTAAAAGCTCACTTAAAGCTATCGTGCCTCGACCACGTCGCGGTATTCGACTTCGAAAAATGCGACCGGGCAAACAAAAGGCATCCGGCCAGATTCTTGATCGATGCGGCTGAGATGAAATACAGTCGCAGCATCGGGCATTGTTCCAGCATTCAACGGAGCGGCCCGCAATATATCAGATCACTGCAGAACTGCGTAACACCACGGTGAGGCGGCCAAGCTTAATGGTCTTGCGGCTCATACCGAAGATCATCAGGGCCTTTACACCACCTCCCGCGCCACGCCCCCCTTCCCGGCCCCGCTTCCACCCAGCGCCTCCGCCAGCTTCCCGATCCGCTCGGCGGCTCGCCCGATCCCGTCGGCGGCGCGGGCGGCGTCCTCGGCCCGGGCACGGTCGGCGGCTTCGGTGGCTTTGCGGAGATCCGCCGTCTCGGCCTCCAGGGCGGCGTGGCGGGTGCGCAGCTCAGCCAGCTCGTCGGCGATGGTCAGGGCGGCCATCACCTGGAGGCGCATGTCACCGATCTCGCCGAAACTCTGGCGCATCTCGCCGATGCGCGCGCCAAAGCTCTCGGCCAGCCCGGTGAGGTGGGCCTCCTCGCCGGCACCGCAGGCCATGCGGTAGAGCTTTCCGTCGATGGTCACGTTGATCTGGGGCAAGGATCGCTCCGATGGACGGCGGCGCTGGACGGAACCGGTCAGGCCCGGCCGAGCACGCCCTGGACGGTCTGGATCGCGCGGTCGAGCCGCTGGCCGACCAGTCCGGTCGTGGCCTCGACATCGGCCAGATGCGCGCTCGCGGCGTCGAGGGCGGCGGCGAGCCGGGCCCGGTCCTCGTCCATCAGCGCCAGCTCGGCGTCCCGGTCGTCGGGTTCGGCCTCGGCCTCCAGGCGGCGGGCCACCACCGCGTCCAGGCGGCTCAAGGCGGAGTCGAGCCGGGCGAAGGCCGCATCGATGGGGTTCGTGTCCGTCCTGTCGTCGGCCATGGGGCTCCGCTCGCCGGACGCATCGTCCCGACGGGCGGGCTCACGGGCGACGATGCTTCGGGGCCTCAAGTTTCGGCCGGATGCGTCCGGAATTCCAGTCCGAAATGTTGGTGGGTGTCCGCGCCGTCGCGCCTCAGCAATCGCCGTCGCACAACCCAGTTTATTGGATGTGGGAGAGAACCGTGTTTGTCACGGGCGTGCGTTTGACAGGTGGAGACGCCATGTTAGACAGCCGCGCGCTCCCGTAAGGGGCCGCCCAAGATATGCCGGATGGCCGGTCCATGACAGTCCCGTGGCCTCAGCCAACGCCGTCGGATCCGATCGGCGCGACCGGAGCGGCCCGGCCTGTCACGGCACGGTTCATCGCAGGTTCAAACCCGCCCGCCCAGATCGGCCCCGCCCGGTCGGCCTGGAGGCGGGCCGCCACGGCGTCATCCCGAAAGGCGGGGTTCGGCTTTCGGACAGGATGAGGCCACACGAACGACACTGCGCCGAGGACCGGGTGACCGGCCCGGTGCGCGGTGCTCCGCAGCAGGAAGGAGTCACACCGTGACGAAGGTTGCCATCAACGGGTTTGGACGCATCGGCCGCAACATCCTGCGCGCCATCGCGGAATCCGGCCGGACCGACATCGAGGTCGTGGCGATCAACGATCTCGGCCCTGTAGAGACCAACGCCCACCTGCTCCGGTTCGATTCCGTCCACGGCCGGTTCCCGGGCGAGGTCGCGGTGGACGGCGAGTTCCTGGTAGTCAACGGGAAGCGCATCAAGGTCACGGCCGTGCGCAACCCGGCCGAGCTGCCGCACCGCGACCTCGGCGTCGACATCGCGCTCGAGTGCACCGGCATCTTCACCGCGAAGGACAAGGCCAAGGCCCATCTCGACGCCGGCGCCAAGCGCGTGCTGGTCTCGGCGCCGGCCGACGGCGCCGACCTCACCGTGGTCTACGGCGTCAACCACGACAAGCTGACCGCCGAGCACCTCGTCGTCTCGAACGCCTCCTGCACCACCAACTGCCTGGCGCCGGTCGCCCAGGTGCTGGACGCGGCCGTGGGCATCGAGCGCGGGTTCATGACCACGATCCACTCCTACACCAACGACCAGCCGTCGCTGGATCAGATGCACAAGGATCTCTACCGGGGCCGCGCTGCCGCGCTCTCGATGATCCCGACCTCCACGGGCGCCGCCAAGGCCGTGGGCCTGGTCCTGCCCGAGCTGAAGGGCAAGCTCGACGGCACCGCGATCCGCGTGCCGACCCCGAACGTCTCGGCGGTGGACCTGGTTTTCACGGCCAAGCGCGCCACCTCGGTTCAGGAGATCAACGACGCGATCAAGGCGGCCGCCGCCGGTCCGCTCAAGGGCGTGCTCGGGGTCACCGACCAGCCGAACGTCTCGATCGACTTCAACCACGATCCGCACTCGTCCACCTTCCACCTCGACCAGACCAAGGTGATGGACGGCGTGCTGGTGCGTATCCTGACCTGGTACGACAACGAGTGGGGCTTCTCGAACCGCATGGCCGACACGGCCGTGGCGATGGCCAAGCTCATCTGAAGACCCCGACGCCCGCCGGTCCCGACCGGCGGGCGCCTTTTCGACCGAACGGCCTCACCTCGAACCAGGGGATCATCCCGGGATGACCGACGCTTCGCAGGGCACGTCGAGCGGACAGGGCGCCGTCGTGACGCCCACGCCCACGCCCAAACCCGCACCCACGCCGGCGGCCACGACCGCCCCGGTGGCGACGGCGCCCGCGCAGGGGCTGCCGGCGAGCCACCTCCTCGATCAGCTCGCGCGAATCGAGGACAAGTGCTCGCGGATCGAGGACAAGTACGCGCGCTCCGAGTCCCTGCTGTCGCGGGTCGAGGACAAGGTCGAGAACGCCGCCAACCGGATGAACGAATCCGCCCGGCAATCCGATCTCGCGGCCCTGCGCACCGAGATGCGCGGGCTGGCCGACCGCACCCGGCGCCTGCCCGGCACCGGCGCGCTTGTGCTCACCGCGGTAATCACCGCGATCCTCACCGTCGTGCTGATGGTGGCGGTGCAGCGCCTCAACCTCGACCGCCTGATTCCGGCGCCGGCTGCCACGTCCGGCACCACCGTTCAATAACAGCCCTCGACCCGAACAGGACCGCATGAGCGCCTTCCGCACCCTCGACGACGCCGGCGCCCTGACGGGCAAGCGCGTGCTGATGCGCGTCGATCTCAACGTGCCGATGGAGAACGGCCGCGTCACCGATGCGACCCGCATCGAACGCGTCGTGCCGACCATCCGGGAGGTCGCTGAGAAGGGCGCCCGCGTGATCCTGCTGGCCCATTTCGGCCGCCCCAAGGGCAAGCGCGAGCCGAAGGATACCCTGGAGCCGGTAGTGCCGGCGCTGAGCCAGGCGCTCGGCCGGAACGTCGCCTTCGCGGCCGATTGCGTCGGCGACGACGCGGCCCGGGCCGTCGCCGCGCTGAAGGACGGCGACGTCCTGCTCCTGGAGAACACCCGCTACCATCCCGGCGAGGAAAAGAACGACGCGGCCTTCGCGGACGCGCTTGCGGCCAACGGCGACGTCTACGTCAACGAGGCGTTCTCAGCGGCCCACCGCGCCCACGCCTCCACCGAGGCTCTGGCCCATCGCCTGCCGGCCTATGCGGGCCGCGAGATGCAGGCAGAGCTCGAAGCCCTGACCAAGGGCCTCGAAGCGCCGCAGCGGCCGGTGATCGCGCTGGTCGGCGGCGCCAAGGTGTCGTCCAAGATCGACCTTCTGGAGAACCTGGTCGCCAAGGTCGACATGCTGGTGATCGGCGGCGGCATGGCCAACACCTTTCTGCACGCGCAGGGCAAGGCGGTGGGCAAGTCCCTGTGCGAGAAGGACCTCGCCGAGACCGCCCTGCGCATCCTGGCGGCCGCGGACAAGGCCGGCTGCCGGATCATCCTGCCGGTGGACGCGGTGGCGGCCACGGAGTTCAAGGCCCAGGCCCCGCACGAGACCGTGCCGGTGGATGCGGTGCCCGCGGGCAGCATGATCCTCGATGCCGGCCCGCGCTCGGTCTCCGAGATCAACGCCGCCATCGATGACGCCAAGACCCTGGTCTGGAACGGCCCGCTCGGCGCCTTCGAGCTCGCACCGTTCGACGCCGCCACGGTGGCCGCCGCCAAGCACGCGGCCGCACGCACGGCGGCCGGCCAACTGGTCTCCGTCGCCGGCGGCGGAGACACCGTGGCCGCGCTCAACCACGCCGGCGTGGCCGCCGCCTTCACCTACGTCTCGACCGCGGGCGGTGCCTTTCTCGAATGGCTGGAGGGTAAGGCCCTGCCGGGCGTCGAGGCGCTGCGGGCGCAGGGCTGACTGAGGACGGCGCGGCTCTCTCATGCGCTTCTCCCCCGCCACCGCGCACCGATCTATCTGTCCGGCGTTGGAAGTCGGGGGTGTCGAATGGCTGCGTGACGACGGGCAGAACGCGCGGATCGAGATCCTGACCGGCGTTCGGGCCGCCATAGCGCCGTCGCAGGCCAGGCCGCTCACGCCGAGGCGCGCCACGACCTTGGAGGTGCGGGCGCTGTAGACAACAGCATTCCCACCGGTCGAGACCGGCTCCGGGGATGCTATGTTGCGCATTCGATATGCGCGTGTCCGAGGGTGGATCCGGTATCCGGACTCGGGCGCTCTATTTCCGTCGCCGTGGGCGATCGGGCAAACCATCAGACGGCAAGCGGGAAGACAGACGACGATGGCACGGATCACCCTCAGGCAGCTCCTCGACCACGCGGCCGAGCACGAATACGGCGTGCCGGCGTTCAACTTGAACAACATGGAACAGGGTCTGGCGATCATGGCGGCGGCCGACGCCACCGACTCGCCCGTGATCCTGCAGGCCAGCCGCGGTGCCCGCGCCTACGCCAACGACGTGGTGCTGGCCAAGCTGATCGACGGCCTGGTCGAGATCTACCCGCACATCCCGGTCTGCATGCATCTCGACCACGGGAACAACGAGGCCACCTGCGCCACCGCGATCCAGTACGGCTTCACCTCGGTGATGATGGACGGCTCGCTCAAGGGCGACGGCAAGACCCCCGCCGACTACACCTACAACGTTGAGATCACCCGCAACGTCACCCAGATGGCTCATTGGGCGGGCGTCTCGGTCGAGGGCGAGCTCGGCGTGCTCGGCTCCCTGGAGAGCGGCCAGGGCGAGGCCGAGGATGGCCACGGCGCCGAGGGCGTCCTGAGCCACGATCAGCTGCTCACCGACCCGGACGAGGCGGTGAAGTTCGTCGAGGCCACGAAGGTCGACGCCCTCGCGGTTGCTATGGGCACCAGCCACGGCGCCTACAAGTTCACCCGCCAACCCGACGGTGACGTGCTGGCGATGAACGTGATCGAGGAGATCCACCGCCGCCTGCCGTCGACTCACCTGGTCATGCACGGCTCGTCCTCGGTGCCGCAGGACCTGCAGGACATCATCAACCAGTACGGCGGCCAGATGAAGCCGACCTGGGGCGTGCCGGTCGCGGAGATCCAGCGCGGCATCAAGCACGGCGTACGCAAGATCAACATCGACACCGACAACCGCATGGCGATGACCGGCCAGATCCGGAAGATCCTGACCGAGAACCCGTCGGAGTTCGATCCGCGCAAGTACCTGAAGCCCGCGATGGATGCGATGACCAAGCTGTGCAAGCAGCGCTTCGAGGAGTTCGGCACTGCCGGCAAGGGCTCGAAGATCCGCCCGGTCTCCGTCTCCGAGATGGCTAAGCGCTACGCCAGCGGCGCGCTGGACCCTAAGATCGGCGCGCGTTGACGGTCCGGCCGGCCCGATGAGCAGCAATCAGCGCCTCGCCCTCCTCGGGCCCCACAACCTGGATGCCGACGGCATCGACGCCTTCGCGGCCGCGCTCGGCGCGGCCTGCGGGGTGGGCGATGTCGCGGCCGTGATCCTGCGGCTCACCGCCACCGACGAGCGCGGGCTCACCGCCCGGGTGAAGCAGGTCGCGCCGATCACGCAAGAAGCCGGCGCGGCCCTCGTCGTGGCCTGCCCGGGGTTCACCGGCGACCTCGTCTCGGTGGCGACGAGGGGTGGCGCCGACGGGGTGCATGTCGACAAGCCGCGCGACCTGAAGGACCTGCGCGACCGTCTCCGGGACGGGCGCATCCTCGGGGCGGGCGGCATCGAGACCAAGCACGGTGCCATGGAGGCGGGCGAGGCCGGCATCGATTACCTGATGTTCGGCGGACTCTATCCGGACGGCGTCGCTCCGGAGGCCGAGACCGTGCTGGCACGCGCCGAATGGTGGGCCGAGATCTTCGAGACGCCCTGCGTCGCGGTGGCCGCGACGGCGGACGAGATCGCCTCCCTGGTCGCCACCGGGGCCGAATTCGTCGGCCTGGAGAGCGCCCTGTGGCTGCCCGGGACCGAAACGGTCGCACGGGCGCAAGCCTTGATCGCGGAGCGGGCCGCGTGAGCCTGCGCGTCCTGGATCTGCCCGTCCTGGTCCTCGCGGTGGCGCTGGCCACGGCGCTGCCGGCGCTCGCCGCGCCCGGCCCGCTCGATCCGGCCAAAATCGTCGCGCCGTCCGACAAGACCACGATGCCGGAGCTTCCGAGCCCCTACACGCCGAACTATTCCCGAGGCGCCGTCCCGCCTACCAGCGGCCAGCCGGCGGACCTCGCCTACGGTGCCTATCAACGCGGCCAGTACGTCACCGCCTTCCGGGAGGCGACCAAGCGGATCGAGGCCAATCCCAAGGACGCCGCCGCGATGACGCTGTTGGGCGAGCTCTACAACCAGGGGCTCGGCGTCAAGCAGAACCCCGTGAAGGCGGCCGAGTGGTACCGCCTTGCCGCCGCCCAGAACGACGCTGCCGCGATGTCGTCGCTCGGCCTGATGGCGCTCGACGGGCGCGGCATGCCGAAGGATCCCAAGGCCGGCCGGCGTTGGTTGGAACAGGCCACGGCCCAGGGCTCGTCCACGGCCGCCTACAATCTCGGGCTGATCCTGATCGGTACCGGCGCCACCGCCGACGAGACGGCGGCCGCCACGCAGTTCCGGAAGGCCGCCGACGCCGAGATCGGCCCGGCCCAGCATGACCTGGGCGTGCTCTACCTCCAGGGCCGCGGCGTCCAGAAGGATTCGAGCCAGGCGGCCCAGTGGTTCCGCCGCGGGGCCGACAACGGCGACCTCGCCAGCGAGGTCGAGTACGCGATCCTGCTGTTCAACGGCAACGGCGTGACCAAGGACGAGCGCTCGGCCGCCCGCTACTTCCTGCACGCGGCCTCGCGCGGCAACGCCATCGCGCAGAACCGGCTTGCGCGGCTCTACGCGGTGGGCCGGGGCGTATCCAAGAACCTGATCGAGGCCGCGGCCTGGAACCTCGCCGCCGCCGCGCAGGGCCTGTCCGACGCCTGGCTCGACCAGACCCTGGCGGGCCTCAGCGGCGACGAGCGCACCCGCGCCGAGCGGCTGGCCAACGAGCGCATCGAGCAGCGCTGAGGCGGACAGTGGCCGGTTGGGCCTGGCGGTACAATCCAGCCGCACTCTCATCCTAAGCGGCTCCGCGTCGATCCGTCGTTTGTCCTTCGCTCCACGATCAAACGGACGCGGGTGCGGCCACCGACAGATGGGAGCGCCAGGACGTCGCGCGAGACCCGTCTCTCGGGTGAGCGTCCAGATTAACTTATCGAACTCTAGACTGGCCCTGGCGGCATGAGACGTTCTCCCGAAGCCAAGCGCGCCCTCTCCCACGGATAGGAGAGCGCATCTGGCACCGGCCGTTGCGCACGTCCGGTCACGATCCGTGGATATAAAAGCCTGCCTGAGACCGGGCCCTGTCGCGCTGCGTCATCGACGGAGAGCTCAAACCTCCGGCGCCTCGGCCTTCGACCAATCCACCCCGGCTTCCAGTTCCGGCAACAGGACCACGCTCTCCTGCTCGTTCGGGTCGGTCCGGGCGATCACCGCCGTGACCGGCTCGGTCCGGCTGCGGTTGTAGGGCAGGTGCGGCACGTCGGCGGCGATGTACACGAACTCGCCGGCTCCCGCGATCACGTGGTGCTCCAGGCGCTCGCCCCAGAAGCAGCCCGAGATGCCGGACAGGACGTGGATCGCGGTCTCGTGCGATTCGTGCTTGTGGGCGTGGGCACGTTCGCCGGGTGGAATTTCCAGAAGCTGAAGATGCAGCGCTTTGGCGCCCACCGCCTCGGCCGAGATCGCGGGCCGGTAGATATGCCCCTGCTTGCCGCGGAACGGCGCACTCTCGCGCAGGACCATCAGGCCGGGCCGTGATGTCTCGGATGCGTCGCTCATGATTCGCCGACCTTGAACGCGGAATCGACTGGGATCTGCATGCCGTTGACGAGGGCGTTGGTCTGGTTCGCCATGCCGACCACCGCCAGGAACTCGCCGTGCTGCTCCGCGGTCAGGCCTTTCGCGCCGGCCGCGGCGGTGTGGGAGTGGATGCAATAGGGACAGCCGTTGGCGATCGAGACCGCGATGTAGACCAGCTCCTTGGTCAGCGGGTCCAGGCTGCCAGGCCCCATCACGACCTTGAGGCTCGCCCAGGTGCGCTCCAGCAGGCCCGCATCGTTGGCGAGACCGCGCCAGAAGTTGTTGACGAAGTCCGAGCCCCGGGTCGCCCGGATGTCGGCGAACACCGCCCGCACCCGCGGGTCGGCCTCCGCCTCGGCATCGCTCCACAGCGTCACAGTCGCCATCTTGCCTCGCTCAGAGCTTGCAGGCGCCGTCGAGCGCCCGGTTCTCGGCCTCGGTGAACAGGCGCGAGCGGATATGGAAGCGCTTTTCGCGGCCGTTTTCCAGGGAGAACATGCCGCCGCGCCCCGGCACCACGTCGAGCAGGATGTGGGTGTGCTTCCAGACGGTGAATTGCGAGCGCGAGATGAAGAAATCTGCGCCGCCGACCTGCCCGAGATGGACGTCGCCGTCGCCGATGATGAAGTCGCCGACCGGGTAGCACATCGGCGAGGACCCGTCGCAGCAGCCGCCGGACTGGTGGAACATCACCGGCCCGTACTCGGACCGGAGCTCGTCGATCAGTGCCAGCGCCGCCGGCGTCGCGGTGACCCGCAGGGGCGTGCCGTCGGCGCCAGCCTGCTCGGCCGTGGTGGCGTCGTTCGTGGAAACGGCGGTCATGCTTCACTCCCCTGCTGGCTGTGGGATATGCGCGCCGGGGTTCGGATTTCTACGGCGCGGCCCGGTTCGGCAGCAAACCCGGCCCCTAAAAGAAAAACCCCGGCCGCGAGGCCGGGGTGAAGTCGGCTCGGGGGTAACCCGGACCAGGACTCAGAAGAATCCGAGCTTCTTGGCCGAGTAGCTGACCAGCATGTTCTTGGTCTGCTGGTAGTGATCGAGCATCATCTTGTGGGTCTCGCGGCCGATGCCGGACTGCTTGTAGCCGCCGAAGGCCGCGTGGGCCGGGTAGGCGTGGTAGCAGTTCGTCCAGACGCGGCCGGCCTGGATCGCCCGGCCGAAGCGGTAGGCGCGGGTGCCGTCGCGGGTCCAGATTCCGGCGCCGAGGCCGTAGAGCGTGTCGTTGGCGATCGCCAGCGCGTCGGCATCGTCCTTGAAGGTCGTGACCGACAGGACCGGGCCGAAGATCTCCTCCTGGAAGATCCGCATCTTGTTGTGGCCGCGGAACACCGTCGGCTGCACGTAGAAGCCCTCGGCCAGCTCACCATCCTTCACGTTGCGCGCGCCGCCGGTGAGCAGCTCCGCGCCCTCCTGACGGCCGATGTCGATGTAGCTGAGGATCTTCTCCATCTGCTCGCCCGAGGCCTGGGCGCCGATCATCGTGGCGGGATCGAGCGGCGAGCCCTGGGTGATCGCCTCGACGCGCTTCACCGCCCGCTCCATGAAGCGGTCGTAGATCGACTCGTGCACCAGCGCCCGGCTCGGACAGGTGCAGACCTCGCCCTGGTTGAGGGCGAACATCGTCAAGCCTTCCAGGGCCTTGTCGAAGAAGTCGTCGTCCTCGTTGGCCACGTCGGCGAAGAAGATGTTCGGCGACTTGCCGCCCAGTTCCAGCGTAACCGGGATCAGGTTCTGCGAGGCGTATTGCATGATCAGGCGGCCGGTAGTCGTCTCACCGGTGAACGCGATCTTGGCGATGCGCGGCGACGACGCCAGCGGCTTGCCGGCCTCCAGGCCGAAGCCGTTGACGATGTTGATGACGCCCGGGGGCAGCAGGTCGGCCAGCAGCTCCATCACCACCAGGATCGAGGCCGGGGTCTGCTCGGCGGGCTTGAGCACCACGCAATTGCCGGCGGCGATCGCCGGGGCCAGCTTCCAGACCGCCATCAGGATCGGGAAGTTCCACGGGATGATCTGGCCCACGACGCCGAGCGGCTCGTGGAAGTGGTAGGCCACCGTGTCGTGGTCGATCTCGGAGATCGAGCCTTCCTGCGCGCGGATGCAGCCGGCGAAGTAGCGAAAATGGTCGATCGCCAGGGGGATGTCGGCGTGGGTCGTCTCGCGGATCGGCTTGCCGTTGTCCCAGGTCTCGGCCAGCGCGATCAGATCGAGGTTCTCCTCCATCCGGTCGGCCATCTTGTTGAGGATGCGCGCGCGCTCGGCCGGGGCGGTGCGGCCCCAGGATTCCTTGGCCGCGTGGGCGGCGTCGAGCGCCTTGTCGACGTCGGAGGCGTCGGAGCGGGCGACCTCGCAGATCACCTTGCCGGTGATCGGCGAGGTGTTCTCGAAGTAGCGGCCGGCGGTCGGGGCGACCCACTGGCCGCCGATGAAGTTGTCGTAGCGGGCCGAGAAGGGCGACTTGGTCCGGGCGTCGCCCAGAAATTCCGGCTTGTTCATGGCTCTGTTCCCTCCGTAGGCCCCGGCCTCGCGAACCGCGGCTCTTGGGCTGAAGCTGGAACGCGGACGGCCGATTCGATCGGCGGCGTCCGGTTCGGCTCTGGTGGCAGCCAATGGCTTTTGGCGTGCCGAATCAAGGTGGACTTTTGGCCAGTGCGCGAGCGAGCGGATCCTACGCCCTCCCGGTCAGGATCGCGACAGGACAAGTGTCCGTCAACCCAGGACCCGGTGGTTCAAGCGTGAAAACCCCTCGGATGTCCGGCCGCGCCGAGACAGGCTCGACCAACACTTCGGCATTATTCTCATGCCAGATCGCTGACCTTGAGGGTTAGCTTGGCAGGCGCGCCGAGGCCTTACGATCCGAGCGCGAAGGGCAGCGCCAGCATCGCCAGAGGCAGCGCGGCAACGGCCGCCGCTCGCAGCAAGGCCGGGCGGTAGGACATCACTGCAACGACCAGTAGCGCCGCGCCGGTCAGGGCGCCGATCCACTGGACTGGGCCGAAATTCCAGCCGGCACAGGCCACCGAGGCCGCGAACGACACCGCAAGACCGGACCATCCGGCCGCGCGGAGGCTCTTGGTCCGGCTCCGAGGCGCGGGCACGCGGAACACGGCGCGGTGATGCCGGTCGAGGCTGAGCGCCAGGGCGGCGAAGCTCGAGAAGCTGAGGCACAGGCTCAGCGCCAGGGCGGCGGCGGTCACGCTTCCACCGTCCGCGACAAAGCTGGTTTGGCCGCCCAAACCCGGCCCGGTCGCCGGTTCGCGAAACGGGCACCGATGGCGAGCAGGATCGCCACCGCGAGCATCGCCGCGTCGAAGCCCAGGAAGCGGGTCTGGCCAACGGTCACCGCGTCCACGACCGGGATCGCCACGAAGGCGAGCGCCGCCGCCGAGAGCCCGGCTGGCCAAGCCTTCGCGCTGGGGACCAGCGTCGAGGCAACGGCTGCGAGGATCCAGGCCCCGAAGAAGGCGCGCACCTCCCAATCCGCCCGGGCGGCGAGGTCGAGGGGCAGCAGCCGGTTGGCCAGGAAGTAGGCGGCCAGGCCGGTCGGCAGCCCGGCGATCGTGCCGAGGTTGAGCACCCGCACGAGGCGCAGGCCGAAACCCGCCGGGTTCGCGCCCTTCGGCATGCGGGCGACTGTCCAGAGAACGAGGCCCGACGCGATGGTGGCGGCGCCCATCACACCGCAGAGGAAGAAGAGGATGCGCAGGGGCGCGGCGGCGAAATGCGCCTCGTGTAGGCCGATCATCACGGCGCCGGTGCGGGTCGCGCCGCCGGCCTCGCCGGTCCGGGACAGCTCAGTACCGGTATCGCCCGCGTAGACGATCTGCGGATGCAGGTGTGCGAGGCCGGGCGGCTCCTCGAAGAAGGCGGTGACGCTCGAGGCCGCATCGCCCGGCATCGTCACCATGACGACCTCCGGTGGCTCGCCGCCATCCGCGGTGGCGCGGGCCACGATCTCGCCGAGCGGCGACTGGATACCCGGCCTGCCCGCAGGCTTGCGTGCCGCCGCCATGATCCCGGACTCGGCGTAATACGCCAGGACATCGTCCTGGTAGGCCGCCTTCACGCCCCAGGGCATCAGCATCGGGCCGAGTTCGATCAACCCGGTGTAGACGATCATCAGGTGGAACGGCAGCGCCAGCACGCCGAAGACATTATGGGCGTCGAGCCAGCCGCGCTGCGCCGAGCGGTCCCGCCGGAACGTGAAGAAGTCGGCGAAGATGCGCCGGTGGGTGACGATGCCGGTGATCAGCGACACCAGCAGGATCATCGCGCAGATGCCGACGATCCAGCGGCCCCACATCGACGGCAGGGCCAGCTCGAAATGGAAGCGGTACAGGAAGTCCCCGCCCTTCGTGTCGCGCGCCCGGGAAGGCTCGCCGGTCGTGGGATCGAGGAGCGCGTGGTGGTACGGCCCGCCGGGATTCTTCCACCAATAGACCTCGACCTGTGGCGTCTCGACGGTCGGAAGCCGGACCGACCAGGCCATGGCATCCGGCATAACGCGCCCGAGATAGGCCGCGGCGCGGGTGGCGGCCGCGGACGGGTCGACCGCCGTCCCGGACAATTCGGGTCGCATCCAGTGCGAGACCTCGGCGCGGTAGTAGCTCGCCGTCCCGGTCACGAAGATCGCGAACAGCACCCATCCGATGACCAGTCCGGACCAGGTGTGCAGCCACGCCATCGACTGCCGGACGCTTCTTCCGGGCCCGCTCATGGCGCCACGGCCCCGGTGAATGCGCCGGCGAGCCACAGCCCCCCGGCCAGGGATGCGGCGATCAGGCCGAGGAACAGCGCTGCGCGGCCGAGGGTCCGGGCCGCGAACACCCAGATCACCGCGCCGGCCATGATGGCGAAGCTTACGAGCGTCCCGGTCGAGACCGCCTCGGAGCGCGGCATCGGCAGGATCAGGGCCAGCAACGCCGCCGAGAGGGCCGCGACGCCGTAGCCGCCGAAGGCCGCCAGCACGACGCGTCCGGCTACCGCCAGACGGTCGATCAAACCTGGCATGGAGCGGGCGCTCATCGCGCGGCCTCCCGGTTTCGTGATCTCATTCCCGCGGCCTAGCAGCGGCGTACCGCGACTCGCAACGGCTATGTTCCGGAACGATTCCAGTGTTGCCCCGGCCGCTTGAAGATGTTCCCGACCGCTGTGCAATCGTGAGTCGCTCAAAGCTCGGATCGTCACGTACCGAACCGGCCGCTCGTTCGGCGGTGGCGGTGCGGCTTCGATGCGCATGGACGAGCCGGGGACGCCAAGCCTCCCAAGCCCTCAAATCCCTCAATGCCCCTCCGGGAACTTCAGGAGCGAATCCCCACGGCTGATCAGCCGCGACGTCCCATTGCTCAGCGTCCGAGTGTCGTACCCGCATTGTTGCGGCCGGCTCTCTGCAGGGCGGCGGCGGCGCTGCTTGCGCTCGGCGGCAGATCCGGGCCAGCGCTGGATCGGCCGGATCCGGTGTGCGGCCCTGGATTCGGCATCGTCCCGATACGGTCTCCGCTCTTGCCCCAGGCGAGGCCGGCATTGAGGCCCGCGTAGAAGCCGGTGAAATCTTCAGCCCGCGCCGGCGCCACCGCGAGAATCAGCAGGATCGTCGGCATCAGCACGCGGCGCATGGCGGCTCCGAAACAAGAAAGGCGGCGACCCCGCTGAGGGCCACCGCCTTGGAGAATTTCGAGGGATCGCGGCAGCAAAACGGCCGCGAGACCGCTAGTCTTCGACGTTGATGCTGGAGGCCTCGCGGCCCTTCTGACCATCGACGACGCCGAGGGTGACCTGCTGGCCTTCGGCCAGAGATTCCAGGCCGGCACGGGACAGGGCGGAGCGATGGACGAACACGTCCTTGCCGCCGTCGTTGACCGAGACGAAGCCGAAGCCCTTGGCGGGATCGTACCACTTCACGGTGCCGCTCATCTCGACCGAGGGACCGGACGCAGCCCGGCCACCACCGCCGAAGCCACCACCGCCGCCACCGGCGCCGTAACCACCGCCGCCGCCACCACCGTAGCCACCACCGCCACCGCCACCGCCGGCGAAGCGGTCGGCGCCGAATCCGCCAGTGCGCGGGCGCAGCTCACGCCGGGGCGCGGGCGCCTCGGCCGTGGAGGTATCGACGCTGGTGACGCTCGTGACCTGCGGGCCCTTCTGGCCCTGCGCCGTGGTGACCGTCAGCCGGGTGCCCGGCATCAGGTCGGCGTGGCCAGCAGCCTCGACGGCGCGAATGTGGAGGAAGGCATCGCCCGAGCCGTCGCCGAGTTCGACGAAGCCGAAGCCCTTCTCCTTGTTGAACCACTTGACCGTCGCATCACGCTCCGGCCCGGTTGCCACCGGCGCAGCGCCGGGACCGCCGCGGGGCGGGCCGCGGTCGAAACCACCGCCGCCGAAACCGCCGCCGCCGCCACCACCGAATCCACCACCGCCGTATCCGCCGCTGGGGGGAGCCTGATCAGGCCATCTCGGCTCGCCAGCCTCGTCGAAGCCGCGCTTCTGCGGCCCCCTGAAATCACGACCACGTCCCATCGAAAGCTCGCAAAAACCGTCCGCCGCCCTGGTCTTGAATACCGCGTGCGCGCCATCCCAGACAGCCCACGCCCCGCACTATCATTACCCCCGGTCGCGGTAACCAAGAATAACGCCCCAGTCCTGACGCAATCGGGCCTTGACCGCAAGGACCTTCTTCGCCAAGACGCGCCCGTTTCGTTACTTTCTTGCGATAAACAACGCAGGTTGCGGGCCCTTTGGATCCAGGCGTTCGCCTTGGACGAGAGGGCGTTAGCGAAACGCAAAGGCTGTTCGGCTAGACTCGCGTCGCGCCCCGCAACGGCACCCGGCCATGATCGCGACTCCGACCTTCCCCGATCTTTCGGCCCTCGTGGTCGATGAGAGTCTCTACATCCGGCGAATCGTGCGCGACATGCTCATGCGCGTCGGCATCAAGCGCGTGCTGGAGGCGCCGGACGGCGCCGAGGCGCTGGGCGTGCTGGCCGAGAGCAAGCCCGACATCAGCATCATCGACTGGGACCTGTCGATCCTGTCCGGGGAAGAGTTCATCCGGCTCGCGCGCACGCCCACGACCTCCCCCTGCCCGACCATCCCGATCATCCTGATGCTGGCCCAGCCGCGCCGGAACGTGGTCGACCGCGCCGTCGCGCTGGGGGTCAACGAGATCATCGCCAAGCCATTCTCGCCGAAGACCCTGTGGTCGCGGCTCGACGAGGTGATCAACCGGCCCCGCCCCTATTCCCAGGTCAAGAGCCTGCTGCGTCCGATCCCGCGCCGGTCGGGCGCCATGAAGGCAGTCGCATGACGACCGCGGCCTAAGGTGGGTCGCGACGATCGGACATTGCAGTTCCCGACCGACCCTGTAGGGTCTTCCATCAAGAATGGCCGAGCGCGACGCTTCTGGCTGACCCGAAGGACCGACGGCCGCGCCGATGAGGGACGAGACCGCTGCGGCCGCGCCGTCCCGCACGTCGGCCGGCGCAGTGCCGCTCCAGCCGACGGCCCCGTCGCCGGGCCGTGACAGACGACGCGTCGCCTACGCGGCGCTGGATCTCGGCACCAACAATTGCCGCCTTCTTATCGCCGAGCCGACCTTCAGCGGTTTCCGGGTGATCGACGCCTTCTCGCGCATCGTCCGCCTCGGCGAGGGACTGGGCACCTCGGACCGTCTCAACGACGCCGCGATCGAGCGCACCGTCGAGGCCCTGCGGATCTGCCGGACCAAGATGCAGGCCCGGGGCGTCCGCCGGGCCAAGGTAATCGCCACGGAAGCATGCCGCCTCGCGGTGAACGGCGCGGCCTTCGTCGAGCGCGTCCGCCGGGGCGTCGGCCTCGACCTCGAGATCGTCGACCGGCAGACCGAGGCGTATCTCGCGGTGACGGGCTGCGCGGCGCTCGCCGACCCGGACGCGGAATCCGTGGTGATCTTCGACATCGGCGGCGGCTCCACCGAGATCGCGTGGCTCGACGGCGAGGCGGCCAACCCGTCCACCGACCCGACTCTGCGGATCCGCGCTTGGGATTCCCTGCCGGTCGGCGTCGTCACCCTGGCCGAACGCCATGGCGGCGCCGAGGTGACCCGGCGGATGTTCGAGGGCATGGTCGAGGAGGTGGCGGAAAAGCTGTCCGCCTTCGCGATCCGGGCGGCGGCGGCGGCCACGGCCCCGCATTTCCACCTGCTCGGCACGTCCGGCACGGTGACCACGATCGCCGCCATGCATTTGCGGCTGGCCCGCTACGAGCGGCGGCGGGTGGACGGCCTGTGGATGAGCGACCATGAGGTCTCCGCGGCCATCGACGATCTGCTCGACACGCGGCTGGAGCAGCGGGCCGACAATCCCTGCATCGGACGCGATCGCGCGGATCTGGTACTCGCGGGCTGCGCGATCCTGGAGGCGATCCGGCGGGCCTTCCCGTCCGAGCGCCTGCGCATCGCCGACAGGGGCCTGCGCGAAGGATTGTTGATGAACATGATGCGGGAGGACGGCGTCTGGAACCGGAAGGCCGTCCGATGAGGACACCACGATGACGGACCGGCGCGGGGGCGCGGGCTCCACGGGCGGCGTGCGCGGCGACCTGAAGCAGCGGGTGAAGACCGGCCGCGGCCGGACGCTGTCGCAGAAGCGGTGGCTGGAGCGCCAGCTCAACGATCCCTATGTGGCCCGGGCCAAGCGCGAGGGCTATCGCTCCCGCGCGGCCTACAAGCTCATCGAGATCGATGAGCGCTACAAGCTGCTCAAGCCCGGCCAGCGGGTGGTCGACCTCGGGGCAGCGCCGGGCGGCTGGTCGCAGGTGGCGGCCCGGATCGTGGGGACGACGGGCCGCGTCGTCGGCATCGACCTCCTTGAGATCGAGCCGATGCCGAACGTCGAGTTCATCACCCTCGACTTCCTGGATCCCGAGGCACCGGTGAAGCTGACCACGCTGCTCGGCGGCCCGGCCGACCTCGTCCTGTCCGACATGGCCGCCAACGCCACCGGTCACAAGAAGACCGACCACCTGCGGATCATCGGCCTGGCCGAGACCGCGGCCGAGTTCGCCCGCGAGATCCTGGCCCCAGGCGGCGCCTACCTCGCCAAGGTGCTGCAGGGCGGCACAGAGAACGCCCTGCTGGCCGACCTGAAGCGAGACTTCACGGCGGTGCGCCACGTGAAGCCGGCGGCAAGCCGGTCCGATTCCAGCGAGCTCTACGTGCTCGCGACTGGCTATCGCAGCGTCGCGGCGCGGGCGGCCGCGGCGGCCGACGAGGCCTGAACCTCCCCCGATGCTGTTCGAGTGGGCGCTGTCGCTGGTCAATCCCGCGCCGTTGCGCCTGCGCCGCCTCGGCTATGTCCGCCAGAGCGGCCGTCTCCACGCCCGGTCCCGCCGCTGCCGCGCGGCCTGGGCGCCGCACCTGACCCGGGCGCGCGGCGTGATCATCGCCGCCGCCGAGGCGACGGCCGGGCGCGGGTCGGTGGTGGTGCTCGGGTCCGGGCTCCTTGACGACGTCCCGCTCAAGGCCCTCGCGGACCTGTTCGACCGGGTGTCTCTGGTGGACGCCGTCCATCCCTGGCCGGCACGGCTCACCGCCCGCCGACACCGCAACGTCGCCCTGGTGACCGCGGAGATCAGCGCGGGCTTGGGCGATCCAGGCCTTGCCGAGGTCTGTGCGTCCGCCGACCTGATCGTGTCGGCCAACCTGCTGTCGCAGCTCCCGATCGTTCCGATCGAAGCTCACGAAGCGCGGGGCCGTGAGGCGCCGCCGCAACTGGGCACCCAGATCGTCGAGACTCATCTCGCGGCCCTGGACCGGCTCGCATCCGGGACCGCGCGGGTCTGCCTGGTCACCGACATCGTGCAGCGTGTGGAGGACCGGGCCGGGCGGGTGACCGACAGCCTAGACCTGATGTTCGGGGTGGCTCTGCCGCCGCCAGTCCAGGTTTGGGACTGGGAGATCGCGCCGTTCGGCGAAATCGGCCGACGCCACCGGCTGATCCACCAGATCCATGCCTACCCGGACTGGCGGGCCGCCCGGGCCTGATCCGTTTGCGAGCCGACAGTCCCCGCTCACCGTCGTTGCGAGCGGAGCGAAGCAAGCCAGGGCATCACATGATTCGCGAAAGTGGCGCCTCACTGGACTGCTTCAGCGCGCGCGACGATGGAGAGCGATCATCAACTGAGGGTGCCAACCGACCAGCATGACCCATGCAAAAAGCCGCCCCGGTGTCCCGGGACGGCTTTCTCAGGTGGCGTCGGCGTTCCGCCTCACTCGGTCGGGGCGTCCTCGGCGGGTGCGCGGGCCTCGCCCTCTTCCGGGGCGATTCCCTCGAAGCGCGGCCGGCGACGGCGGCGCGGCTTCACGGGCGCCTCCTCGGCTGCGGCCTCGGGGCCGGGACCGCCGGCTGCTCGACGGGAGTCGTGGCCGCCACCGGACGGGGCGGCGTCATCAGGAACGCCGGCAGGCTCGCCGGATCCTCCGCCGTGACCGGAGCCGGAGCGGCCTCGCGGCGACGCTCGCGACGGGCGCGGGCTCGGCCTGACGGGGCGTCTCGCTGCGAGCGACCGCCTCGCCCCTGGGTTCGCTCCGGCGCGGCTGACGCTCGTCGGAGCGGGTATCCTGGCGGGCGTCCTGGCGGGCGTCCTGGCGAGTTTCCTGGCGGCTCTCCTGCTGCCGGGGCTCCGCACGCGCGGTCTCGGACCGGCCGGACTCGTAGCGGTTCTGATCGCCGCGGGCGTCCTGCCGTGTCTCCTGGCGCGTCTCCTGCCGGTAATCCTGGCGGCCGTAATCCTGCCGTCCGTCCTGGCGGGTGTCTTGGCGGTTCTCTTGCCGGCTGTCCTGCCGATTATCCTGGCGGGTGTCCTGCCGATCCTGCCGGTAGTCGGGACGCTGCTGATAGTCCTGCCGCGGGGAATCCTGCCGCTGGTAATCCTGCCGGGGCTGATCCTGGCGCCGGTAATCCTGGCGACCATTGTTGTCGAAGCGCCGCTGGTCCCGGTTCTGGAAGCGATCGCGGCCCTGCTGCTGACGACCGTCCTGCTGCTGGTTCAGGTCCTGCCGCATCTCGTAGGGCTGGGGCTGCTGACCCGGGTCGCCGTCGTCGTAGCCATTGTAGGGCTGGCCGTTCTGCGACGCGCCGTTGCCCTGGCCCTCGTCGTCACCCTCGTCCATCTCGTCGTCGTAGGCGCGGCTGGCATATCCACCGGTATTCGTCGGCCGAGTCTGCTCCTGGGCGCCGGATACGATCCGGAAATAGTGTTCGCCGTGCTGGAAATAGTTTTCGGCCGCTACGGGATCGCCGGCCGCCTGCGCGTCGCGGGCGAGCTGCGCGTACTTGTCGGCGATGTGTTGCGCCGTGCCGCGGATTTTGACGTCGGGGCCGTTGGATTCGTAAGAGCGCGTCAGCGGATTCGGACCTTTCGGCCGGTTACGGCCGCGCATCCGTCGATTCTGGTTTGGTCTCATCGGTCTTCAGTGACCCTCGTTCACGCAAACGACGTTCTTCGGGGCGTCCGGCGTCGATCTTCAGACGCGCTCCGGCCAAATGCACCCGGTGAAGCCGCACGGTCGACCGCCTCACGGTCCGCGCGTTCGCCTGACCATCCCTCGCACCGCGCGTCCGGGCACAGACGCCAGAAACCAGTCGATTGTCAGGTTCGAGTGTTGTCGAACTGACGCGCAGTCGCACGCGCGCTCAAGTCCAACAATACGGGGGATCAGCGAACCGGGCGGGGACCTGCGATCGTTGCCGACCGTATAATCGTCCGTCTTAACGAACCGTTCGCGACCTTCAAACGGACTCTAGCGTTCCCCGGGAGATGCAACAAGCATTTTCTCAGCCCACCGATCGTCGTCGCGGATCTAGGCATCCGTGTGGCCGAATGGAAGGCCGAATGTCAGGACGCGATCGTGGCCCGCCAGATCGCGCCTGAGCCCCAGGTCGGCGTAGCCGGCACCGCGTCCAAGCGTTCGCACCGCCTCGGCCTGATCGTACCCGATCTCGAGCAGCAGCCGTCCGCCCGGCGCCAGCAGCGCGGCGTCCCGGACCCCATCGAGGATCCGTCTGTAGGCGTCGAGCCCATCCGGCCCACCATCGAGAGCGGCGTGGGGATCGTGCAGCCGCACGTCCCGGTCGAGGTGCTGGATGACGTGGCGGACGATGTAGGGCGGGTTCGAAACCACAAGGTCGAAGCCGCCCCGGAGGGCGTCGCACCAATCCCCCGCCGCGAAGGCCGCCCGGCCGCCGACCCCGTTGGCGACCGCGTTGTGCCGGGCGATGCGCAGGGCTGCCGGTGACCGGTCGAGGCCGAGCCCGTTGGCCTGCGGCAGCTCGCTCAGGAGCGCCACCAGGATACAGCCAGAGCCGGTGCCGAGGTCGAGGCACCGGAGTGGTGCCGCCCGGTCCGGAGCGCAGGCGAGCGCCGCCGCCACCAGGGTCTCGGTATCGGGACGCGGAACCAGGGTTTCGGGCGCCAGCCTGAATGGCAGGCCCCAGAACTCCCAGGCGCCCAGGATGCGGGCCACGGGCTCGCCGGCGAGCCGCCGCGCGAAAGCCGCGTCGAGGGCGTCGCCAGCCTGCGCGTCGAGAATCCGGTCCCCGTCGAGAAGGAGGTCGCGCACGTCGAGGTCGAGCAGGCCCAGCAGGAGGAAGCGCGCGTCCCCCGCGGCTTCCGCGTTGCCGCCGGAGCTGAGCAGGGTGGTTCCCCGACGCAGGGCCTCCCGCCGCGATAGGCCCCGGCTCGTTCCCGCGATCACGCCGCCGCTCAGGCCATGCCTTCGGCGGCCAGCAACTCGGCCTGATGCTCGGTGATGAGCGCGTCCACCACCTCGTCCAGCGCGGTGCCGGCCATGACCTCCTCCAGCTTGTAGAGGGTCAGGTTGATGCGGTGGTCGGTCACCCGCCCTTGGGGGAAATTATAGGTCCGGATGCGCTCGCTGCGGTCGCCGGACCCGACCTGCGCCCGCCGGTCGGCGGCACGGGCGGAATCCTTTGCGGTCCGCTCGGCGTCGTAGAGCCGGGCGCGCAGCAGCGACATCGCCCGGGCGCGGTTCTTGTGCTGCGACCGCTCCTCCTGGACGAAGACCACGATACCGGTGGGCAGGTGGGTGATGCGGATTGCCGATTCCGTCTTGTTGACGTGCTGGCCGCCGGCGCCCTGGGCCCGCATCGTATCGATCTTCAGGTCGGCGTCGTTGACGACGATGTCGACCTCCTCGGCCTCCGGTAGCACCGCCACGGTGGCGGCCGAGGTGTGGATGCGGCCCTGCGTCTCGGTGTTCGGCACCCGCTGCACGCGGTGCGCGCCGCTCTCGAACTTCAGGCGCGCGAACACGCCCTTGCCCTTCACCTCCGCCACGACCTCGCGGAACCCGCCGACGGTGCCCTCGCTCTCGGATATCACCTCGACCCGCCAGCCCTTCGACTCGGCGTATTTAGCATACATCCGGAACAGGTCGCCGGCGAACAGTGCCGCCTCGTCGCCGCCGGTGCCGGCGCGGACTTCCAGGATCGCGCTCTTCTCGTCGGCGGCATCCTTGGGCAGCAGTATGAGCTGCAATGCCCGGTAGGCGCCTTCGAGCTGATCCTGGGCCTCCGGTTTCTCCTCGGCCGCAAGGGCGCGCATCTCCGGATCGGTGCCGGCCTCGTCGATCATCGCCTCCAGGCCCGCCAGGTTCGCAAGCGCCGACCGGTAGGTGTGGATCGCGTCCACCACGGGATCGAGATCGGACAGCTCACGAGAGAGCTGGATCACGGTCTCGGATTCGCCTTCGCCGGTGGCGAGCTGCGCGGTGACGAATTCGTGCCGCGCCAGGATGGCGTCGAGGCGCTCGGTGGGAAAGGGGATCATCGCCCGTGTTTCTGCAGGTTCTGGCGCACGACGTTCCAGGCCGGGCGTGGTCTCGTCTCAGGGGTGGGAGCGCGGGATCTTAAAGTTGACCGACGCGGCAGGACAGAGGCCCACCCCACGCCGCCTCCCTTCGCGCGCGGAAACCGCAGCGCACCGACGGAAAGCGTCGTGGCTGTGCCGTACAACCCCGGCCGAACCTTCGGCAAGAGCGGCATCACGGGTTAGATAGGAACGCCGTGGGCGTGTGCGAAGGCGGTGAGCGCCGGGCGCAGGGAATCGCCGTCGTGCATCCGGGCCATCTCGGCGTCGATCAGCTCCGACACGGCGGCCGCATCGAGGCTGAGCACCATCGCCTTGACCGGGCCGATGGCGGCCGGCGACATCGACAGGCTGCGGTAGCCGATGCCGATCAGCGCCATCGCGTCGAGCGGCCGGCCGCCGATCTCGCCGCAGACCGTCACCGGGCAACCGGCCGCGTTGGCCCGCTCGGCGATCAGCCGGAACGCCCGCAGGGCCGCGACGCAGAGCGGGTCGAACCGGTCGGCGACCCGGCGGTTCTCGCGGTCGACCGCGAACAGGAACTGCATCAGATCGTTCGAGCCGACGGAGAGGAAGTCGGCTTCCTTCGCGATCTCGTCGATCTGGAACAGCAGCGAGGGCACCTCGACCATCGCACCCAGCCGGCACTCGGTGGGGAGCTGGTAGCCGTGGCGGCGCAGATAGGCCTTCTCGCGTTCCACGATGCCGCGGGCGCGGACGAACTCGTCCACGGTGGCCACCATTGGGAACATGATCTTGAGCGGATCGCCGTCAGCGGCCTTCAGGAGGGCGCGCAGCTGCATCCGCAGCAGGGCCGGCCGGTCGAGGCCGATGCGGATCGCCCGCCAGCCGAGCGCCGGGTTCTCCTCCTCGAGCTTGGCCATGTAAGGCAGGATCTTGTCGCCGCCGATATCGAGCGTGCGGACCGTCACGGGCTTGCCGGCGGAGGCCGCAAACACCTTGCGGTAGAGCTCCTGCTGCTCCGCGGCCGACGGCATGCGCTGGGCCACCATGAACTGCAATTCGGTGCGGAATAGGCCGACGCCCTCGGCGCCGGTCTCGTGCAGGTGGCTGAAATCGACCAGCAGGCCGGCATTCAGCTGCAGGCCGACGCGAACCCCGTCCCGGGTCTGGGCCGGGACGTCCCGAAGGGCCCGATACTGCTCCTGCCGACGGGCGCGCAGCCGCACCATCTCGGCATAGGCCGCCTCGACCTCGGGGCCGGGCCGGACGTGGATCTCGCCGGCCACGCCGTCGACGATGATGGCATCGCCGGCATCGCACAGGGCGGAGGCGTTCTCGACTTCGCCCACCGCCGGGATGCCGAGCGCCCGGGCCACGATGGCGACGTGGCTGGTGGGACCGCCCTCCTCCAGGACGATGCCGCGCAGCGTCGAGGAATCGTAGTCGAGCAGCGCGGCCGGCCCCATGGTGCGCGCCACCAAGATGGCGTTCTCCGGCAGGATGACGGCTCCACCGGCCTCCGGACCGATCAAGGTGCGCAGCAGCCGGTTGGCGAGGTCGTCGAGGTCGTGCAGGCGCTCGCGCAGGTACGGGTCCGCCTGGCGCATCATCCGGGCGCGGTTGTCCGACTGCACCCGCTCGACGGCGGCCTCGGCGGTCAGGCCGGAGGCCACGGCCTCACGCATCCGCCGGAGCCAGCCCTTGTCGTGGGCGAACATCCGGACGGTCTCCAGCACCTCGCGCGATTCGGCGGTGCCGATCCGGTCGCCGCGTTCGACCAGCGCGTCGATGGCGGAGCGGACCTCCTCGATCGCCGCGTCGAGCCGCGTGACCTCGCGCTCGACGTTCTCGGCGATCAGCGTCTTCACCACCACGCGCGGCTCGTGAAGCACGACGTGGCCGAGCCCGATGCCGTCCGCCAGCGCGATGCCGCGGGCGACGACCGGGCGGCGAGCGGCGGTGCCGGCATCCGGCGCCAGGCCCTCCAGCTCGCCCGAGGCGATCATCTCCGAGAGGACCATCGCGGTCGTCTGGAGCGCCTCGATCTCCTCCTCGGAATAGACCCGGTAGGTCTGGTTCTGGACGGTAAGCACGCCGAGCGTGTTGCCGGCCCGCAGCAGGGGCACGCCCAGGAACGCGTGATACGCCTCCTCGCCCGTCTCCGGCCGATAGGAGAAGGCCGGGTGGTTCTGCGCGTCCGAGAGGGAGAGCGGTTCGGCGGTCCGGGCGATCAGGCCGACGAGGCCCTCGTCGGCGTTCATGCGCGTCTGGTGGACCGCCTCGCGGTTCAGGCCCTCGGTAGCGAACAACTCGAGGGTGTTGTCGTCCCTCAGGACGTAGACCGAGCAGACCTCGGCCACCACGTTAGCGGCGATCAGGACGACGATGCGGTCGAGGCGTGCCTGGGGACTGACCGGCTCCGCCATCGCTTCGCGGAGGCGGCGCAGCAGCAGGCGCGGGCCTCCGGGCGCAGCGGGCATCGATTCGTCGTTCCAACGTCGGCGAGCGGCCTTGGCGTCGACCACCCTGCAACCTTGGCGCCGACTGGGAAACGTCCGGCGCCGGATGGACCGCGCCGCGAGCCCCCGGAAGATCTCCGGGTTCGGCGGAAAGGCCCGTGACTGTTCTAGCTCAAGACACCCGATCCGCTGATGAGACCCCGACCGCTCGCCATGCGAGTGGACGTGATTCCAACCCCTTACCTGATCTCTTGTTTCAGCGCGCCCTCGTCCACCGAGCCGACGTTCCGGTCAGGCCGTGGGCGCTCTCGTCGAGAACCCCCCAGGCTCAGGCCTGATCCAGGCCGTATAGCGAGTGGAGCGTGCGCACGGCAAGCTCCGTATAGGCCGCATCGATCAGCACGGAGAACTTGATCTCCGACGTGGTGATCGCGCGGATGTTGATGCCCTTTTCGGCCAGAGCCCGGAACGCCTTGGCTGCGACGCCCGCGTGGCTGCGCATCCCGACGCCGATCGCCGAGACCTTGACCACGTCGGTGGCCCCTTCGATCTGCGCGTAGCCGATCTGCGGACTCGCCTGGTTGAGGATCGCGCGGGTGCGCTCGTACTCGGCGGCCGGCACCGTGAAGGTCATGTCGGTGGTCGACTGGTCGCCCGACACGGTCTGGATGATCATGTCGACGTTGATGTTCGCGTCGGCCAGCGGCCCGAAGATGGCGGCGGCCACGCCGGGGCTGTCCTTGACCCGGCGCAGGGTGATCTGCGCCTCGTCCCGGGAGAATGCGATCCCGGTGATGATCTGCTGTTCCACGATGTCGTCCTCGTCGCAGATGAGGGTGCCCGGGCGCGCTGCGTCCGGCGGATCGAAGGAGGACCGGACCGTGGTCGGCACCCGGTGGACCATGGCGAGTTCCACGGAGCGGACCTGCAGGACCTTGGCGCCGAGCGACGCCATCTCCAGCATTTCCTCGAAGGTCACGCGCTCCATGCGCCGGGCCTTCGGCACGATGCGCGGATCGGTGGTGTAGACCCCGTCCACGTCCGTGTAGATGTCACAGCGCTCGGCCTGGATCGCGGCTGCCACGGCCACCGCTGAGGTGTCCGAGCCGCCGCGCCCGAGGGTCGTCACCCGGCCGGTCTCGGCATGGATGCCCTGGAAGCCGGCGATAACCGCCACCTCGCCCTTCGCGAAGCCCGCCTCGAGGTTCTTCGGGTCGATCTCGGCGATGCGGGCCGAGCCGTGCGCATCCGAGGTCAGCACGGGAATCTGCCAGCCCTGCCAGGAGCGGGCCTTGAGGCCGTCCTTCTGCAGGGCGACCGCCAGGAGGCCCGCGGTCACCAGCTCGCCCGAGGCCACCACGGCGTCGTACTCGCGCGGGTCGTAGAGCGGGTTGGCGTCCTTCACCCACTCGACCAGCTCGTTGGTCTTGCCGGACATGGCCGACACGATCACGGCGACCTCGTAGCCGGCCGCGACCTCGCGGGCGACGTGGCGGGCCACGTTGCGGATGCGGTCGAGCGTGGCGACGGAGGTGCCGCCGAATTTCATCACCAGACGGGGCATGATGGTTCTTCGCGGGTTCCCGGCGGCGACTGGGGACGAACCGCCCTGGCGGGTCCCGGACAGTGCCCGGCGGGTACAAGCGGCTCGTTGAGGTGTCAACAACCGGCCAAGCATGGAACCCGCCAAGCACGGTGCCGGCGCGCCGCGGCGACGGCCCCGGGGCAGCCGTGCTATGGCGGCCCGGATATGCCGCGTCGGCCGCCCCGATCCGGACCGCCCGGCGACGGCCTGGCGTTCGGGCATCGCAGGCGGACCGCCGGCCTCGACGGAACGGATCGCGCATGGACAGGGCAGCCACGAACCCCGGGACGGACGGCTTCGTCGATCGCGGCGAGGTCGCGCGCTTCGACGCGCTCGCCGCGACCTGGTGGGACGAGGCCGGGCCGATGCGGGTGCTGCACCGGTTCAACCCGGTGCGCCTGGCCTATATCCGCGACGCGCTCTGCCGCCGGTTCGACCGGGATCCGCAGGCGCCGTTCCCCCTGGACGGCCTGACGCTGTGCGATGTCGGCTGCGGCGGCGGCGTGCTGTCGGAACCCCTGGCCCGGCTCGGCGCCACCGTGACCGGCCTCGATCCCGCGGAACAGAACATCGCGGTGGCCCGCGCCCACGCCGCGGCCGGCGGCGTGCCGGTGGATTATCGCGGCGAGACCATCGAGACGGTGGTCGCGTCCGGCCAGATCTTCGACGCCGTGCTGATCATGGAGGTGGTGGAGCACGTCTCCGATATGCCGGCCTTCGTGCGGACCGCCTGCGCCGCCGTGAAGCCTGGCGGGATGCTGTTCGGCGCGACCCTCAACCGGACCCTGCGCTCGTTCGGGCTCGCCATCGTGGGCGCCGAGTACGTGCTCGGCTGGTTGCCGCGGGGCACGCACGATTGGGAGAAGTTCGTGACGCCCGACGAGTTTCGCCGCGCCATCCAGGCGGGTGGCCTCGACGTCACCGACACGATCGGCGTCGCCTACAATCCCCTGACCGACGGATGGCGCACCAGCCGGGACAAGGCGGTGAACTACATGGTCGCGGCCGAGCGCCGCGCCTGAACCGGAGCCTCCGCGCGCGGTTGAGACCGCAGCGGAGGCCCGAACCATGCTCGAAAAGATTCCCCACGCGCTCGGCGCGGCCCTGTCCGGCCTCAAGGCCGGGATGGAGAAGACCGCCTTTCACGCGGATTTCGCCGACGTCCCGGAGACGCTGACGCTGACGAGCCCCGCCTTCGCGGACGGTGCCGAGATCCCCGTACACTACACCACGGACGGGCCGGGCCTCTCGCCGCCCCTGGCCTGGAGCGGCGTGCCGGCGGGGACCGGCACGCTGGTCCTGCTGGTCGAGGATGCCGGCAGCCCCACGCCGCAGCCCCTCGTTCACCTGATCGTGTGGAATGTTCCGCCCTCGGTCGACAGCCTCGACGAGGGGGCGCTGGCGAGCCCCGACCGGGCTGGCACCCCGATGAGCCTCGGAAAAAACAGCTTCTTGCAGCCCGAATGGCTCCCGCCCGATCCGCCGAGCGGCCATGGACGCCACGCCTACCTGTTCCAGATCTACGCGGTTGGGAGCGTGCTCGACCTGCCCGACAGCCCTGGTCGGGGCGCCGTCCTCGACGCGATGCGCGGGCGGGTAATCGGCAAGGGCCAGCTCGCGGGTGGCTATGCCCGCCCCTGAACCGGACCGATCGATGGGCGGGGATTGGACCGGCCCGCGGCTTCGTTTGCGTTGTGCCGCAGGGGGCGCCGGGCTAGTGAGTCGACCAGATACCGCGTGCGCGCACAAGGACTTCCGCCGCGTGCGTGGACCTGGATTTCCCCTCAGTTTCGGAGCGTGACCGGTGGGCTTGGATGCGCGCGCGCGGCGGAAGGACACGGACATCGTCGCCCGCGCCCTCGCGGCGTCGAATGTCGGGACCTGGGAATGGCGGATCGCCGACGATGTCGTGCGTTGCGATTCCGTCGCCGCTACGATGCTCGGCATCCCACGCTCGGCCACCGGCCACGGCACGACCTACGCGCTGTTCTTCGAACGCGTCCATCCGCAGGACCGGCAGCGGGTCGGCGCGATCGTCAAGAACCTCCAGCGTCACGGTGGGCTGTACGTCGCCCAGTACCGCACCGTGCTGACGCCGGACGACGTCCGCTGGGTCCTGGCGCGCGGCCGCTTCGTGGTGAGCGCGGACGGGATCGTGAGCGAGGCCCGCGGCATCGTCATCGACGTGACGGAGAGCAGCCGCGACGGCTTCCTCGACGAGTCCGCCTTCTGCGCGATCGATGCGCCCGGCAGCGGGATCGACCGGGTGGCCGAGCTGGCGCTGGCGCTGTTCAACGTCGCCGAGGGCCTGGGCGAGTCGGATTTCGTCCGGCTGAAGCCCCTGATGGACGCGCTGCTGCACGAGATCGGGCGGCAGCTGGTCGAAAGCCCCGCGGTCCCGGCTGCCGACAGCGTCCATTGAGGCACCGCGGCTTCCACGCCTCGCCTGCCTGCCTCACCTGCCTCACCTTTGCCTGCGACGCCTTGCCTTGCGGTGGCGAATCCTGATATGGCGGCGCCATCCCGCGATGCGTGTTTCGTGATCGCTGGACGCGACCCCGCGTCCCGCCTCGCTGACACGTTCCCGATCCCCCGTGAATGGACGGCCCCGCCCGGGCTCGAGAAACCGATGAAGATCCGTAATTCCCTCAAGTCCCTGCGCGGCCGTCACCGCGACAACCAGCTCGTGCGCCGCAAGGGCCGGGTCTACGTGATCAACAAGACCCAGAAGCGCTTCAAGGCTCGCCAGGGCTGAGGCCGTCTGCCCGGCTCCGGCCGGGTATCGGAGCGACGTCCCGTCAGGCCGTGCTCGGTCTTTCGGGAGTGTGCAGATCGTCACGCGAAAGCAGCCGCGCCCGGCCGGGCCGCGGCTGCTTTCGCGTGCGCGGCACCGCGGCACGTTGACGAGCGCGACACCCGCGCACACTCTACCGGCATCATGCCGACACGCTTCATCGCCGCCCTGGTCTGCCTGCCGGTTCTGGCCGCGACGCCCGCCGACGCGGCACCCGATGCCATCCGGCCCGGCCGCGCCGCGCCGGAGGTCAAATCGGCGCCCGAGGCCAAGCCGGCGCCGAAGCCGGTGAGCCTCGATGACCTGTTCACCCGCCTGCGCGCCAGCGAGGATCCCGCCGAGGCGAAAGGCATAGCGAAGCTCATCGAGCGCCGTCTCGACGCGTCCGGCAGCCCGACCGCGGACCTGCTCACCGATCGTGCCCGGCAGGCCATCTCGGCTCACGATTTCCCCCTGGCGGCCGAGCTGATGGACCGGGTCACCGCCCTGGAGCCGAACTGGTCGGAGGGGTGGAACCGCCGCGCCACGGTGTTCTGGCTTCTGACCGATAAGGACGACGCCATCGCCGACCTGCGCCGGGCACTGGTTCTGGAGCCGCGCCATTTCGAAGCCTGGGCCGCCATGGGCAGGATCTACGAATCCCTCGATGACAAGGCACGGGCACTTGCGGCCTTTCGCCGGGCGCGGGCGCTGTATCCCAAGATGGAGAAGATCGGCGAGGCGGTCGACCGCCTGGCCCCGGAGGTTGACGGCCGCGACCTTTGAGCCGCGTGGCCGGACTGCTCCTCACGCTCCTCGCCCTCCCCTTCGCGATCCTGGGCCTGGTTCTCGGCCTCAGCGCGCTCGCGAGCCTCGTGATCGACCTGAAGGTCGGGGCCGCGAACCCGCCCGCCGGACCCTTCGTCGAGGTCGCCGGCGGGCGTCTGGCGACGATCCAGGCCGGTCCGGCGAACGGCCGGCCGGTGGTCCTGCTGCACGGTGCCTCGGCCAACGCCTCCGATCCGATGGAGGGTATCGGCCGCCGACTGGCAGCGGCGGGCTATCGGGTGATCGCCTTCGATCGGCCGGGCTTCGGGTGGAGCGACCGGATCGACGGCGGCGAGGCGGCGGCGCCCGCGATCCAGGCCCGGATCATCGCGGAGGCGCTCGACCGAATGGGCGTCGGCCCGGCGCTGGTGTTCGGGCATTCCTGGGCCGGAGCCCTGGCCCTGGCGCTCGCCCTCGACCATCCGGCGCAGGTCTCGGGCCTTGTTTTGGCCGCTCCGGTCGCGATGCCGATGCCGTCGCGGATGCTGGTCCTGCCTTGGTACTGGCGTCTCGCCATCAAACCGCCCGTGGCCTGGCTTCTCAGCCGCACGATCGGGGCGCCCGTCGCCCAGTATTTTCTTCCCGAGACGGCCAAGCGGGTCTTCCTGCCCCAGTCGGAGACACCCGGATACCCGGAGCTCGTCCGGGCCCCCCTCGTGCTGAGACCCGGGACGCTGCTCGCCAACGTTCAGGATCTCGTCGGCCTGCCGGCCGCCCTGGCGGCTCAGAGCCCGCGCTACGGTGACCTGCGCGTTCCGACCCTGGTGATATCCGGCGATGCGGACCCGATCGTCCGCAGTGAGAGCCAAGCGGTGCCTCTGGCGAAGGCGATCCCAGGCGCTCGGCTCGTGCTCCTGCCCGGGATCGGTCACATGCTCCACTTCGTGGCGGCGGAGCGCGTGACCGACGAGATCGTCCGGTTCGCGGGTGAGCAACGGCGCGAGGCTGCGCCGCTGCTCAAGAATTAGGACTCACGCCTTCTCGGCGTGCTCCCGGGTGATGAAGGTTAGCCGCACGAGGTTCGTGGCCCCAGGGGTGCCGAACGGCAGGCCCGCCACCACGATGACCCGGTCGCCCACCGCGGCGAACTTCTCGCGCACGGCGAACTTGGCGGCGCGGAACGACATGTCGTCCACGTCGCTGGCATCCTTGGTGACGATCGGGTGCGTGCCCCAGGCGAGGGCCAGGCGCCGGGCGGTCTCGCGCCGGGGCGTGAGAGCGATCACGGTGGCGTTCGGGCGCTCGCGCGACAGCCGCAGGGCCGTCGAGCCCGAATTGGTCCAGGCCATGATCGCGTCGAGATTGAGCGCGTCGACCATCTGGTGGGCGGCCGCCGCGATCGCGTCAGCCGCGGTCTCGTCCGGCGTCGCGCTCTGCGCCCGGATGATCGACCAGTAGACCGAGTCCCGCTCCACCTGCTCGGCGATGCGGTTCATGGTCTCCACGGCCCCGACCGGGAAGGCGCCCGAGGCGCTCTCGGCGGAAAGCATCACGGCGTCCGCACCCTCGTAGACCGCGGTGGCCACGTCCGAGACCTCGGCGCGGGTCGGGACCGGCGCCGTGATCATCGATTCGAGCATCTGGGTCGCCACCACCACGGGCTTGCCGAACCGGCGGGCGCTGCGGGTGATCCGCTTCTGCACGCCGGGGACCTGCTCCAGCGGCATCTCCACGCCCAGATCGCCGCGGGCGACCATCAGGCCGTCCGAGATCTCGATGATCTCGTCGAGCCGGGTCAGGGCCTGCGGCTTCTCGATCTTGGCCATCACCAGGGCGCGCCCGGCGCAGACCTTCTTGACCTCGGCTACGTCTTCGGGACGCTGGACGAAGGAGACGGCGATCCAGTCGGCGCCGGCGTTGAGGCCGGCATCGAGGTCGGCCCGGTCCTTCTCGGTCATCGCCGGCACCGGGATCACCGTGTGGGGCAGCGACACGCCCTTGCGGTTCGAGATCTTCCCGCCGACCTCGACCCGGGTCACGGCCCGGTTCTCCGAGGTCTCCAGCACGGTCAGACGCAGCTTGCCGTCGTCCAGCAGGATGGCGTGGCCGGCCTCGAGCGCCTCCAGGATCTCCGGGTGCGGCAGGTGGCAGCGGCTGGCATCGCCGGGCGTGGGATCGCCGTCGAGCACGAAGGTCGCGCCGGTCTCGATCATCACGGCGCCCTCCGCGAAGGTGCCCAGCCGAAGCTTGGGGCCCTGCAGGTCGACCAGGATGCCGATCGGGTGCTTGGCCTCGCGCTCGATCGCCCGGATCACCTCGACCTTCTCGGGCAGCTTCTCGCGTGGCAGGTGGCTCATATTGAGCCGGAACACGTCCACGCCCGCCCGGAACAGGCGTTCGATCATCTCCGGCGAGTCCGAGGCCGGCCCAAGGGTGGCGACGATCTTTGTACGGCGCGAGCGTTTCAAGCGGGATCCTCCGGGTATTCCGCGGCGCTCGTCTCGGGGTTGGACCCGGACGGCGTCGGTTCGTTGGGTGCGGGTGTAGGCATCCCGCCCGGGGCAGCGTCAAGGGCGCGACGGCATCCTCAAGGCTTGGCCGGCGCGTCCGCCCGGTTGGGATCGGTGAGCTGGATCGTCCAGCTCTTCTGCTCGCCGGTATCGACTTCGAAGAAGCCGTTCCGGTCGTAGCCGCGGGCAAGGCAATCCTCG
Organism: Methylobacterium sp. WL1; assembly: GCF_008000895.1. NCBI lineage: Bacteria > Pseudomonadati > Pseudomonadota > Alphaproteobacteria > Hyphomicrobiales > Methylobacteriaceae > Methylobacterium > Methylobacterium sp. WL1. The sequence continues at coordinate 133,291 of NZ_CP042823.1, read as the reverse complement.
ACCCCGCGGATCGTGAATTCCGAGTCGCGGGTGCACATCAGCGAGCGCCCGCTCCACTCGCCGCCGCGCGTGTAGTCGACGGCGAACACGTAATAGAAACGCGCCGCCAGCGCCCCCTTCAGGAGCGTCTCGCAGGCCTTCGGGGCCAGATCCCACCAGCCCTCCGTGACCCAGCCCTGCGGATCACGGTAGCCGAGCGAGATGCCGACCTTGCTGGCGGTCTGGTTGCACAGGCGCAGGTCGGCCTTCGCGGGGCCGGCGCCGAAGAGCGCGATGCCGAGCCCCAGGATCACCGGCACGGCGGCCGGCGAACCGGTCGCCCCCCTCAAGAACCTACCCGACGAGGATGATGCGGCAATCGTTGACATTGGTACGGGTCGGACCGGGGTTCACGAGGTCGCCAAGAGCCGCGAAGAACGCGGTCGAATCGTTCTGCTCCAGCATCGCGGCCGGGTCGAGGCCGGCGGCGCGGGCGCGATCGAGCGTCGTCGGGTCGACCAGGCCGCCGGCCGGATCGGTGGCGAGGCCGCGTCCGCCGTCGGTGCCGTCGGTGTCGGCGCTGATCCCGGAGATGCCGGGCGCGCCGTCCAGCGCCACGGCGAGGGCCAGGGCATATTCCTGGTTCGGGCCGCCATGGCCCTCGCCCCGGATGGTGACGGTCAGTTCCCCCCCCGAGATCAGCGCGACGCGCTGCCCGGCCGCTTTGTAGCGCTTGGCCTCGCTCGCGTGCACGGCCGCCACCTCCCGGGCCTCGCCTTCGAGGTCGGCGCCCAGCATGATCGGCTCGTAGCCCGCGTCCCTTGCCGCCTGGGCGGCCGCCTCCAAAGCGTCGATCGGCCGGGCGATGATGCGGTACTCGGCCCGGGCGAAGGCGGGATCGCCGGCCTTGGGGGTCTCGTTGTTCGGGTCGTTCAGGAGCCGGACGGCCGTCTCCGGCAGCGGGATGCCCCGGCGCTCGCAGATGGCGCGGGCATCCGCCAGGGTCGAGGGATCGGGCACGGTCGGGCCCGAGGCGATCACCGCCGGATCGTCGAACGGCACGTCCGAGATGGCGAGCGTCAGGATCCGCCGGGCGTTGCGGGCGGCCATGGCCAGCCGGCCGCCCTTGATCCGCGAGATGTGCTTGCGGACGGTGTTGATCTCGCCGATCGGGGCGCCGGAGCGGAGCATCGCCCGGGTGATCGCCTGCTTCTCGGCGAGCGTCAGGTCCCCGGCCGGCGCGATCCAGTTGGCGGAGCCGCCGCCGGACAGGAGCACCAGAACCTCGTCGTCCGGACCGGCCTCGGTGGCGAGCCGCAGGGCCTCCTGGGTCGCGGCGATGCCGGCCTCGTCGGGGACCGGGTGTCCCGCCTCGACCATGTGGATGCCCGGAGCGTCCTGTCCGTAGCCGTGCCGCGCCACCGCGAGGCCGACGATGCGGTCGTCACCGAGCCCGTGCTTCTGCCGGTAGAACCGGCTGGCCACCGCGCTCATGCTGCCGGCCGCCTTGCCGGCCGCCAGGATGATCAGGCGTCCCGGGCTCGGTTCCGGCAGGTGCGCGGGCAGGCACAGGTCCGGATGGGCGGCCCGGATGCCGGCGGTCAGGAGGGCTTCTAGGAGCGCGCGCTGCTCGGCGGGGGCGGCGATAGGCGGGACGGTTTCGGACATGGCGTCGGACGGGCTCCTCACAGGATGTTCTTGCGTGCGATCCCCGCCCACGCATTGGTGGACGGCGGGCCCGTTTCTTGCCGTGAGCGCACGTTGTTTGGTAGGCATCTCGCCTCGTCAGGTGATCTGCCCGAGCCGCCGCCCCACGGCAAGCGCGATCGGCGCCGTCCCACAAATCCAACCCTCGGAGCCCCGTGACCCGTCCGGAAACTGAAGCGCGCGCCGACGCCCCGCACCCGTGCGAAATCCTACCCGGAGATCCCGCCTGCGGGCTGATCATCGCGTGCGATCATGCGTCGAACTTCGTGCCCCCGGACATCGAGCTCGGCGTGCCGGAATCCGAGTTCGCCCGGCACATCGCGTACGATATCGGCGCCGCCGCGGTGACGCGCGGGCTCGCGGCCCGGCTGAACGTGCCGGCGATCCTGACCAACTTTTCGCGTCTGATCATCGACCCGAACCGCGGCCGGGCCGACCCGACCCTTGTGATGCGCCTCTCCGACGGCGCCGTGGTGCCGGGCAATGCCCGCATCGACGAGGCCGGCAAGCAGGCCCGGATCGCGCGCTTCTACGCGCCGTTCGATGCAGCCATCGACGCGGCGATCGCGGCGGCCCAGGCGGCCGGGCGTCCCCCGGCGATCCTGACCATGCACAGTTTCACGCCCTACTGGCGCGGGACGGCACGGCCCTGGCAGGTCGGCATCCTGTACGACCGGGACGAACGCCTCGCCCGGCCGCTGATCGAGGCGCTCGCGGCCGATCCGGCCGGGCTCACCGTGGGCGACAACCAGCCTTATGGCGGCGGCTTGCCGGGCGATACGATCGACCGCCACGCCACCGCGCGCGGCTTGGCCAACGCCCTCGTGGAGATCCGCCAGGACCTTATCGCCGGCCAGGAAGGGCAGGAGGAATGGGCCGAGCGCTTCGCCCGCATCCTGCGTCCGCTGATCGGAGCTTGATCGCGACGCCGGCGATCCCGAGATGCGTGCGGCCGTCCTCAACCGGAAAGCGTTCCACACCATGCCCGAGATCGACCCGCAGACCCAGACCGAACTCGAAGCCGCGGTGTTTCGACGGCTCGTGTCGCACCTGCGCACTCGCACCGACGTGCAGAACATCGACCTGATGAACCTGGCGGGCTTCTGCCGGAACTGCCTGTCGAACTGGCTCAAGGATGCCGCCGACGAGACCGGCGTGCCGCTCACCAAGGACGAGAGCCGCGAGGCCGTCTACGGGATGCCCTACGGCGAGTGGAAGGCACAGCATCAGACCGAGGCGAGCCCCCAGCAGCAAGCGGGATTTTCGGCTTCCCAGGCCAAGGATCACTGACCGGGCGAAAGGGACGGCGAGAATCGGCTAAGCTTCCGGTAAGTTCGGACCGTTAACCACCGGTCCAGGGCGCACCTGCGCCGCGCATCCCGGAGAGCCCCATGAACGCCCATTCGATGCCCACCGCAGCAGCCCAGCGGCCCGGTGGCGACGTCTCGTCCTCCGAGGGCGTGGCCGCCGACGAGCTTAAGCAGTTCATCGAGCGCCTGGAGCGGCTCGAAGAGGAGAAGGCCGGCATCATGGGCGATATCAAGGAGGTGTTCGCCGAATTGAAGGGCCGGGGCTTCGACGCGAAGGCGGTGCGGACGATCATCAGGATCCGCAAGCAGGATCACAGCGAGCGCCAGGAGCAGGAGGCGATCCTCGAGCTCTACATGCAGGCGCTGGGCATGGCGTAGTCCTGCCGCCGATCCGGACCCCGGTTCGGCCAAGGGATGAGATTGGAATGCGAAGGGCCGTACCCCGCCGGGTACGGCCCTTCGTTTACTCCATGATATGCCGGTCGGAGGTCAGTGGCCGCCCGAAGCGTGCGTCTCTTCGACCAAGCCGAGCGTCCGGCCCGGATAGCCGGCGGCATCGAAATATCGGGTCTCGCCGACCGTCTGGTAGTTCAGCACCGTCACGATGCCGGCGGCGTCCGGCTCCGAGCGGCGGGTATGCGTCTGGGCTGTTGGGCGGGCACCGTTGACCATCGCTTCCGTCAGGACGCGGCCGACCAGCTTGCCCTTGTCGGAGATGTCCAGGTTCAGAATCTGCGCGATGGTTTTGCCGAGGTCGGCGTTGCTCGCCGGGATGTCGCTGTCCAGGCCGCCCCGGAAGCTCGGCCCCACGGCGCCCATGACGTTGCGGGTGTCGGAGCGCGCGAAGCTGCCGTGCATGCCCTGGCCCTGCTGAAGCGTGGTGTCCGATACCTCGACGCCGCAGGTCGTGGGATCGACGCAGCCCGTGGTGAAGCTGCGGAAGTTCACCACGATCGCGGGCATCGGCGTCAGGGCCGAGCCGTCGAGGGCGATGGCCGAGAGCGGCAGGGTCCCGGGGATGGCGCCGAGCGCGTCGCTGACGAACAGGCCGCTGACGTAATCCTGGCGGGACAGCGCCGCGACGACCTTCCGGGCGAGCGCGGTGTCGCCGTTCGGCACGTAGACGAGGTCCGAGCCGCCATTGGCCGCCACCACCACGTCGGGCTTGGCCGGATCAGTGCCGATCAGGCCGTTGGCGCGGCTCGGGAACGTCCCGGCCTCCACCTTGGCGCCTTTGGCGTCCGGGTCGAACAGCGTAAGCCCGAGGTCGTGCGCCAGGTCGATGGCGAGGAACCCCGGGGGCAGTTGCCGGGCCGGCACGCCCTTGTAGGTTTGCCCAGCGGCGAAGCTCGACGCGCTCTCCTTCGAGATGGTCGAGAAGCCGTGATCCGAGGTTAGGACGATGTCGGTGGTCTCGGCCAGCCCTTGCTCGAGCAAGGCGGCCTGGAGGGCGGCGAGGTTGTCGTCGGCGTTGTGGATGGCGGCCAGGCTCGTCGGCCCGTTGATGCCGGGCACCAGCCGCCCGAGACTGTCGCCCTGGTTGTGCTGCGTCCCGTCCGGATCGCGCGACCAGAACACCAGCACGAACGGCTGCTGGCGGGTCTTGAACAGCGGCAGCACCGCCTTGGTGGCGACCGCGGTGAAATAGGCCTGCTACTCGACATTGGCCGCGACTGTACCCGGCGTCTCGGCGGTGCCGGCCTGACCGTTCGCGCCCCGAGCGGGCGCCTGGGCCGGCAGGCCGACCTCCGTCAGGCGGGCGCGGATCGCGTCGCCCAGCGGGATGCCGCCGGCCCGGCCGGTGCTGTCGTCGATATGGATGTTGGACTGGCCGGAACGCTCGGTGTGATCGAAGACCAGGGATGGTCCGAGCTTGCCGATGCTGGCGGTGGAGAACCCCTTGGCGCGGGCGGCCTTCAGGATCGTTTCCTCGTTGAGGTAATTGCCGGCGAAATGCTCGTCGACATCGCCGAGCACGGGGTCGCTCTCGAGGAACGGGGTCAGGCTGTCGCCGGCGCCGGGCACCGGGAAGGCGGTGTAGATCGTGTTCCCGAACTGGCCGGTATCACCGAGCATGTGGCCGGTCGCCATCGCGGTGGCGTTCGGCATCGTGAAGGTCGGGAACATCGAGTGCGAGTTGGTGAAGCGCACGCCGGTCTTCATCAGCCGGTCCATGGTCGGGGTGTTCTGCGCATTCACCATGCCCGCCCTCAGGCCGTCGGCCACGAACAGGACGACGTTGTGCGGCCGCGTCTCGGCGCGAGAGGCGCCCGAGGCGCACAACCCGACGAGGCCTGCAATGACGACGCGACGCATGACGAATCTCCGACCGTACCGGCCAGCGGCGTGGCCGGGGAACATCACAGCGCCATGACAGGCGCGGGCCCGGCGGCGCCGGTCCGGTCCGGGGCATTGCTCCCGATATGGGCACGGAGACTTTCGGATCGCGCAGTCGCGGCGCCCAAGATCGCCGGAAACACGTAGAGCGCGGGGTCTTAATCCGAACCGGTCCGATCCTTCCAGGCGGAGGAACCGGAGGATAAATGCTGAGGACCGGGTTTCTTCCACAGACAACGTCCGACGTCGCGTAACGCCGTCGCCGAGACCTTGACGGTAGCGAGTTCTTTCCTGAAAGAGTGAGTAACCGCATCCGGTATGCCACATTGAAGGGCAGCCCGCGGACGCTCGAACGCTCTTGAGACGCAGCCTTCACGGGCCTGTCGACTGCAGGCGCGCAGCGGATCCAACACGATCGACATGCCAGACCGGGATGCGCCGATGCGGACGCGGCCCGCGACGCGCTTGGGAGAGGAAACGATGATCCTGACGAAACGCTCTCTTGTGGCCGCCCTGCTCGGTGCCACCGCGCTCGGGCTGATGCCGGCCCAGGCCGCCGACCCGATCAAGATCGGGCTCACCGGTCCCTACACGGGGGGCTCCTCCTCGATGGGCGTCTCGATGCGCGACGGCGCCAAGCTCGCCGCCGCCGAGATCAACAAGAACGGCGGCGTCCTGGGCCGCCAGATCCAGCTGATCGAGCGCGACGACGAGGCCAAGAACGAGGTCGGCGCCCAGGTCGCGCAGGAGCTGATCAACAAGGAGAAGGTCGTCGCCACGGTGGGCTTCATCAACACCGGCGTGGCGCTCGCGGCCCAGCGCTTCTACCAGGAAGCCGAGATCCCGGTGTTCAACAACGTCGCCACCGGCACGGTCATCACCAACCAGTTCAAGGAGCCGGATTACGACGTGAACTACGTCTTCCGGAACTCGGCCTACGACGTGCTGCAGGCCGGCATGATGGTCGATGAGGCCCTGGCGCAGAACTTCAAGAAGATCGCGATCCTGGCGGACTCGACCAATTACGGTCAGCTTGGCCGCGAGGACATCGAGAAGTACCTTGCGACCAAGGGCGTGAAGCCGGTCGCGGTCGAGAAGTTCAACATCAAGGACGTCGACATGACGGCCCAGCTGCTGAAGTCGCAGCAGGCCGGCGCCGACGTGATCCTCGCCTATGGCATCGGCCCGGAGCTGGCTCAGGTCGCCAACGGCATGGCCAAGCTCGGCTGGAAGGTGCCGATCATCGCGTCCTGGCCGGCCTCGATGCAGAGCTTCATCGATATCGCCGGCACCAACGGCAACGGCGTGATCATGCCGCAGACCTTCATCGAGGATAAGACGCTGGCCAAGCGCGCGTCCTTCCTCGACGATTACTACAAGACCTACGGCGTGACGAAGATTCCGACCCCGGTGGCCGGTGCCCAGGGCTACGATTCGGTCTACCTGATCGCGGCGGCGATCAAGCAGGCCGGCTCGACCAACGGTCCGAAGATCCGCGAAGCCCTGGAAGCCCTGAACACAAAGGTCGAAGGGGTGGTGACCACCTACGATCACCCGTTCACCGCCAAGGACCACAACGCGATCTCGCGCAACATGGTCGTGTTCGGCAAAGTCCAGGACGGCAAGATCGTCTACGCCAAGCCGGACGACGCCAAGAACGCCGGCGTCGTCCGCGTCAAGGAAAAGTCCTCGAACTGACGCGCGCGGACCCGTGCCCTTCGGCATGGGTCCAGACGACGGGCAGCTGAGCCTGCACGGCCGGCTGCCCGCCTGCCCCGTGACGCCTGGGACGGCTTCGACACCATGACAATCTTCCTTCAGCTCGTCGCCTCGGGGGTCGCGGTCGGCATGATCTACGCCGCCATCGCGTTCGGCTACCAGCTCACCTTCGCCACCTCGAAGACCCTGAATTTCGGCCAGGGCGAGGCTCTGGCGCTGGGCGCGCTGTTCGGCCTGACGCTGGCTCCGTTCACCGGCTACTGGCTGATGATCCCGCTGGTGCTGGTCTTCGGCTTCGCCCTCGGCGCCGTGGTCGAGCGGCTCGCCGTCCGTCCGGCGATCAAGATCAAGTCCGAGTACGGGTGGATCATGGCCACCATCGCTCTCGGCATCATATTCCGGAACCTCGCCGAGAACATCTGGGGGCGGGACGATCTGAAGTTCCCCTCACCGCTGCCCGACGCGGCGGTGGAGGTCGGTGGCGTCCGCGTCCTGCCGATGGAGATACTGATCGTGGCCGGCGCACTGCTGATGATGCTCTGTGTCGAGATCTTCAATCGCAAGTCGATCTGGGGGAAGGCGGTCGTGGCCACCTCCAACGACATCGACGCCGCCGGCCTGATGGGCATCAACACCAAGCGGATCATCACCCTCTCCTACTCGATCAGCGCCATGACGGCGGCCTTCGCGGGCGTGCTCGTGGCCCCGGTGACGCTCACTGGGGCCACCATGGGCGCGGTGCTGGCCCTGAAGGCGTTCGCGGTGGCGATCATCGGCGGGCTGGAATCCGGCCTCGGCGTGATCGTCGGCGGCCTGATCCTCGGCGTCGCGGAGACGCTGACCGGCTTCTACATCTCGACCGGCTACAAGGACGTGCCGGGCCTGATCCTCCTCCTCGTTGTGCTCTCGATCCGCCCGGTCGGCCTGTTCGGCAAGGCCGTGATCAAGAAGGTCTGACATCTATGGCGCAATCCGCCCTCGCGCCCGCCGCCGCCGGTCACGCGCCGGCCCCGAACGCCCGCGGCCTCGGCCTCGTCGGCGCCGTGCTGCTGGTCGTCGCCCTCGTGGCGTTCCCGCTGGTGGTGACGAGCACCTATTACATCCACCTGCTGACCGTGATCGCGATCTACGCGATCCTGATCCTCGGCCTCGATATCGTGGTCGGCTATACCGGCCAGGTCTCGCTCGGCCATGCCGGCCTGTTCGGTATCGGAGCCTACGCGGCCGCGACGCTGTTCCTGCACTTCAAGATCGGCATCTGGCTCGGGCTTGTCGCGGGCGTCGGCGTAACGGCGGCCTTCGGGGTCCTGCTGGCGGTTCCGGCGCTGCGGGTGACCGGGCCGTATCTCGCGATGGTCACGCTGGCCTTCGGCACGATCATCCAGATCTTCATCAACGAGCTGACGCCAATCACCAACGGCCCGCTCGGCATCACCCTGCCACCGGCCCGGGTGCTCGATTTCTCGCTGATCGGCATGCAGGCCCCCTGGGGGGCGGCCGGCCGGAAGCTCGAATTCTACTATCTCGTCTGCGCCGCGCTGCTGCTCACGATCCTGGTGGTGAACCGGGTGGTGCGCTCGCCCTTCGGCCGGGCCTTCGAGGCGCTGCGCGACTCGCCGATCGCCTGCGACTGCATGGGCGTCAGCGTCTACCGCTACAAGGTCTACGCCTTCGTGGTCTCGGCAGCGCTGGCCGGCCTCGCCGGAGCGCTGTTCGCCTGGTCCGAGCGCTACGTCGCGCCGAACTCCTACGGGTTCGAGCTGACGGTGCTGTTCCTGCTGGCCGTCACCATGGGGGGCCGCAAGTCACGCTCGGGCCCGCTGATCGGCTCCGCGATCATCGTGATGATGCCCAACATCCTGGCCGATATCGAGCTGGTCCGGATCATGGCCGGGATCATCGCGGCAGCCGCAATCATCGTCGGCGCACTTGCCTTCATCCGCAAGCAGCCGAACCGCTACGCCATCCTGGTACCGGTGGTGCTGTGCGTGCTGTTCCTGCCGGCGACCCTGGCGCTGCAATCGGTAACCGATTTCCGCCTGACGGTCTTCGGCCTGATGATCCTGTTCGTGGTCTACTACCTGCCGGACGGCATCGTCGGCTTCCTGCGCCAGACGATCCCGGCCCTGCGCCCGGCCCACACGGCCGAAGGGCGCGACCTCGCGGCCAGCGGTGCGGCGCTGATCGCCCAGCGCGGCGATGCGGGCGGGGACGCGCTGCTCAAGGTCGAGCAGGTCCTGATGCAGTTCGGCGGCCTGAAGGCGCTCGCCGGGATCGACCTCACCGTGAAGCCCGGCACGATCCACGGCCTGATCGGGCCGAACGGTTCGGGCAAGAGCACGATGATGAACGTGCTCACCGGCATCTACAAACCCACGGCCGGCTCGGTGACGCTGGCGGTGGCGGGCGGCCGGCGCATCGACGGGCGCACGCCCTCCGAGATCGCCCTGTCTGGTGTCGCCCGCACCTTCCAGAACGTGCAACTCTTCCATGAGATGACCGCGCTGGAGAACGTGCTGGTCGGCCTGCACCACACCTTCCGGGGCACGATCTTCGACGCGATCCTCGGCACGCCCCGCCGTCGGCGCGAGGAGCGCGAGGCCCGGGCCCGCGCCATGTCGATCCTCGACTTCATGGGCTTGAGCGCCCTCGCCCAGGAGGAGGCGCGCAACTTGCCCTACGGCAAGCAGCGCCTCCTCGAGATCGGCCGCGCGCTGGCCCTAGACCCCGTGCTCCTGCTGCTCGACGAGCCGGCTGCCGGCCTCACCGCGCCCGACATCGCGGACTTGGTGGCGATCATTCGCAAGATCCGCGACGCCGGCATCACGGTGATCCTGATCGAGCACCACATGGATGTCGTCATGGGCCTGTGCGACCGGGTCAGCGTCTTGGATTTCGGCCACAAGATCGCCGAGGGCGGTGCGCGCGAAGTGCAGCAGGATCCCAAGGTGATCGAGGCCTATCTCGGCGCCCCCGACGACATGGGCGGCAGCAGCCCGGAGCACGCCCATGCTTGAGGTCTCCGATCTTCACGCCGGCTATGGCCAGATCGAGGTCCTGCACGGCCTCACCTTCCAGGTGCCGAAGGGCCAGGTGGTGACGCTGATCGGCTCCAACGGCGCCGGCAAGACCACCACCATGCGGGCGCTCTCGGGCATGATACGGCCGCGTGCCGGCACCATCCGGCTCAACGGTCGCGAGATCGGCGGCCTCGACAGCCACGACGTCGCCCGCGAAGGCCTCGCGCATTCGCCGGAGGGCCGCCGGGTGTTCCCGACGCTGTCGGTCGAGGACAACCTGACGCTCGGCGCTTTCCCGCGGCTGACCGGATCACGGCCGAAGGGCGATGTCGCGGCCGACCGCGAGCGGGCGTTCAGCCTGTTCCCGCGCTTGAAGGAGCGGCGCACCCAGCTCGCCGGCACCCTGTCGGGCGGCGAGCAGCAGATGCTGGCCATGGGCCGGGCCCTGATGCTGCGCCCGGAGATTCTCCTGCTGGACGAGCCGTCCATGGGGCTGGCGCCCAAGCTGGTGGAGGAGGTGTTCCGCATCATCCGCCAGCTCAAGGAGGAGCGTGTGACGATGCTGCTGGTCGAACAGTTCGCCATGGCGGCACTCGGCGTCGCCGACCACGCCTACGTGCTGGAGAACGGACGCATCCGGTTCCAGGGGCCGGCCGCGCAGCTCAAGAGCGATCCGGCGGTGCGCGCGGCCTATCTCGGCGGCGGTCATTGAGCCAGACAGCCACCTGAAACGACGACGGCCGTGATCGTTTCCGATCATGGCCGTCCGGCTGGCTTGTCGGGCCGGCTTACATCGACTTGGGCTTGGCCCGGGTGAGCAGCTTGCGGTTCACCAGAACCTCGGCGATCTGCACCGTGTTGAGGGCGGCACCCTTGCGCAGATTGTCGGACACGCACCAGAAGTTCAGGCCGTTCTCGATGGTCGCGTCCTCGCGGATGCGCGAGATGTAGGTCGCATCCTCGCCGGCCGCCTCGTGCGGGGTCATGTAGCCGCCGTTCTCGCGCTTATCGACCACAAGCACACCGGGGGCGGAGCGCAGGATCTCCGTGGCCCGCTCGGCCGAGAGCGGACGCTCGAACTCGACGTTCACCGCCTCGGCATGGCCGATGAACACCGGCACGCGCACGGCGGTCGCCGTCAGCTTGATCTTCGGGTCGAGCATCTTCTTGGTCTCGGCGACCATCTTCCACTCTTCCTTCGTGTAGCCATCCTCCATGAACACGTCGATGTGGGGGATGACGTTGAAGGCGATCCGCTTGGTGAACTTGCCGCCTTCCTTGATGTCGCCGGCGGTGAAGACAGCGCGGGTCTGGTTGAACAGCTCGTCCATCGCCTCCTTGCCGGCGCCCGAAACCGACTGATAGGTCGAGACCACCACCCGCTTGATCGTGGCAGCCTCGTGCAGGGGCTTGAGGGCGACGACCAGCTGGGCGGTCGAGCAGTTCGGGTTGGCGATGATGTTGCGCTTGGTGAAGCCCACGACCGCGTCGGCATTCACCTCCGGCACGATCAGCGGCACATCCGCGTCGTAGCGGAACGCCGACGAGTTATCGATCACCACGCAGCCCTGCTGGCCGATGCGGGGCGACCACTCCTTGGAGGTCTCGCCGCCCGCCGACATCAGGCAGATGTCCGTGTCGGAGAAATCGTAGGTGTCGAGGGCTTTGACCTTGAGCGTTTTGTCGCCGAAGGAGACTTCCTGACCCTGGCTGCGGCGCGAGGCCAGCGCCACGACCTCGTCGGCGGGGAAGGCCCGCTCGGCCAGGATATCCAGCATCTCACGGCCCACGTTGCCCGTGGCGCCTACGATGGCGACCTTGTAACCCATCTCTCGTCTCCGCGCGGAAAGCCCCGGCTGATCCGGGTGCCGCGCTCCTGCCAGCAAAATCGGCCGAAGGATCGTTCGCGCCGAAGGGGCACCCGCCGAACGGGCACGGCCGCGAACACCCACGAGGTGGGTGTGGCAGCCGCGTCGAGCAAGGCGCCGATGGCGCGGGGCTGTCAAGACTAGCGACCGCGGTGCAAGGATCGATTCACCCTGTGGCGGGAATGCCGGGCATGACACCCGCTTGGAGGGTGGTGATCAACCTCGTGCAGCGATGATCGGGGGCGGCCGAGACTTCCGGCCGAGCCTTTCGGCCAAGATCCTGCGGCCGTCCGCACGGGGCATCATGCACGCCGACGATCCGAGCCGAGATAGGGAGCGCTCGCCCGAAGAGCCCGAAGGCCGCCGCAAGCTCTCGCTGGCCGGTTTGGGCCTGCGCCTTGTCGTGGCCTCGGCGATGATCGCTACACTCTACCTCTATGCGCGGCCGGCAACACCCGTGTCTCCGGACGCCGTGGTCGCGGTCCGGCCCGAAGCACCCTTCGTGCCGTCGACCCCCGCCGCGAAGGTTCCCACCGTGGCGGCGCCCGCCCGTTTCGGGCTTGCGGAACCCGGGATCGATCCGGTCCGGATCACCCCCGGCCGGATCGACCCCTCAACCGGCCTTCGCGAGGATGCGCTGACGCGCGGCGCGTTCGAAGCCCTCGAAGCCCCGGCGCTCCGGGTTACGCTGATCCGCGGCGCCGCCGCCCGGGCGGCAACGGGTCTGTTCATCCTGATGGCCCGGCGTGCCGCGGGCGGCCCGGCCACCGACGGGCCGGCGCTGGCGGTGGTCCGGACCGGCCCGGGCGGCCGGATCGTCACCAAGTTCGGTGTGGTGGAAACGCTGGAGGTGACGCTCGGAGGGCCGACACGCCGGACCTGCACCGGCTTCGTCACGCGCGACCGAGCGTTCCGGCTCGACGGCTGGCTCTGTGCACCGCTCGGTCATCCCCCCGAAACACGCGCCCTGGGCTGCATGATCGACGCGCTCAGCCTCGACGATCCGGCGGATCCCGATGCGACCGCGGCTTTCATGGCGCCGCGCCCCGACCGCGGCTGCAGCGTGGCGACGATGGCCGACGCCTCCGATCCGACCGGTTCGCTCGGCCATCGGCGGTCGCACACGAAAAAATGAGGCCATAATACGGCAAATCGAAGAAGCTCGGCCATTTTGGCGGAACCACAGCCCCACTCAAGCGTCGTTCTATCAAAGGCGGCGAACTGTTAAGCTTCGGTCGCCATACTGGTGGCACTCACAGACAAGGTTGGCCATGCGCTCGCTTAAGATCTCTCTTCTCGGCGTCATCGCCGCCACCGGCTTCGGCGCCCTGGCGTCTGCGCCCGCCCAGGCCCAGGAGGGTTTCGGTCCGGGTCGCGTCTATAGTGTCAGCCGTCCGCTTCCGATCCGCGTTCGCCCGCGCAGCTGGCTCGACGCCGGCAACGTGCCTCTGACCTCGAACGTTCCGGGCGCCGGCGGTTCGCGCAACCCGGCCCTCAACCCCTACCTGATCGCCGCCTCGAACCAGCTGAACCCGGCCTTCGGCCCGAATGACCGCTTCGGCCGTGGTATCCTGCCGGATCCGATCACCAACGGCCCGTTCATCGGCGCGCGCTCCTCGGCCATCCGCAACGTCGACCTTTCGTTCGTCGACCGTCTGGACCCGACTTCGCCGCTGTACGGCCGCCCCTACTAAGCCAAGCGTCATTTTCGGAATATTTGAAGCGCGGGCCTTCGGGTCCGCGTTTTCTTTTGTGGGTCGCCCATCCCCGCGGTCGGGCATGCCCCGACACCGGCTTCGACGGCATCGTCCGTGCAGCCGCACGACCTCCGAAGCCGTCCGTCGAGACACGTGACGTGCTGACCGTAGTACGCGGGGTTCGAACACCAGGGTGGGCGAGCGCGGCGTATTCCCGACACTGTCCACCCCGAACGCAAAACGCCGAGGGGACAGCGCGGATTACTTCAACTGCACGCTGTCGACGACGGAGCGGAACTTGGCGAGCACGCCGGTCCGCTGATCCTCCCGGACCACGCCCAAGGCACGCAAATAGCCGTCCGGATTGAAGCGGATCGTCTGCGAAACGACCACAGGCACGTTGGTGGGCATGTCGACGGCCCGGGCCACGATCTCGTGCCAGTCGACCCCATTCGAACGGTAGCTCTGTGCGCGCTCGATCACGAAGTCCTTCATGGTTTGGTTCGAGGCCAGGGCCGCCCTGGCGAAGGCGTCGCGCTGCTCGGCGGTGGGCGGCTGCTGGACTGCCTGGGCTAAGACCAGGATCGGCTGTTCGAGGTTCTGCATCTGGTCCTTCGGACCCGCGGTGAGCAGGACCGAATTGCCCGCCATCACGCGCACCGGTCGGAACCCGGCCATGTCACCGATGCGGAAGGGCAGCGCGTCGACCTGCTGGGTCAGGGTCAGGGCCGGGCGCAGGGTGACGCCGGTCACCAGCTTGCGCATCGTCTCTTCGGTTTCCGCATCCGGAAGCGCCTGCGCGATGATCAGGCCGGTCACGGAGGGCGTACCGACCACGAGGATCCACTTGCGGATCGCGGGCGCGGTGGCGTTCGGATCGGCGGGCTGCTCGCCGGTGTAGAGCATGCCTTCGTTGTCGCCGATCTTGACCTCTTCGCGCTTCTCCACCGCGAAACCCTGGCTGAGCAGGTTCGCGTCGGTGAAGCCGCTCACGAGTTCCGCGAAGGCGTTCGGCGGCAGTTCCACCACCGACACGGTAGCGCCGCCCTCCTTGCGCTCGAAGCCCGAGAAGCGCCGCGACAGCGACATGTCGGCCGGCGGCTCGAAGCCGAAACGGGAGCCCGGCGGGAAGACCGGTTCGGCGGCCTGCGTCACGGAGCCGTATCCGGCCAGCAGGACGGCCAGGGACAGAACCCGTCCGAGACGCAGCGTCAGGTTACCCACCAGCATCGGAAACCGGTTCTCCTCAAGCCAAAGCCCACATGGGCTCGCCTTGTGCGATGGGTCCGACGGCGGGCAGCCAGTGTCAAGCGCCTGCGGGATCAGGAGATCGGGAGATCCGCTGCCGCGCCGTCACGCCGTCGGCGTGCTGACCCGGCGCAGCGTCAGGTTGCAGCGGCCGCCGGCCGGCAGGAAGCGCGGCAGCGGGTTCTCGGCGAGCAGGCCGTCGTCAGGGTAGAGCCGGTCGATTCCGTGGTGGATCAGGCGCGAGGCGCCGCCGATGACCAGGGCGTCGCCGGGACGCAGGCGCACCGAGCGTGTCGGGTCCGAGCGCCGGAGACCGCCGTAGCGGAACAGGGCCTCCGCCCCCAGGGACAGGGACAGAACCGGGGCGGAGAAGTCGGCCTCGTCGCGGTCCTGGTGCAGGCCCATGCGAGCGCCCGGTCCGTAGAGATTGATCAGGCAGGCTTCCGGCAACGCCGGGAAGCCGGAGAGCGCTTCCCAGGCGGCTAGGGCGATCGGCGGGATCGCCGGCCACGGCGCGCAAGTTCCGGGATGGGTCGGCTGGTACCGGTAGCCCTGCCGGTCGGACACCCAGCCGAGAGGGCCGGCATTCGACATCCGGACGGAGAACGGTTTCCCGGTCCGCGGCATGGACGGGGTGATGGGCGGCGCAGCTGACAGGACGGCATCGACCTCGGCGGCGAGGCGCGTGCGGGCCGCCAGGTCCAGCAAGTCCGCGTGAAGAATCAGCCCGGGCGCGAGCTCAGTCGCCAATCAGCCACCCGCCGCGACGTCGCGGGTCAAGATCTCCTTGGAGGCCACCGCGGTGTCGGCGCCGAGCTGGTAGATCAGCGGCTCGCCGGTCCTGATCTCCAGGCTGGCGATGGTGTCCGGCCCCAGATGGTCGAGGACCATCACCAGAGACCGCAGGGAATTGCCGTGGGCTGCGACCAGGACCCGCTGGCCGGCCATCACCCGTGGCAGGATCGTCTCGATGTAGTAGGGCAGCACCCGGGCCGCGGTATCCTTGAGACTCTCGCCCCCGGGCGGCCGAACATCGTAGGAGCGCCGCCAGAGGTGGACCTGCGCCTCACCCCACTTGGCGATGGCATCGTCCTTGTTGAGGCCGGCCAGGTCCCCGTAATCACGCTCGTTCAGCGCTTGCGCGCGTACGATTTCGATGTCCGAAACACCCATCGCCTCCAGCATCAGTGCGCAGGTGCGCTGTGCCCGGACGAGTCCGGAGGTGAAGGCGACATCGAATCCGTAGCCTGCGCGCCGGAGCGCCCCTCCCGCGGCCTGCGCCTCGGCGACGCCGCGCTCGGTCAGCCCGGGATCGCGCCAACCGGTGAACAGGTTCTTGAGGTTCCATTCGCTCTGGCCGTGGCGAGCGAGGACGAGCAGGCGCTCCATCGGACGGTCGTATTCCCTGATGGTCTAAAGCCCGAGCACGTCCGCCATGGAGTAGAGACCCGGCGGCTTCGGATGCGCCCAGAGGGCGGCCCTCACGGCGCCGGCGGCGAACAACCCGCGGTCGGCGGCGTGGTGGCTGATGGTCAGGCTCTCGCCGGCCCCGGCGAAGATTACGCTGTGGTCGCCGACCACGGATCCGCCCCGCAACGTGGCGAAGCCGATATCGCCCGGCCTGCGGGCGCCCGTATGCCCGTCCCGGGTCGAGACCCGCACGTCCTTGAGCTCGACGCCCCGCCCCTCGGCGGCAGCCTCACCCAGGAGCAAAGCCGTGCCGGAGGGCGCATCCACCTTCATCCGGTGGTGCATCTCGGTGATCTCGATATCGAACTCGTCGCCCAGCGTCTTGGCGACCCTGCGGACCAGTTCGGCCAACAGGTTGATGCCGAGCGACATGTTGCCGGAGCGCACGAGGCGGGCATGGTAGGCGGCAGCCTGCAGCTTCCCGAGGTCGTCGTCGGACAGGCCGGTCGTCCCGATCACGTGGACGATGCGCGCCTGGGCGGCCAGTTCGGCGAACTGCACGGTGGCGGCCGGGGCCGTGAAGTCCAGCACGCCGTCGGCGGTTGCGAACGCGGTCAACGGGTCGTCGGTCACCGGCACGTCGAGGGGAGGGAGGCCGGCGAGCACCCCGGCATCCTGCCCGAGGACCGACGAACCCGCGCGCTCGATCGCCGCCGCCAGGGTACACCCCTCGGCCTCGGACACCGCGCGGATCAGCATCCGCCCCATGCGCCCGTCTGCGCCGACCACCACGAGCCGCATCTGTCGTTCCTATCGTCGTTCCGTCTCGGACGACCCTGGCCGATGCCGGGCGCCCCATCAATGGGCCCGACCTCGGCGAAGGGCCGTCGGGTTCCCGCGTCGCCGCTTCGAGGAGCGCGACCTGGGAACCCGGGCCGGCTCAGGCCTTCTCGGGGGCGATCGCCTCAAGGCCGCCAATATGCTTCTGGGCGTAGAGCGGCAGGCCGATCTGCTTGATCAGCTCGAGTTGGGTCTCAAGGAAATCGATATGGCCTTCCTCGTCCGTGGCCAGATCCTCGAACAGGTTCTTCGAGACGCGCTCGTTGATCGATTCGCAGTACTGCGCGGCCTCGAGATAGAGGCTGCGGGCGCCGTTCTCGGCAGCCAGGTCGCACTCGATGATCTCCTGCACGGTCTGGCCGATGCGGAGCGGCTCCAGCTCCTGCAGGTTCGGGAATCCGTCGAGGAACAGGATCCGGTCTACGAACCGGTCGGCGTGGTTCATCTCCTCGATCGATTCCTTGCGCCAGAACTTGGCCAGATCGATATAGCCCCAGTCATTGAGCATCCGGAAATGCAGCCAGTACTGGCTGACCGCAGTCAGCTCGCTCTTCAGGCCGCGATTCAGGTACTCGATGACCTTGGTGTCGCCCTTCATGCCCCCGTACTCCTTACAGCTCTTTTGGCGGGGGGCTTAGGCGTTACGCCGTGATTCCATCCTCCGCAGTTTGGAATAAGACCAAACTGCAAGCGTTAGCGCAAGTCGTCGAGCATTCATGGCTGCCCTGATCGGCTGCCGCTTCTCCCAGCGCGCTGCGCATGATCTCCCGAATGGTCCGGGCGCAGCGCCCGCATTTCGGGCTGCAGCCGAGGCAGGCGTAGACCTGCGCCGGGGTGCGGGGACAACCTGGGCCGGGTGACAGGCAGCTGCGAACGGCGCCATCGGACAGGACGTTGCAAGAACAGACGATCATGCGCGCTGCAGAACCCGTCTTCCTAGGGCCTGACCCGACCGTGTCGGACAAGGCGTTTCGGACCTACCAGATTAGAACGACTGAAAAGTAGAAGCTTTTTCAATAGTTTACTGGTCGCCGAGGGAGATGGCACCCAAGGCGGCCTCGGTCAAGACGGTGCAACTCTCAGCGCTTCGAGCGAATCGTCCCCATCCGATCGACCAGCCGGCGGCCCGAACCGGCCGGCGTCAGCGCGCGAGTTCGCGCAGCCCGAGCCGAATCAAAACCTTCGCCTCGGCGCCCTCCCCGGCCCCCTTCAGGACCGACGCGATGGCCGAGGCCGCCTGCACCTGTGGATAGCCGAGATTGACCAGCGCCGAGATCGCGTCGGCCACCGGTCTGGGCGCGGCGCCGTCCTCGACCGCGCCGGTCAGGGCGACCAGGGCGGGGTCGATCGGTGCGAAGGTGGGCGCCTTATCCTTCAATTCGGCGGTCAGCCGGGCGGCGAGCCGCGGCCCGACTCCGGGTGCTCGGCTGATCGTGCCCTTGTCGCCTGTGGCGATGGCGTTCGCCAGGGCATCGGGTTCCAGGACAGACAGGATCGCCAGGGCGACCCGGGAGCCGACGCCCTGGACGGTCTGGAGCAGCCGGAACCACTCCCGCTCGGCATCCGAGCGGAATCCGTAGAGCCGGATCATGTCCTCGCGGACATACGTTTCGATCGACAGGTCCGCCGGCTCGCCGACCTTCGGCATGCGCTGGAGCGTCCGCGCCGAGCAATGCGCGATGTAGCCGACGCCGGAGACGTCGAGGATGACGAAATCCTCGCCGAACGAATCCACCACGCCCCTGAGCTTGCCGATCATTCTGTGCCCGTCCGCTGCCGTCGCGATGCCTATAGAAGCCGGGGCGCGTCCGCCAGACGCGCTTGAGCCCGTGGGCACTTCGTGGAATCAGGGGCGCCGTGACGGCCAGGCTTGAGGACGACCGAGATCCGGCCGGACGAGCGGGGAAACGACCATGCGCGCGCCCATTCTCGCCCTGATCGGTCTTCTGTGCCTCGGCCCCGCCCGGGCCGCGGACGATCCGGCCGCCACGACGCCGAGCAAGGACCCGACCCAGGTCCGGCCGGGCGCCTACGTCCTGGATCCGGATCACGGCAAGGTCACATGGTCGGTGAGCCATCTCGGCTACTCGACCTATTACGGCCAGTTCACCGGCCTGACCGGCACACTCACGCTCGACCCGAAGGCACCCGACAAGAGCCGCCTGGAGGTCAGCGTGCCGCTCAGCGGGGTCAGCACGGGCAGCACTCGCCTGAACGAGAATTTGGCGGCAGCCGATTTCTTCGACACGACCAAGTTCCCGAGTGCCACCTTCACGGCCACCACCGTGGAGCCGACGAGCCCGACCACCGCGCGGATCACCGGCGACCTGACCCTGCGCGGCGTCACCCGGCCGCTGGCGATCGACGCCACGTTCAATCAGGCGGGCATCCACCCGGTGGACAAGCGCTACACCGTCGGCTTCGACGGACGCGCGATGGTGAAGCGCTCGGATTTCGGCGTGAACGCCTACCTGCCGGCCCTCGGCGACGAGGTTTCGCTGCGCATCGAGGGTGAGTTCAAGGCGGCTCAATGACCTGCGGGAAGGATCGTGGCCGCAGGAAGGATCGGAGACACGGAAAGCAACGTCGGCCCGGCGCGTCGGCGCGATCGGACCGGCTCGACGTTGGCGCAGGCGGCCCCACCGGTTAAAGGCAGCCCAGGTCGCGCCCTCGCCGCGGACAGGTCGCCGGATGCGTCCGGGCCTGTCGCGGACGGCGCGCCGATCGCTGCCATGGAGATCTGAGCGTTGCGCGGAGCTTGGCTGATTTCGGTTCTGGTGCTGGCGGGTCCGGCCTGGGCGCAAGCGCCGGCGGTGCCTCCTGCGTCCACCCCCCTCGACAATTATGCCGAGGCGGCGGCTACGACCATTATCGCCGAGCAGGCCTGT
This sequence comes from Methylobacterium sp. WL1, assembly GCF_008000895.1. NCBI lineage: Bacteria > Pseudomonadati > Pseudomonadota > Alphaproteobacteria > Hyphomicrobiales > Methylobacteriaceae > Methylobacterium > Methylobacterium sp. WL1. The sequence goes on along the minus strand of NZ_CP042823.1, from coordinate 113,268 downwards.
CCGGGCATCCAGGTGAAGGCCGGGCAGCTCACGACCCTGCGGCTCGCGACCAAGGTCGCCGCGGCGCAGGAAGCCATCCTGCAGGAGAAGTTGCGGACCCGGGCCACGCAGGTCCGGCAGCAACTCGCCGCGGACGGGCGAGAGGCGTGGTGCACGCAGGCGCTGGCCGCGTTCGGCCCCCAGGGCAGCGTCGCCAAGGGCATTCTCGCGACCGGCGCGCTGATCCGCTGATCCCGTCCAGGATTGACACGGAGCCACCCCGCCCCTACTGACCCGGCATGGCGCGCGGCCTCCTCGACGAGGTCCGCGCGTTTCGCGTTGTCCGGGTCCGCCCGTGCAATGACTTCAAACAAGAAGCCGGTCCAGGGGCAGCCGCCCCGGAGGCCGTTCGAGAACACGAGAGCAACGATGTTCGCAGTCATCAAGACGGGCGGCAAGCAGTACCGCGTCGCCGCCAACGACACCATCACCATCGCCACCCTGCCTGGCGAAGCCGGTGAAACCGTGACCTTCGGTGAGGTCCTCCTGTTCGCTGACGGTGCGGGCGCGACGCAAGTCGGTGCGCCGACCCTGTCGGGCATCAGCGTCACGGGCGAGATCGTGAGCCACGGTCGCGACAAGAAGGTCATCGCCTTCAAGAAGCGCCGCCGCCAGAACTCGCGCCGCAAGCGCGGTCACCGCCAGCACCACACCGTGGTGCGTATCACCGCCATCTCCGCGTGATCGAGCGCGGGCCTCCGGCGAGGCCCGCGATCCGCGCGACCCACACGCATTCGGAGCAGATCCCATGGCACACAAGAAAGCAGGCGGCTCGTCCCGCAACGGCCGCGACTCGGCCGGCCGTCGTCTCGGCGTCAAGAAGTTCGGCTCGGAAGCCGTGATTCCGGGCAACATCATCGTGCGCCAGCGCGGCACGAAATGGCATCCCGGCAGCAATGTCGGCATGGGCAAGGACCACACGCTGTTCGCGCTGGTCCCGGGCCATGTCCGCTTCGAGACGCGCCGCGGGCGCGAGTTCGTAGCCGTAACCCCGCTGGCCCAGGCCGCGGAATAACAGGCGGGCGCCCGAGCGGCGAAGCTGGCGTCCCGCCCGGTGTCCCACACCGGACCGGAGACGTCGATGCCGAGCCCCTGACGGGACGGATCGGACGGAACACCGGGGAGGATGGGGCACCATCCTCCCCTTCGTCGTCTTGAGGCGGTGCCCCGGAACCGGGAACGCCGCCCTGCGAGGGCACGATGTTCCCCGATCTCACCCGCGACGACGTTTTCCGGATCGAGACGCGCAGGCTCTGGCTGCGCTGGCCGACCGCCAAGGACAGGGACGCGGTCCTGACGCTGGCGGGCGACCGCTCCGTGGCCGAGATGACCGCCCGGATCCCGCATCCGCTCGACCGGCACGCCGTCGATGCGTTCCTGCTCGAGACGCGGGTCGCCAACACGGCCGGCCGCGGCCTGACGCTGGCGCTGACCGAGCGGTCGGCCCCGGCCAAGCTGATCGGCCTGGTCGGGATCTCGGGTGGTGGTACGCCGGCGCATCTGGGCTATTGGCTCGGCCGGCCCTGGTGGGGCAACGGCCTGATGGGCGAGGCCGCGCGGGCCCTGGTCCATGCCTATTTCGCCTATGCGGGCGGGGGCCGGATCGAAGCTTCGGCGCTGCCGGCGAACCCGGCCTCCCGGCGTGTCTTGGAGAAGGTCGGTTTCCGGGTGATCGGGCGTGGCCCGCGCGCCTGCCCGGCCCGTGGCGGCGACCGGGAGGTCGACCTGTTCGGCCTCGACCGCAACGACTGGGTGGCCCATGTGGATGCTTCCGATTCCCCAGCGGAACTCGCAGCGGCGTCCTGAATCACAGCGTTCCGGCCTCCCCGAATGGAGGGGCCGGGCGCGGCGTCGAACAGTCCGACGCACCCACTCTATGCCGCGACGACTCCCGGGTTGCCGAGGCTAGCCAGCGACGAGATGCACCGTGAAATTCCTCGACGAAGCCAAGGTCTATGTCCGCTCCGGTGACGGCGGTCCCGGCTGCGTCTCGTTCCGGCGGGAGAAGTTCATCGAGTTCGGCGGCCCGAACGGCGGCGACGGCGGCCGGGGCGGCGACGTCTGGGTCGAGTGCGTCGAGGGGCTCAACACCCTGATCGACTACCGCTACCAGCAGCACTTCAAGGCCAAGAAGGGCGAGCACGGCATGGGCTCGAACTGCCACGGCGCCAATGGCTCCGATGTGGTTCTGAAGGTCCCGGCCGGCACGCAGATCTTCGCCGAGGACGGCGAGATCCTGATCGCGGACCTCACCGAGGTCGGCCAGAAGATCCGGCTCGCAAAGGGCGGGAACGGTGGCTTCGGCAACGCCTACTTCACCACCTCCACGAACCGCGCGCCCAAGCACGCCAATCCAGGCCTCGAGGGCCAGGAGATGTGGATCTGGCTGCGGCTCAAGCTGATCGCCGATGCCGGCCTCGTCGGCCTGCCCAACGCCGGCAAGTCGACCTTCCTGGCGAGCGTCACCGCGGCCAAGCCGAAGATCGCCGATTATCCGTTCACCACGCTGCATCCGGGCCTGGGCGTCGTCCGCTCGGACAACCGCGAATTCGTGCTCGCCGACATTCCGGGCCTGATCGAGGGCGCCCACGAAGGCGTCGGGCTCGGCGACAAGTTCCTCGCCCATGTCGAGCGCTGTCGCGTGCTCCTGCACCTGGTCGACGGCACCACCGAGCATGCCGGCAAGACCTACAAGCTGGTCCGCGGCGAGATCGAGGCCTATGGCAATGGCCTGGCCGACAAGCCCGAGATCGTGGCGCTCTCGAAGGCCGACGCCCTCGATGCGGAGACGCTCAAGAGTCAGGTCGCCAAGCTGAAGCGCGCTGCCGGCCGGGCGCCGCTGGTCCTGTCTTCGGCCAGCCGCAAGGGCGTCCCGGAGGCGCTTCGGGCGATCCAGACCGAGATCGATGCGCGCATGGCTGAGGAGGCGAATGCCCGGCCCGTCGTCGCTTGGGAGCCGTGAGTGACGGGGCGGCACGCGCGCGTTCGTGGCGTACCGGTACCTTCGACGACGGGGAGCGGCTCCGTTAGTCTCCCAGGCCCGACTCGGACCGGGCAGATGCACGAAGCCCTGATCTTTGCCTACGCTTGCCGATCTGCACGGAACGCCGTTCGATAGGCCCGTGATCGACGCGCTGCCGGGCCGCCGTCTCAACGTTCGATGAGGCGCAGTCCAGCGTAGCGCGCAAGCTGAGCATGCCGGATGTGCCCGCGGTCGTGACATACTCGCGGTCGCGTCCCGGCCGCTGTTCATTCGCAAAAACATCGTCCAAACCGCATCCCGTGCCTCGTCTCTGCGAAGAATTATGATCCCGGCCCTCGAAGAATTCCGCCGCGTCGTCATCAAGGTCGGGTCGGCCCTGCTGGTTGATCGCAATGCCGGCCGGCTGCGCCATGCCTGGTTGGCGGCTCTGGCCGAGGACATCGCGGAGTTGCATGCGCGCGGCGTCGACGTGCTGGTCGTCTCCTCGGGCAGCATTGCGCTCGGTCGGACGGTGCTGGGCCTGCCGCCGGGGATCCTGCGGCTGGAGGAGAGCCAGGGCGCAGCCTCCGTGGGGCAGATTACCCTCGCCAGGCACTGGGCCGAGGCGCTCGGGCATCACGGCATCGTGGCGGGCCAGATCCTGGTGACCCCGCAGGACACCGAGGAGCGACGCCGCTACCTCAACGCCCGGGCCACCGTACTGAAGCTCCTGGAGATGCGCGCCGTCCCGGTGGTCAACGAGAACGACACGGTGGCGACCTCCGAGATCCGCTACGGCGACAACGACCGGCTGGCCGCCCGGGTCGCCACGATGATCGACGCCGACGTGCTGGTCCTGTTCTCGGACATCGACGGCCTCTACACCGCGCCGCCCCTGTCGGATCCCGATGCGCGGCACCTGCCCGTGGTCGAGCGCATCACCCCGGAGATCGAGGCGATGGCCGGCGGCCCGGCCTCGGAGCTGTCCCGGGGCGGCATGCGCACGAAGGTCGAGGCGGCCAAGATCGCGGCCTCAGGGGGCACCCACCTGGTCATCGCGGACGGACGGGGCAAGAACCCCCTGAAGGCGGTGCGGGAGGGCGCGCGTTGCACGTGGTTCCTATCCGGCTCCACCCCGACCGCGGCACGCAAGACGTGGATCGCCGGCTCCCTGGAGCCGCGCGGGACGCTGACCATCGATGCCGGGGCCGCCAAGGCGCTGCTCGGCGGGGCCAGCCTGCTGCCGGTGGGCGTCCGGGCGATCGAGGGCAGTTTCTCCCGGGGCGACGCGGTGCTGATCCGGGATCCGGACGGGCGCGTTCTGGGCCGCGGCCTCGTGGCCTACGACAGCGCCGAGGCGGCGCTGATCATCGGCCATCCGAGTGCGCGCATACCGGATTTGCTCAACTATCCCGGCCGCGCCTGGATGGTGCACCGCGATGATCTGGCTCTGTTTTGAATTGAACTGACTCAGATCAATTATTCGCGTGCGGTCGATGGTGTGAACCCTGTCACGATTGCCGTGCCGACACACTTGTAGGCCCATCGCCCGATGTGCAAATACGACACTCTCCCCCTGTCGGGCCGGTTTTCGCGGCCCTCGAACACTGAGGACGCCAGCGTGCCCGTCCTGAACTTGAGATCGGATTTCGCCGAGGCCGAGGCGCTGCCGGAGCAGATGGCGGCGATCGGTCGGCGGGCGCGCGTCGCCGGCCGGCGCATGGCGCTCGCCTCGGCCCAGACCAGGACAGGGCTCTCCGGCTGATCGCCGAGCGCCTGCGGCCAACGCCGCGGAGATCCTGCGGGAGAACGCCCGCGATGTCGCCGCCGCCCGCCAGGCCGGCCAGAGCCCGGCCCTGATCGACCGGCTCGCCCTCGATGCCGCCCGCGTCGCGGCGATCGCGGATTCCGTCGACAAGGTCGGCTCCCTGGCCGATCCGGTCGGGCGCCAGCTCGCCGCGATCGAGCGGCCGAACGGCCTGCTGATCGAGCGCATCGCGGTGCCGCTCGGCGTGATCGGCGTGATCTTCGAGAGCCGCCCCAACGTCACCGCGGATGCCGGCGCGCTCTGCCTCAAGGCCGGCAACGCCGCGATCCTGCGCGCCGGCTCCGACAGCCATCGCAGCGCCATGGCCATCGCCAAGGCGATGAGCGAAGGCCTGGCCGAGGCCGGCCTGCCGGCCGACGCGATCCAGCTGGTCCCGACCCGGGACCGCGCCGCAGTCGGGCTTATGCTCGGCGGCCTCGACGGCTGCATCGACGTGATCGTGCCCCGGGGCGGGCGCGGCCTCGTGGAGCGCGTCCAGGCCGAGGCGCGGGTGCCGGTCTTCGCCCATCTCGACGGCGTCAACCACGTCTACGTCGCGGCCGGGGCGGATCTCGACATGGCACTGGCCGTGGTGCTCAACAGCAAGATGCGCCGGACCAGCGTCTGCGGCGCGGCTGAAACGCTGCTGGTCGATCGGGCCTGTGCGGCGACCCACCTCGCGCCCCTCATCCGCACCCTGCTCGATGTCGGTTGCGCGGTGCGCGGGGATGCCGAGGTTCAATTGGCGGATTCCCGGGTGACGGCGGTCTCGGAGGATGACTGGCACACCGAGTATCTCGACGCGATCATCGCGGCCCGCGTGGTCGATGGGATCGACGCGGCGATCGAGCATATCGAGACCTACGGCTCGCATCACACCGACGCGATCATCACGGGTGACCGCGCCGAGGCCACGCGCTTTTTGGCGGAGGTCGATTCGGCGATCGTCACCCACAACGCTTCGACCCAGTTCGCCGACGGCGGCGAATTCGGCTTCGGGTCCGAGATCGGCATCGCCACCGGTCGGATGCATGCCCGCGGCCCGGTGGGCGTGGAGCAGCTGACCACGTTCAAGTACCGGGTCCACGGCAGCGGCCAGATCCGCCCGTGATCCCGTTCGAGGCGTTCGCCCCAGAAGACCCGGCGTGCGGCTGACCCTGCCGCCGAGCGCGCCCGGTATGCGGATCGGCCTCTACGGCGGATCCTTCAATCCCGCCCATAACGGACACCGCCACGTCACCGTGACGGCGTTGCGGCGCCTCGGGCTGGACCGGGTCTGGTGGTTGGTCAGCCCGGGCAACCCGCTCAAGAGCCGGATCGCCCTGCCATCCGTGGAGGCACGCTGCGCGCAGGCCCGCGATATCGCCCGGCACCCGCGCATCGCGGTGACCGGGATCGAGGCGGCCCTCGGCGTACGATTCACGGTCCAGACCCTGCGCCACCTCACCCGGCGCTGCCGCGGTGTGCACTTCGTCTGGATCATGGGCGCGGATTCGCTCGCCACCTTCCACCGCTGGAAGGGCTTTGCGGAGATCGCGCGGCTCGTCCCCATCGCGATCATCGACCGGCCAGGCTACACCATGACGCCTCTGAGCGCCCGGGCGGCCCATCGGCTGGCGCAGGCCCGGGTGCCGGAGGCGGCGGCGCACACCCTGCCGGTGCGCCCGCCGCCGGCCTGGACGTTCCTCCACGGACCCCGATCGCCCCTGTCGTCGACCGAGATCCGCAATGGCCGCGGGGGGACTCGGGGACCTCCGTACGCGACGCAGTTGCAATCGCCGCACGTTACCGCCAATTTCATACCGGTTCGCGTGCCCTGAGAGGGCTGCGCGGCAACACGAGGAATCAGGACGCTGCCCGAGACTATTCGCACGGAGACCATCCGCACCAATGCCCCCGTTCCGGAAGAGCCCGGGATGGCGCGCTCGGACGACCTGAAGGCGCTCGCCCTCTCGTGCCTCGACGAGATGAAGGCCGAGGAGACCATCGCGATCGACCTGGCGGGAAAGACCTCTCTCGCCGACACGATGATCATCGCGTCCGGCCGGTCGCAGCGCCATGTCGGCTCGATTGCCGACAAGTTCATCCAGGAAATGAAGAATCGCGGCTACGGCAACGCCCGGGTCGAGGGCATGCCGGCCTGCGACTGGGTGCTGATCGACGCCGGAGACGTGCTCGTGCACATCTTCCGTCCCGAGGTGCGCGGCTTCTACAATCTGGAGAAGATGTGGGGCGCCGACCGCCCGCTGGGTCTGGCAGCGGATTAATTTCAGGGGGGCTGACGCTCGTCAAAACCGTCTCCGTCATTCCGGGACCGCGCAGCAAAGCGCGGAAGCCGGAGCCGCCGAGGAGTCGGACGCGATCGTCCCGCATGGCCCCATTGGTTTGGTGATTCTCAATTCCGCGCTCTCGCCCGCGGCGAGCCCCGGAACGAGGTGTCATCGGGCCAACATCGCCTCGACAGCCGACACAACAAGAGATCCCGCCCCGTGCGCCTCGTCCTGGCAGCGATCGGCCGTCTGAAGGCCGGACCGGAGCGAGAGCTCGCGTCCCGGTATCGCGACCGTGCCGCCCAGCTCGGCCGCGGCCTCGGCTTCCCCGCCTGCGACGGCGTCGAGATCGTGGAATCCCGGGCCCGCCGGGCCCCGGACCGCTGCGCCGAGGAGGCGTCCGCCCTGCTCGCCCACCTGCCGCCCGGCGGCGGGTGCTGGTGGCCTACGACGAGCGCGGCCGCTCGGACGTCGCCAGCGAAGCCCTGGCCGAGCGGATCGCCGGATGGCGCGACGCCGCCCGGCCGGCCCTGATGGTGGCGATCGGCGGGCCGGACGGCCTCGATGCCTCAATTCGGACGAAGGCGGAGCTGATCCTGTCCTTCGGGGCCGCCACACTGCCCCACGGACTCGTGCGCGTGCTCGCCCTGGAACAGATCTATCGCAGCCTGACCATTCTGGCGGGTCACCCGTATCACCGCGGCGAGCCGGGCTAGGGCGCTGTGCGGATCGATGATGGTGCCAAGAGCGGTGTCCTCCAGCGGTCGGCCCTGCGCGCCGCCCTGATGCTCGCCCTGGCCTGCGTGGCGGTCCCGTCGCGGGCCCAGGAGCCAGCCACGACCGCGGAATCCGAAAAGATCCAGCGTACCAACGAGGAGCGCGACCGGCGGGCCGAGAATCTCAAGCGCGTTCAGGATGCGCTCGCCGCCAGCGCGGGCCAGCGCACGCAGTTCGAGGGCGAGATCGCCGCCATCGGCTCGGACCGTGCCAAGCTCGACAGCGCCCTTTTGGACGCCGGACGCCAGGCGCAGGCGACCGAGGACCGGCTGAGCCGCCTGGAAGACCGCCTGAAGGCGATGACCGAGAGCGAGGCCGCGATCCGCCGGTCCCTGCACGCCCGCCGCGGCATCGTCGCCGAGATCCTGGCAGCGCTCCAGCGGATGGGCCGCCGCCCGCCGCCGGCCGTCCTGGTGAGCCCGGAGGACGTGCTGGCGGTCATCCGCACGTCGATGCTGCTCGGCGCCGTGGTGCCGGAGCTGCGCGGCGAGGTCGACACCCTGGCCGCCGACCTCGCCGAGATGATCCGCCTGCGCGGCTTGATCGCGCAGGACAAGGAGGGGCTGGCCAACGATCTCGCCGGCTGGGCCCGGGAACAGCAGCGCCTGCAGGCTCTGCTCACCGCCCGGCGCGCCCGGCAGGCGGAGGTCGAGGGCGGCCTGACCGCGGAGCGCAAGCGCGCGGTCGAACTCGGCGCCCAGGCGAAATCCCTCAAGGACCTGCTCGACCGCACGGAGGCCGAGGTCGCGGCGACCCGGCGCTCTGCCGACGAGGCCAAGGCGGCCGCCGAGCGCGAGGCCCGGGTGACGCAGGAACGTTTCGCCGCGGCCGGGGTCCGGGATCCGGCGCGCCTGGCTCCGAAGGTGCATTTCGCGGAGGCGCGGGGCGAAGTGCCGCGGCCGGTGAGCGGGCGGCTGGCGCGGGGCTTCAACCAGCCCGATGGCAACGGCGGGATTACCCGGGGCGTCTCCTTCACGACGCGGCCGAAGGCGCTGGTCGCCTCCCCGGCCGACGGATGGGTCAAGTTCGCGGGGCCGTTCCGGTCCTATGGGCGTCTCTTGATCATCGATGCGGGCGACGGCTACTATCTTCTGCTGGCGGGGATGGATCAGATTAGCGTAGAGGTCGGCCAGTTCGTTCTCGCGGGTGAACCGGTGGGCAGCATGGGCGAGGGCGGCGCGGGCCCGTCGGGGTCCGAAGGCGATCCATCGCTGTACGTCGAGTTCAAGAAGGACGGCGGCTCCGTCGATCCGGAGCCGTGGTGGGCGAAGAGCCCCAGTGACAAGATACTTGGCGAGAAGGTTCGCGGCTGATGCGCAAGACGTCCCTGATCATGCTCGGCGCCTTCCTGGGTGCCGGCACCTCCATGGTGGCGACCCAGACCGACTTCCTGTCGGGACCGCGGGCCGTGGCCGCTTCCGCCGAGACCTATCGCCAGCTGAGCCTGTTCGGCGACGTCTTCGAGAAGGTCCGCACCGACTACGTCGAGAAGCCCGACGAGTCGAAGATGATCGAGGCGGCCGTCAACGGCATGCTGACCTCCCTCGATCCGCATTCGAGCTACATGGACGCCAAGGCGTTCCGTGACATGCAGACCACCACCCGCGGCGAGTTCGGCGGGCTGGGCATCGAGGTCACGATGGAGGACGGCCTGATCAAGGTCGTCACCCCGATCGACGACACTCCCGCCGCCAAGGCGGGCCTGCTGGCCAACGACATCATCACCCAGATCGACGACGACCAGGTCCAGGGCCTGACCCTGAACCAGGCGGTCGACAAGATGCGCGGCCCGGTGAACTCGGCCGTGAAGCTCAAGATCTCCCGTAAGGAGTCGAAGGACCCGATCGACGTCACGCTCACGCGCGACGTGATCAAGATCAAGCCGGTGCGCTCCAAGGTGGAGGGCGGCGACGTCGCCTACATCCGCCTGACCCAGTTCAACGAGCAGACCTTCGACGGTATGCGCGCGGCGATCGAGAAGCTCTCCGGCGAGATCGGGGCCGACAAGCTCAAGGGCTACGTGGTCGACCTGCGCAACAACCCGGGTGGCCTGCTCGACCAGGCCGTGATGGTCTCGGACGGCTTCCTCGATCGTGGTGAGATCGTCTCCACCCGCGGCCGTAACCCGGACGAGACCCAGCGGTTCTCGGCCAAGGCCGGCGACCTGACCAAGGGCAAGCCCGTGGTCGTTCTGGTCAACGGCGGCTCGGCCTCGGCATCCGAGATCGTGGCCGGCGCCCTGCAGGATCACAAGCGCGCGACCATCATGGGCACGCGCTCCTTCGGCAAGGGCTCGGTGCAGTCGATCATCCCGCTCGGCGGCTCCGGCGCGCTGCGGCTGACCACGGCGCGTTATTACACGCCGTCGGGCCGCTCGATCCAGGCAAAGGGTATCGAGCCCGACATCGAGGTGCTGCAGGACGTGCCCGACGAGCTGAAGGGTAAGGACGAGACCAAGGGTGAGGCCGGTCTGAAGGGCCACCTGAAGCAGAAGGATACCGACGAGCGCGGCGGCTCCTCCGCCTACATCCCGCCGGATCCCGCCAAGGACAAGCAGCTCCTGTCGGCCATCGACTTCCTGCACGGTATCCAGAAGGGCGCCGCCAACAGCGGCACCCCCGCCCAGCAGCAGAAGCCCAGCCTGCCGAACTGATTTCTTTCCACCCACCGAAAATAAATCACCCCGTCCGGCAGGCCTGCCGGGCGGGGTTTTTCGTTCCAAACAGTGATGTTAGCAAAAGATTAACCATACCGACCGGCAATACGTGATGGGATACGCGCCGCTGCTATCGGGCGTGGGACGCGATTCCGCATCGAGTGCCGCTTGACCGAGTCCACCGACGATATCCTCACGCGCCCCCTAGGGGTGCCGGAGGCGCAGGCGCCGGAGCGGCCCCAAGGTCGGTTCGCACGCTTCGTCGCGCCGCTGCGCCGGCCGAGGATCGCCGCGGGGGCGCTCGCCGGCGCCATGCTGTTGGCCTGCGGGCTCGTGCTCGCCTTGGGGGATCCCCGTGGCGGCGAGCCGCGCGTCGAAGTCGCGATCACGGTGCGCGAACCGGCCTCCCGGCCGGTGGTCGCCCCGGTTGCGGCCGCCCCGGAACCGCAGGGCGTGGTGGTGGTCAACGCGGGCGGCGCACAGCAGCGCACCGCCGAGGAGATCGAGACCGCGTCGGGCGTGACGGTGGTGCGACCGCCGGGCTCCAGCCCGAGCGAGGCCGTCGTGATCCGCGTCCCGCCGCCGAGCGCGCCGCGGCTCGCGCCGGCGCCGGATGCGCGCATCAGCGAGCAAGGCCGCCACGGCACGATGCCCAAGCTCGGCGACGGCCGAACCCGCGCCCTCGACGTCTATGCCCGGGCCGAGGAGCCCGGCACCGGGCCTCGCATCGCGGTCCTGGTCACGGGCCTCGGTGTCGGGCAGGCCGCCACGGCTGGCGCCACCGTGCGCCTGCCGACCGCAATCAGCCTCGCGTTCCTGCCCTACGGCGGCGAGGCGGAGCGCGCCGCCGCCCGGGCGCGGGATGCCGGCCACGAGGTCTTCCTCCAGCTGCCCATGGAGCCGTTCGACTATCCCGACAGCGATCCCGGGCCCCAGACGCTGCTCACCGCCCTCAAGGGGGTCGAGAATGCCGACCGTCTCGCCTGGTCGCTGGCCCGCTTCCCCGGCTATGTCGGCGTCGCGAACTACATGGGCGCGAAGATGATGGCCGACCCGGCCTTCGACCCGATCCTGCGTGAGATCGGTGCCCGCGGCCTTGGCTTCCTTGACGACGGGACCGGGCCGAAGCCGAGCTTCGCCAACAAGAGCCGCACCCCGGTCGCCCGGGCGGAGATCGTCCTCGACGCCGTTCCGCGGGCCGACGCCATCGATGCGGCGCTCGGCCAGGCGGAGGCGCGAGCCCGCGCGACCGGATTCGCCCTCGTGACGGCCAGCGGCTCGGCGCTCGGCGTCGACCGGATCGCGCGCTGGGCGCGGGACCTCGATACCCGCGGCATCCGGCTGGTGCCGGCGAGCGTGGCGCTGCGCGGGGCGGTGGAGAAGCGAGTCAGCACGGCGAATTGACGGCCTCCCGGCCGCGCTTTTGCCGCCGCCGCCGTTGCCGCGTGACTTGCGCCTGACCTATGGTCGCCCGCGATGACCACAGATTCCGACTCAGGCGCTGCGCTGCCCTACCGCCCCTGCGTGGGCGTCGCGTTGATCGCGCCCTCGGGCGGCGTCTTCGTTGGCCGCCGGACGAAGGATGCCGGACCGGAGCACGTCGCCGGCCCGTACATGTGGCAGATGCCGCAGGGCGGCATCGATCCCGGCGAGGATCCCGAGGCGGCCGCCCGCCGGGAGCTCTACGAGGAGACCAACGTACCACCCGATGCGATCCGCCTGCTCGGCGAGATCCCGGACTGGCTCGCCTACGACCTGCCGCCGGCGGTGATGAAGCAGGCCTGGAAGGGGCGCTATCGCGGCCAGACCCAGAAGTGGTTCGCCTACGGCTTCCTCGGCAGCGAGGACCTGATCGACGTGCTGACCCCCGGTGGCGGCGCCCACAAGGCCGAGTTCGACGCCTGGCGCTGGGCGCGGTTCTCCGAGCTGCCGAACCTGATCGTGCCGTTCAAGCGCCCGGTCTACGAGGGTGTGGTCGCTGCTTTCTCGGGGCTCGACGGCTGGGCGGCCGAGACCGGTGCGACCGCGCCGGCGCAGCCGTGACGTCCCGGGGGGGATCGTAGGGTGGTACGCTGGCTCGCGATTCCGCTCGCGCTCGCGCTGGCGTGGCTCGCCTTCACGGTGAGCCCGCTCTGGTCGCTCTACGACCTGGCTCAGGCCGTGCGCCGGCATGACGTGGCCTATATGGAGGGCCACGTGAACTTCCGGACCCTTCGGCTGTCCCTGGTCCGCCAGATCACCGCGGCGGTGCGCACCGCCTCCGACACCGACCTGGATCTGGAGCCCCGCGACCGGCAACGCCTCAACGACGTCGCGTACGGCCTGGCGCTGGCGCTGGCCGAGACCCTGGTCACACCCGAGACGGTGATGGACCTGCTCGACAACGGCTGGCCCGACAAGCTGGACATCGAGCGCCCCGCCAGCTTGAAGCCGGAGGGTTTGGCGATCCGGAATGCAGGACGACTCCTGCCCTATTACGCCGCCCTGGAGATGCGCGGGTTCCGGGCGGTGGTCATTCCGGTCCCGCCCGAGGGGCCCCGGGCCGAGCGCAACCGTATCCGGCTCCGTCTGCGCGGCTTCAGCTGGCGGCTGGTGGACATCGAGATGGCCGACATCCTGCGCGCGCAGATCGCCGCCAAGCTCGGCCGTGCGCTGGCCCGCGCCAAGGCCGGCGCGAGTGCTGCGGAGGAGCGGTAGGAGTCCGTCTCCGGTGTGTTGCGCCGCCGCCCTAATCCGGCGGCGAGATAGTTACACCAAACCTTCCGGACCCCAGCCACCCGTGAAACCCCCAAAGGCCACGTTCGAGGCTTTGTAGCGCTCCGGGGTGTGGTCGGTCGTCGGAGGAAGCGTCGATCGCTGCTGCGCGGGGTGACTCCCGGCTTCAATTCGCCTTGGGAGCCGTCTTCGGAGCCGCTGCCTTCTCGTCCGCCGGTGTCTTCGCCTTGGGCTCGCGCGCCTCGACCAGGCTCTCGGCCTCGTCCTCGTCGGTGTTGCCGCCCTGCACGATCGTCTTGTCGGGATTGGAGAGCAGCGACTTGGCGATGCCGAGCAGCACCTCGCACTCGCCCGGGAATTTGTAGGTCTCCAGCACGATCGCCGCGTCGCGCAGCGTGCGCAGGTCGCGCACCGTCTGAGCGTTGGCGTCCTCGCGCAGTTCCTTCTTGGCCGCGATTCCCTCCTCGATCTGCGCGCCCTTCACGTCGCACGCGGCCCGGGCCGGCACGGCGACGGCCGCGAGGGCGAAGGCGAGACCGGTGGCGAAGAGGGGGGGCCGCATGGCGGGATTCCTTGGGGTGGGTCAGGCGTGATGGGGATGGTGCGCGGCGCGCAGGATGTCGTTCGTGAGCGCAACGAGCTGGCTGGGGCGGTACGGCTTCGGAACGAACACCGATTCGGAGACGGCGTCGGCGGGCGACAGGCAGGCACGCCCGCCGGACGTGTAGATGACGGGCAGGTCCGGGCAGACGCTGCGGGCCCGGCGTGCCAGCGCCAGCCCGTTCGTGTTGCGGGCGAGGTCGATATCAGTGAAGAGCATGTCGACGCTCTCCCGTGCCAGGATCGCTTCGGCCTCCCAGGCATCCGCGGCGGTGAGCACCCGATATCCCTCTTCGAGAAGCGCTTCGGCCGCGAGCTCGCAGACGGTCGGCTCGTCCTCGACCACCAGGATGGTGGCGGCGGCCGAATCCAGGGCGGGCATGGACGGGCAGGCGAAGGCGGCGACGAACGGCATCATGACGCAACTCCCACTCACCCGGCGGGGGCGCTGGAGCCCCGTGCCGGATCGAAGGAGCAACGGGCCCCTGCGCCCCGGCGTTCGCCGTGATTGCATCGAATTGCCCGGACTTGGTGCACGGCCCGTTAACCCCGCCCCTGCGCAGATGAACGGAGTGGCCGAAATGGTTAATGGCTCGTTACCGGGATGCTGCGGGAGGCTTGATCCGTGAACCGCTCCTGGCAATTGGGCACCGGCCTGCTCCTCACGGGGCTGGCGGGATACGTCGATGCGCTGGGCTTCGTGCGGCTGGGCGGCCTGTACACCTCGTTCATGAGCGGCAACACCACGCAATTCGCGGTCTTCGGCGCCGAAGCGAAGCTGCAGAAGATGGTGATGCCGGCGATTCTGATCGCGGCGTTCCTGACCGGCTCGGTCCTGGGCAGCGGCCTGGCGATCCTGGTGCCGTCGCGCTGGAGCACCCCGGTGGTGCTCGCCTACGAATCGCTGCTGATCCTGGGCGGCCTGGCGCTCGGTCTCGCTTCCCCCGAGCTGGGCCTTGCCGCGTTCTTCGTAGCCGTGGCCATGGGCGCGCAGAACGCCGTGCTGGCGCAGGTGCAGGGTTTCCGGGCTGGTACCACCTTCGTCACCGGAGCCCTGTTCAGCCTGGGCCAGAAGATCGCCCGGGCGCTGACACGCACGGGCGACCCGCTCGGCTGGATCGGCGACGGGCTGGTCTGGTTGTCCCTGTTGCTGGGCGCCTTCCTGGGGGCGCTGGCCTACGATGCGTTCGCCCTCTACGCCCTGATCGCGCCGGCGGCGGTCTCGGGGGTGCTCGCGCTGATCACCGCGTTCCTGGTCCTGCGCGCCGGCCAGAGGACCACGAAGGTCGAGTTTCCATGAGCGATTCCGTCAGCCATCCGTCCCTCACCGAACACGTCGCGCCGCTGGAGGCGGGCGCCCACGTGGTCGCGGCGCAGTTCCTGAAGGACGCCCCCGCCCTGGCGCTCGGCGACGGCACCGTGGCCCTCATGCAGGGGGATGCGCTGACCCGGATCGCCGCCCATCCCGACAGCGGGATCCTGGTGGCGGCCGGGAGCAGCGACCGCCTCGTCACGGGCGGCGACGACGGCCGGGTCGTCGAGATCCGGGCCGGTGGCGCCGTACAGGAGCTCGGCGCGGCCAAGGGCGGTGTCTGGATCGACGCTCTGGCGCTGCATCCGGACGGCGCCGTGGCCTGGTCGGCCGGTCGCGCGGTCGTCGCCCGGGATGCCAAGGGCCGGGAGCGCAGCTTCACGGCGCCCTCGACGGCCCGGGGGCTGGTCTTCGCCCCGAAGGGCTACCGTCTCGGCGTCGCCCACTACAACGGCGTCAGCCTCTGGTTCCCGAATCTCGAGACGCCCGCCGAGGTCGTGAGCTGGAAGGGCTCGCATATCGACGTCACGTGGTCACCGGACGGCCGCTTCGTGGTCTCGACCATGCAGGAGAACGCGCTGCACGGTTGGCGCCTGCAGCCGGATCGCGGCCACATGCGGATGTCGGGTTATCCTGCCAAGGTCCGCTCCGTGTCCTGGTCTTCCGATGGGCACTGGCTTGCCACCGGAGGCGCCGAGGCTGCGATCGTCTGGCCGTTCGATTCGAAGGAAGGCCCCACCGGTAAGGCGCCGCGGGAATGCGGCGTCCGCCCCGCCCGGGTGACGCGGGTCGCGTTCCACCCCAAGGCGCCGGTCCTGGGAGTGGGCTACGAGGATGGCTGCATCCTGCTGGTGCGCTTCACCGACGCCTCGGAGCTGCTGGTGCGGCGCGCCGTGCCGGGCAGCGGGATCACGGCACTCGCCTGGGACGCACGCGGCAACCGCATGCTGTTCGGCTGCGCCGACGGCCAGGCCGGACTGCTGACCCTGCCAGCGTGATCTGCCGGTGCCCCGTTCTTTTGGTTATCGGCCGAAGCCATGCTTTTTAGGCCGCGTCCTGTCTCCGACCCGGAGGGTCTGACGTGTTCCGCGTGTTCCGCACTCTCGGCCTCGCCCTCGGCCTGCTCGGCGGCTTGATAGCCGCCCAGGCCCCCGAATTCGCGCAGCAATACGCGCAGCGCCTCGGTGGCGCGGTGGACGAACTGCGCCGTCAGGTGGCGGTGCTCGAATCGGACGCGCAGGCCTCCGGCACCACCCGCGACGGCGCGGTCGACCGGCTGCGCACCAACCCCGACCAGCTGGTGGCCCGGCGCGGCGAGGCCGCACAGGCCGACATCTCTCGGCTGGCAAGATTGAGCGCGCAGGAGCAGGCCCTCGCCTCGGCGACGAGCCCGCTCGGCAAGGTGGTGGCGATGCTGCGCGACCCCGACCTGCCGGTAGCGCAGGCCGCCTACCAGGATTTCAGCCCGGCTGTGCCGACCAATGCCGACGGCCTCGCCGCCGGTCTGATCGGGTTCCTGACCGCCTGGGGCGGCTGGCGCGTGCTCTCGGATGTCGGCCTGCGGTTCGCCCGCAAGCGCCCGCGAACGGCGACCCGGACGGCCTGATCCGCCACCGGCGCGACGCGCTGACCCGGGAGTGTTGCTCAGGGTCTACAGCGGCTTGCGCGGAGCTTGCGTATCGAGCGTGATCCGGCCATCTGGGTCCGAGAGAAGGCGCAAGATGCCGCGGGCGTCGAACTCCCCCACGATCGATCCGGCGCTCGACGCCGCCGCCCTGCTGCGGCGCGTCGGCTTCTTCGGCCTGTTCGTCATCCTGCCGGTGCTGGCGCAGGTCGCCCGCCGCGCCACCGTGATCCTGGCGCCGATCGCCGTGGTGCTGCTGATCATCGCCAGCGCGATCGACCGGCGCCAGCGGCCGGTCCGGCCGGGCGTGTCCCGGTTGCTCACGGCGCCGGCCTTCCTGGCCGGCATGCTGGTGGTGCTGTGGTCGGTGCTGTCGCTGACCTGGACGCCGTTCCTCGGCCCGGCCGTGGAGCGTCTGGCCAACCTCGCGGCGACGATCGGGTTGGCGCTGCTCGGCTATTTCGCCCTGCCGGACCGGATGCGCTCGGCCAATCTCTACCTGCTGCCGTTGGGACTTGTCGCGGGCGCGATCGTTGCGATCGTGCTGGGGCTGTTCGGGGCGCACATGGCGCCGCCCGGCATCGACGACGACGGAGCCCTCGATCGCGGCTTGATCCTGCTGATTCTTCTGGTCTGGCCGGGGCTCGCCTGGCTGCGATCACGGCGGCGTGACCGCGAGGCGCTCGGACTCGCCCTGCTGGTCGCCCTGGCGCTGACGGTCCAGCCGGACGCCACCCAGATCGCTGCGCTGGCGGTCGGCGCGCTGGCCTTCGCGGTGACGAGCTACCGGCCGAAGCTCGGCGTGATGCTGACCGCGACCCTGTCGGCCGCGCTGCTCGCCGTGGCGCCGCTGCTGCCGTTCCTGGCCCGGCCGATCGGCGCGGTGTTGTTCGGGCCGCTCTCGCCCGCGGTGCTGTCATTGAAGAGCTGGCAGAAGGTGGTGACCACCGATCCGGTGCGGCTGATCACCGGCCATGGCTTCGAGACGGCACTGCGCGGGCGCCTGGTCGGTATGCTGCCGCTGAACGCGCCGACCACGGCCCTGTTCGAGTTCTGGTACGAACTCGGGATCGTGGGCGCGCTGTCCGCCGCCTTCGCGCTCTACGCCTCGATCCGCCGGGCCGGCCGGGACATCCCGGCCCTGATCCCGGGAGCGATGGGGTGCTTCTCCGCCGCCTTCACGGTCGCCTGCCTGGGTGTCGGCCTCACGGCGATCTGGTGGCTCAGCATCGTCGCCATCGTCATCGTGGTGTTCGTGGCGGTCGAGCGCGGCCAGTTCCGCACCAACCGCCCCAAGGTCGCCAAGCTTCCCCGGCTGCGCGCGGACTGATCCTCGGCTCACCGGTTCAGGAAGCCGTGCAGGCGGATCCAGGCCAGGAACAGGCCCGGCCACGCGGCAGCCGGCGTACCCGGGGCGCCCAGGCCGAAACCGTGCCCACCGCGCTCGAACAGGTGCAGTTCGGCCGGCACCCGCGCCCTCCGCAAAGCGGCGAACATCAGCAGCGGATGGTCGGCCACCGCCACCGGGTCGTCGATCGCCTGGACCAGGAAGGTTGGGGGCGTCTGCGGCCCGACCTGCAGGTCCACCGAGTAGGTCTTCATCTCGAGCGGGGTGACCTCGTCGCCGACCAGGATCCGTCGCGTCGCGGTGCCGTCGAACGGCTTGCCCATGGTGATGACCGGGTAGATCAACCCTGCCAAGACAGGCCGAACCGGCTGCGCGTCGGCCTCGTCCACCGGGGTGTAGAGGTCGCTCGCGGTGCCGACCGCGGTCTCGCCCATCAGGTGGCCGCCCGCGGAAAAGCCCAGTACGCCGACCCGGGCGGGGTCGATCCCGTATTCCGCGCCCCTCGCCCGGACCAGCCGCAGCGCCCGCTGCGCATCCTGCCGCGGCGCGTCGGGGCCCGCGCCCCAGCCCTCCGCGGGCAGGCGGTAGACCAGCAGGAAGACTGTGATCCCCGCTGCGTTGAGGACGCGCCCGACCGGCACGCCCTCGTTGCCGAGCGCGATGAACTGGTAGCCGCCGCCGGCCGCCACGATGATCGCCGCGCCGTTGGGATTGGCCGGCCGCATCGCCAGCAGGCATGGCTTGGCCACCCGGGTGACGTCGCCCGAGCGGCCCTCGACATAGCGGTAGCCGTCCGGATCGGGCCCGCTGCCGCCCCCCGGAGGCTGGCCGGGCCACAGATCGATCACCTGCAGGTCCGCCCCGGGCAGCGAGCGTGGCAGCGCGCGGATCGCCTCGTGGGGCGCCGGCTCCGGCGGCTTTTCCTGCGCCTTTGCCGCGCGCAGGCCGAAAGCGGTGGTCAAGCCTGCGAGCAGCAGGCGGCGGTCGAGATTCATGGACCGGTCCCGGGGGCCGCTCAGGACAGGGCCCGGATGGCGGGACGGGCGGACTCGGGCATGGCGCTCTCCTGAAACATTCCTCGCCCAACGTCGTGGGACGCGGGGACGGTTCCGGAGAGGCGCGTCCTCAGGCGCGCCGGGTGATCACGGATACGTAGAAGCCATCGGTGCCGGTCCGCAGCGGGGTCATCTGCAGGCCGTGTTCCGTCTTGCGAACAGAGGATGCGAGGCTTGGCGGTCCCGCCGCCAGCACGGTCTCGGCCGGCACGGCATCGAAGCGGCCACGCCAGCGGGACAGCAGCCCGGCCACCGCCGCGTCGTTCTCCGCGGGCAGGAGCGAGCAGGTGATGTAGACGATCCGCCCGCCGGGCCGGACCAGCTTGGCTGCGCGGTCGAGGACCTGGGACTGCTCGGCGATGCGCAGGGCCAGGCTGCCGGGCCGCAGCCGCCACTTGGCATCCGGGTTGCGCCGCCAAGTCCCGGAGCCGGTGCAGGGTGCGTCGACCAGCACCCGGTCGATCTGGCCGTCCAGATCCTCCAGCACGTCGGCGCGGGCTTTGCCACTGCGCGGTGTCCGGACTTCGGCCGCGGCCCCGGAGCGGCGCAGGCGCTCGTGGATCGGCGCGAGCCGGCGCGGATCGCCGTCCGTGGCGATCAGGCGGGCGCCGTTACGGGTCTGGGAGGCCAGCGCCAGGGTCTTGCCGCCACCGCCGGCGCAGAGGTCGACGAGGGTCTCGCCCGCGTGCGGATCCACCAGGAGGGCGGCGAGCTGCGAGCCTTCGTCCTGGATCTCATACCAGCCGTCCAGGAACTCGGCCTCGACGTGGAGCGCCGGGCCGCGGCCGTCAGCGCCGATCGGGATCCGGACGCCGAGTGGTGCGTGCGGGGTCGGGGCGGCATCGAAGCCGCTCAGCGCAGGCATCAGGTCGTCACGGCTGCCCCGTAGGGCGTTGACCCGGATATCCAGGGGCGCGCGCCGGGCGAGCGCCTTCAATTCGGGGATCAGGTCGTCGCCCAGCGCGGCCTCCAGCTCGGGCAGCACGAAGGCCGGGGCATCGCCGGCCACTTCGGGCGGGGCTTCGTCCAACGTGCCGGATTCGAGGCGCGCGCGCTCGTCGTCGCTCAGCGGCTCGGGGGCGAAGCGCTCGCCGGAGAACAGCGCGGCCACAGACGCGGCGGCGAGCCCCTGCTGCAGCCGCAGGGAGCCAATCAGCACGGCGCGCGGCGCCTCGGAATCCATGATCCAGGCGGCGGAAGCCCGCCGGCGCAGGGCGTCGTAGACCAGACTGGCGATTCCGGCCCGGTCGCCGGAGCCGGCGAAACGGTGGGCGAGGCCCCAATCCTTCAGCGCGTCGGCGGCGGGGCGGCGGCGCTCCGCGATATCGGTCAGGACTTCGATGGCGGCGGAGCAGCGGGCGGCGGGGGTCAGGGTCGACATCCTTTAAAACGGCGCTCGGCCGACGCGAAACGGCCACGCTTGGCCCACGATGCCGCCGCGGTGCGGCCGAGCTTCCAGCACGATCCCGGCTCAGACCGGGTCGCGGGCGGTCCCGCGATGCGGGCCAGCCCCGTGTCGTATGGCATCCTCCCGCCGCGGACCAGTGCGTTCCGCGGACGGAGGTCTGTCCGGGAGTGCCTCAGATCATGTCTTCCCTCGTTCGCGTAACCCGCTCCGTGACCCTCGCCGGATTCGCCGCCGCCGCCCTCGCCGCCTGTGCGAGCGCCCCGGCCGCCCCCGATCTCACCCCGCCGCCGCGCCGGCCGCTGGATGCCAAGACGCAGCTCGAATACGGCAACCCGCCTCCGCCGCCTCCGCCCGGCCGCTACTGAGAAGCGACGACTCGCCCATCCCCACCTCATCCCGGTGTGACGGAGCGAAGCGGAGGCCTTGGGGGAGGCCTCCGGCCGGCAGCGCGAAAGCCGGAAGCGCCCTTCCAGGGTTGCCGTCGCAGACATCCGGGACCAGCGGATCTCTCGATCGTGTCGCTGGATAAAACCGGACGGTTGCGGCGCGCGCCTCAGGCCGCCTCCCTAGCTCGCCGGGCCTCATAGGCCTTCAAGCCGGCATAAACCTGACCGAGCAGCGGGAAGGCCGCCTCCGGACTGAGGCGGCCACCCCGGGCGATCAGGTCGCCGATCACGTGGTCTGCCTCGATCCGGCCGCTGTTCTCGATGTCGCGCAGCATCGAGGCCGTGAAGGTCGAGCCCTCCGCGGTGAGCTGCGCCCGAGCCCGCTCGGCGACGACTCCGCGCGGCTCGAACCCACTCGCCGCGGCCACCGCCGTGCATTCGGCGTGAAGGGCGGCGATGAAGGCCGTGCCGCCGGGCGCAGCCACGATGTCGCCGACCGCGGCCCGCATCAGCGTCGTCGCGCCCGCGAGCGTCGCCAGGAACACCCATTTCTCCCACATCTCCTGCAGGATCACGTCGCTGAGGCGCGCCTGGAACTTCAAGCCGCGCATCAGGTCATCGACGGCCTCGATGCGGGCCGAGCGCGACCCGTCGCGCTCGCCGTAGGTGATGCTGCACAGCTCGCTCATGTGCCGGATCGCGCCGTCCGGCGCGAGGGTCGCCGCGATGGCGCAGGAGCCGCCCAGCACCCGCGCAGCGCCGAACTTGGCGTCGAGCGCGTCGAGATGGGACATCCCGTTCAGCAGCGGCAGGATCGCGGTGCCCCCGCCTATGGCAGGCGCGAGGTCGGCGAGGGCGCTGTCGAGGTCGTAGGCCTTGCAGGAGAGCAGCACGAGGTCGAACGCGCCCGCCTGGGCCAGCGTGTCGGCCGTGACGGTGGGCGGCGCGGGCAGATGCAGGTCGCCCAGTGGCGAGTGCAGCACCAGCCCGTTCACCGCCAGTTTCTCGGCCCGGGCCGGCCGGACCAGGAAGGTCACGTCCGACCCCGATTCCGCGAGCCGCGCCCCGTAATAGCCGCCGGTCGCCCCGGCTCCGACGATCAGCGTGCGCATTGGGTCTCTCCGGGGCGAGATCGTTGTCGGCCGCATCGGTCCGTGCCGGCCCAGCCATCGGAGGTCGCCCACCGGATCGAGTCAAGGCGGTGATGATCGGTGGGCCTAGGCTGACGTGCCTGTCCCCTCGCCGCCGCGGGCGAGGGGACGCTTCGTGGCCAAATCGAACGTGGGCGTCAGGTCCGCGACGGGTAGTTCGGGCTCTCGCGGGTGATGGTCACGTCGTGGACGTGGCTCTCGCGGAGGCCGGCATTGGTGATGCGGATGAACTGCGCCCGCTCCTGGAAATCCGGGATGGTCGCGCCGCCGACATAGCCCATGGCGGCGCGCAGGCCGCCGGCGAGCTGGTGCAGGACGTTGCCGACCGGGCCCTTGTAGGGGACCTGGCCCTCGATACCCTCCGGCACGAGCTTGTGGGTGTCGTTGACTTCGGCCTGGAAGTAGCGGTCGGCCGAGCCGCGGGCCATGGCGCCCACTGAGCCCATGCCCCGGTACGACTTGTACGAGCGGCCCTGGTACAGAAACACCTCGCCGGGCGCCTCGTCGGTGCCGGCCAGCAGAGAGCCGAGCATCGCCACCGAGGCGCCGGCCGCGATCGCCTTGGCGAGGTCGCCGGAATACTTGATGCCGCCGTCGGCGATGACCGGGATGTCGGCCTCGCCGGCGGCCTCCACGGCCTCCAGCAGGGCGGTGAGCTGGGGCACGCCCACGCCCGCCACGATGCGGGTGGTGCAGATCGAGCCCGGGCCGATGCCGACCTTGATGGCGTCCGCACCCGCGTCGATCAGCGCCTTGGTGCCCTCGCGGGTGGCGACGTTGCCGGCGATCACCTGGACGGCGTTGGAGAGCTGCTTCACCCGGGCGACGGCGTCGAGCACCTTGATCGAATGGCCGTGGGCGGTGTCGACCACGATCACGTCGCAGCCGGCGTCGATCAGGCGCTCGGCCCGCTCGAAGCCGCTGTCGCCCGTGGTGGTCGCGGCGGCGACCCGCAGCCGGCCCTGCTCGTCCTTGACGGCGAACGGGTAGGTCACGCGCTTCTCGATGTCCTTGACGGTGATCAGGCCGATGCAGCGGTAATGGTCGTCGACCACCAGCAGCTTCTCGATGCGGAACTGGTGCAGGAGGCGCTTGGCCTCGTCCTGGGTCACGCCCTCGCGGACGGTGATCAGCCGATCCCGGGTCATCAGCTCGGCAACCGGCTGTGCGGGGTTCGTCGCGAAGCGGACGTCGCGGTTGGTCAGGATGCCGACCAGCTTGCCCCGGGAGCCGTTGGGCCCGCGCTCCACCACCGGGATCCCGGAGATGCGGTTGCGCTTCATCACCTCGAAGGCGTCGGCCAGGGTCTCGTCGGGATGGATGGTGATGGGGTTCATCACCATGCCGGACTCGTACTTCTTGACGAGACGGACTTGCTCGGCCTGCTCTGCGGGCTCCAGGTTGCGATGGATCACCCCCATGCCGCCGTTGGCCGCCATGGCGATGGCCATCGGCGCCTCGGTGACCGTGTCCATGGCGGAGGCGAGGATCGGCAGGTTCAGCGGGATCGAGCGGGTCAGCCGCGAAGCGACGTTGACCTCGGTCGGCATCACCGAGGAGGCGGCGGGCCGCAGGAGCACGTCGTCGAAGGTCAGGCCTTCGATGATCGTGGCGGAATCGACTCGGGCCATGTGCCAACTTTCCTCGGACGGCCGCGCTTTGAGGGGGTGCGCAGCGGGATCGGGTTGGCAAGTGCCAGTATCATGGGGTCCGCGGCCGCGCCAATGCGCCGTCGCGGCGCCGCAGCGGGAAATCGCGCATGGCTCCCCCGCTTTTTTGTACCGGCGGTCGGGTCAGCGTGTTGCCGGAACGGCAGCGCCCCTGTCGGTGTATTCGGGCGGCAGGCCGATATAGTCGCCCAGGATGCCGTCGATGCCCGGCGCCCGGCCGTAGGCCTCGCAATCGGGGTCGAGCGGTGCCTCGCCGAGCGTGGTGATCCGGATGCGGTCCCAGGTCGGCAGGGTGTTGGGGGCGTTGAACGGGTCGTCGCCGGTGGCCAGCATGAAGCCGAAATCCTGGCCGAACTCGCCGGCGAGGTCGTAGGCGTCGCTGGCGCGCGAGAAGCGCGGCTGGCTCGTGAACGAGTTCGCGGCCCCGCCCCAGACCATCGCGGCGCGCTGCTCGCGACGACGATCCAACGCCTCGGCCTCGACCGTGAGGCTGCCGAGCCCGATCGGGATGCGCGGGATCGGGATGCGGCCGATACCCTCGACGGCGCTAAGCCCCACCTGCGAGGCCACCGTCACGCCGGCCGAGCCCGCGATGGTCGCGCCCGCGCCGAGCAGGTCTGTTGGCTCGACCCGGGTGACCTGCGCCCGCACGGTGAGATCGGCGTCGCGACCGGTCACCACGTCGTAGCGCAGCGACAGGTCGTAACAGAGCGCGCGGTCGGCCGCGTTGGCGATCAGGCGGCGTTCCGCCTGAGTGAGCGGCGCGGCGCCCGCGACGTCGGCGTGGAACGCGGTCGGGATGATCCGCACGGTGCGGGCCTTGGCCAGGGCCGGCCGGTCCACGTAGAGCCGCGAGGCCGAGGCGACGGCGCTGCTCGCCTGCAGCCGATCGTAGCGGGTGAGCGAACCGCGGTCGTTGAGCAGCACGGTGCCGCAGGCCGTGACCGTCGACAGGAGCGCGACGGCGGCGGCGAGCCGCGACAGGGAACGGCGCTTGCTCGGACTGGGCTGCATCGAGTGTCTCGTGGCCGGCACCGCGCCGGTATCGACGGCCGGAAGACCGCTCGCGCTAAACGTAGCCATTGGATCACGCGCACAAAAGGTGGTGTTCGGTCACGACGCAACCCCTGTTGCGTTGCGGATACAGGCGCGAAACACGACCGTGCGAGTTCGCGGCCCCGCCGTGCAACCGTCTCGGCACGACACGCGTCTGCTGTCCGATGCCTGCCTCGACCCAAAGACCGCTCTGGATCGTCCCCCTGACGGTGGCCACCGCCCTGTTCATGGAGAACACCGATTCCACGGTGATCGCCACGGCGCTGCCCAGCATTGCGGCAAGCCTCGGCGAGGATCCGATCGCCCTGAAGCTGGCGCTGACTTCCTATCTGGTCAGCCTGGCGATCTTCATCCCGGTGAGCGGATGGATGGCCGACCGCTATGGCTCGCGCACGGTCTTCCGGGCCGCGCTCGTCGTGTTCATGCTGGGATCGCTCGCCTGCGCGGCGGCTAACGGGCTGGCGTGGTTCGTCGCGGCGCGGTTCCTCCAGGGCATGGGCGGGGCCATGATGGTGCCGGTCGGGCGCCTCGTTGTGCTGCGCAGCGTGCCGAAGTCGCAGCTGGTGACCGCCCTGGCCTACCTGACCTTCCCGGCGCTGGTCGGCCCGGTGATCGGACCGCCGCTGGGTGGGCTGATCACCACCTGGTTCGACTGGCGCTGGATCTTCTTCATCAACCTGCCGATCGGCGTCGCCGGAATCGTGCTGGCGAGCCTGTACTTCGAGGATGTGCGCGAGCCGGAGCGTCCGCCCCTCGACCTGATCGGCTTCTTCGTGCTCGGCACCGGCCTCGCCGCCCTGATGCTGGGGCTGGCCTCGATGGGACGCCATCTGCTCCCGGCCTCGGTCTCCTGGGGATGCCTGGCCGCGGGGGCGATCCTTCTTCCGCTCTACGTCGCGCATGCGCGGCGGGCCGCCCACCCGATCGTGCGGCTTGACCTGATGAACCGCCCGACTTTCCGGGTCGCGATCCTGGGCGGCAGCCTGTTCCGGGTCGGGACCGGCGCGATCCCGTTCCTGCTGCCGCTGATGCTGCAGGTCGGGTTCGGGCTCGACGCCCTGCATTCAGGATTGATCACCTTCGCGGCGGCGGCCGGCGCGATGTTCGTGAAGACCCTCGCGCCCAAGATCCTGCGCCGCCTGGGATTCCGCGCCGTGATGGTCTTCAATGCCGTGCTGGCTTCGGCCTTCCTGGCGGTGAACGGGATCTACACCGCCGACACGCCGCACTGGATCATGATCGCGCTGCTGTTCCTGGGCGGCTGCTCGCGCTCGGTGCAGTTCACCTGCGTCAATGCCATCGCGTATGCCGACCTCGAATCCCGTGAGATGAGCGCGGCCACGAGCTTCGCCAGCGTCTGCCAGCAGCTGTCGCTGAGCCTCGGCGTGACCCTCGGCGCGCTGGCGCTCGAGGGCGCCGCCGGCTTCCACGGTCGAACGCAAATCGAGGCCGGCGATTTCGGCCCGGCTTTCTTTGCCGTGGCTGTGCTCTCGGCGGCCTCGGTGCTGGCCTTCCGCAAGCTGACGCCGGATGCCGGGGCCGAGATCTCCGGCCGCAGGATTGTCGCGGCGACCCCGCCGGCGTCGGCCGAGATGAAGCCGCGGGCGAACTGACCCGATCAGGCCGCGGCGCGGGCCGGCGCGCGACCGCCAGATTTCTTGCTGGCGCCGCCCCGCGCCGCAGAGATCTTGGTCGGTGCCTTGGTGGGCGCGCGCTTCGGAGCCGGCCGCTCCGTCGCGAGGCCAGCGCGCCAGCCCTGCCAGCTAAAGGCGCCGGGACCGGTCAGGGCGTAGATCAGGAACCCGCCCGCGAGGCCGAGATCGGCCAGCATCAGCGTCCGCTCGGCGACCGCCGCCGGCCCGACATATTGCCAGAACGCGTGCAGCATCACGGCCGTCACCGCCGCGAAGACCGCGAGGGCCAGCCCTGTCAGGCGCGGCAGCACACCGAGGATCAGGGCCAGCGGGCCGAACACCTGCACCACCACGGCGGCAGTCGCAACCGCGTTCGGGAATGGCATGCCGCTGCCGGCGAGGGTCAGCGCGAAGCCCGAGACGTTCAGCGCCCGCGCGATTCCGGTTGGCAGGAGTGCGGCGGCCAGGAGCAGGCGCGCGGCGAGAAGGGTTCCGTCCTGGGCGCGGGCGATCATGGTCGAGTCCGGTCGGCTGTTAGGGCTGACCGGAGGGTGCCGTATTGGTTTGAAGGCTGGGTTAAGTCCGAACGCTCAACCCGCCACCCCGCCCCGGAACAACCGGCCGCGCTCGGTCCAGAGCACCACCAGCAGCGCCAGGCCCCCGAGGGTAGCGTAGCCGATCCCGACCGGCAGCACGGTCCCGTCGAAGGCCTGGCCGATCACGTAACCCGAGAACGCCCCCAGCATCGTGGTGTAGAACCCGACGAACGACGAGGCCGTGCCCGCGATGGCGCCGAGCGGCTCTAGCGCCAGGGCGTTAAAGTTCGGCAGCGCGAAGCTCATCAGGAACTGGTTGGCCGCCAGGATCGACAGGAACGCCGCGAGCGGCGGGTGGCCGTGATAGGCGAGCCCGACGCCGACCTGGGCCAGGGCCACCAGCGTGAAGGCGATGATGCCGGCATGCGAGAGCGCCCGCATCCCGAGCCGCCGGACGATCCGGGCGTTGATCAGCGTCGCCGCCCCCATGGCGCCGGCCACCAGCCCGAAGGCCAGGGGGAACAGCGGCCCGAGATGGTACAGCCCGGTGTCGAACACCTGCTGGGCCGATCCGACATAGCCCATGATGCAGCCGGTGAGCAGGCCGAGCGCCGTGGCGTAGCCGATGGAGACCCGGGTCGTCACCGTGGTGCGCACCGCGTCCCAGGTCGCCCCGAGGGAGAGCGGGCGACGATATTCCGGGTGCAGGGTCTCCGGCATCCGCAGCGAGAACCAGGCGGTCAGCCAGAAGGCCAAAGCCAGCATCGAGACGAACACGTAGACCCACGACCCCAGCGCCAGCATCAGGCCGCCGATCGCCGGGGCGATCATGGGGACGATCAGGAAAACCATCATGGTGAGCGACATCACGCTCGCCATCTCGCGTCCGGCGAACCGGTCGCGCACGATCGCCACCGAGAGCACGCGCCCACCCGCTGCGCCGATGCCCTGGATGACCCGGGCCGCCAGCAGCCAGCCGAAGCTCGGCGCCACCATGGCGAGCCCGCAGCCCACGACGTAGATCGCAAGGCTCGCCAGGAGGACCTTCCGGCGCCCGAAGGTGTCCGAGATCGGCCCGTAGGCGAGCTGGGCGATTCCGAATCCCGCCATGAACACGTAAACGAGGAGCTGCAGCCGGTTCGGATCGGGCACGGAGAACCGGGCCTCGATCGCCGGGAAGGCCGGCAGCAGGTTGTCGATGGAGATGGCGGTGACCGCCATCATCAGCGCGATGATGGCGACGAACTCGGTGAAGCCCGGTCCCGACCGGGTCTGCGCGGCAGGAACGTCCTGGACCGGCGGGTTAGGCCGGATCGCGATTGTCACAATACGCCCTCGTGCTGCGAAGGAATCGCCCGACGGAGGCGCCCCCTTCGCGGCACGCTTATGGCCGACGTGCCTGCGCGGTGCAGCTCAGGCCGGCAGCGGGCGCAGGGCCGGCTCCCGGGGGTTGCGCCCGACGAAGCCCGCCATCAGGGCAGCGACCAGGCAGAGCAAGCCGGCCGACACGAAGGCGCCGAGATAGGTCCCGGTATCGGTCCGGACCATGCCGGCGAGCCAGGCGGCCGAGGCGGCGCCGATCTGGTGGGCGGCTGCGATCCAGCCGAACATCAGCGCGGCATTCTCCTCGCCGAAGGACTTTCCGGCGAGCTGCACGGTGGGCGGCACGGTGGCGATCCAGTCGAGCCCGTAGAACACCGCGAACAGGGATAGGCCGTAGAAGCTGAGGTCGAACGAGTAGGGCAGGAAGATCAGCGACAGGCCGCGCAGGCCGTAATACCAGGCCAAGAGCTTGCGGGAATCGAACCGGTCGGTGAGCCAGCCCGAGGCCGTGGTGCCGATCAGGTCGCAGATACCCATCACCGCGAGCAGGCCCGCGGCCGTGACCTCGGCGATCCCGTGATCGATGCAGGCCGGAATCAGGTGGGTGCCGATCAGCCCGTTGGTCGAGGCGCCGCAGATGAAGAACGTGCCCGAGAGCAGCCAGAAATCCTTCGATTTGAGGCCGGTCCGCAGACCGCGAAGGGCACGCACCGCTGGGTTCTCGGTGAGCACCGGGGTCGGCGTGATCGTGGTCTCGCCGTAGCGGGGCAGGCCGAGATCGGCCGGCCGGTCGCGCAGCAGCAGGGCCGCCAGCGGGATCAGCAGCAGGGTCACGGCCGCAACCAGAAGCGAGACCGAGCGCCAGCCCGATCCGACGGCCAGCGAAGCCAGCATCGGCAGGAAGATCAGCTGCCCGGTGGCGCTGCTGGCGGTGAGCAACCCGACAACGAGGCCGCGCCGCTTGCCGAACCAGCGGCCCGCCACGGTGGCGCCGAGCACGTTGGCGACCATGCCGGAGCCCGATCCGACCACGATGCCCCAGAGCAGCACCATCTGCCACGGCGCCGTCATCAGGCTGGTGGCGGCCGTGCCGACGGCCAGGACGAAGAGCGAGCAGCACACTGCGGTGCGCAGGCCGAAGCGCTCGATGATCGCCACCGCGAACGGCCCGATCATGCCGTACAGGAAAATGTTGAGCGCGATGCCGACGCTGATCGTGGCGGCCGTCCAGCCGAATTCCCGCTCCCACGGAACGATCAGCACGCTCGGCGTCGCGCGCACCCCCGCCCCGATCAGCAGCACCAGGAAGGTCACCGCGACCACGATCCAGGCATAGTGGAGGCGCGGCACGGGGGGCGGCGCGGGCAGCGTCTCGACGGGAACGGGCATGTTCGGGCTCCGGGGTGTTGAGACGGCCGGCGGCGTGTCAGGGGGCGGCTGTGAGGGCTTCGGTCAGAGCCGCGACGGCGGCGGGTTCGATTCGCGCGTTGATGCGCCCTTGCGCGACCCGCCAATGGGGGATTGCCGCCGCCAGGGCGGCGCGTCCGGCGTCCGTCAGCGAGACCACGCGAGCGCGCGCATCCGCTTCGCCGGCTTCGATCCGCACGAGGCCGCGCCGCTCCAACGGATCGAGGTTGCGGCCCATCGTGGTGCGTTCCAGGGCGGCTTCAGCGGCGAGCCGCGTCACCGGGCTGGGACCCAGACGGTCGAGCAGGCGTAGGATCGCGAATTGGGTGACGCGCAGCCCGCAGGGACGCAGCGCCTCGTCATAGATCGTGGTCACCGCCCGCGTGGCACGGCGCAGAGCGGAACAGGTGCAGGGCTCGCTCGGACGATCCGTCATCACGATGCGTGTATATGCACGGATATGCCGCGCGACAAGCCGGCCCTGACGGTTCGGCCGGTTCGACATGCAGCGATAGGGAAATCCGTCACGCTGTCATCGACACGGCGGATCTCCCTGATAACGCTGCGCCGGCAGGCTCCCGGTTCGTGAGAGGCGCGATGACACTCGAAACTTCCACGGCGTTGTCGTCCTCGGAACAGAAATCGGCCCGGTCCGGACTCATCGAGGCTGCGGCCGAGATCGTGGCACAGAGGGGCGGCCCCGGCGGCTTCGTCCGCGACCTGTTCGGGCGCGTGACCCCCGAGGACGTGGCCCCCTACCCGGGCGATTCCTTGGCCGAGCTCGCGGTCCGCGCCCGCGCGTTCCTGTCAGAGCCGCGCAAGCCCGGCGATCCGGCCCGACTGCGCCTGAGCGACACCGAGCTTGTTCGGGACGGCCGGTCGCGCGAGGTGACGATCATCGAGGTCATCAACGACAACCGGCCGTTCCTGTTGGATTCGACCCTGGCCGAGCTGACCGAGCAGGGCCTGACGCCGGATCTCGTCGCCCACCCGATCCTCGGGGTCGAGCGCGACGCGTCCGGGGCGCTGGTGCGCGTGGTCGGCGAGACGACCGCGGATGCCCATGGCAGCCTGGCGCGCGAAAGCTTCATCCACCTCCATCTCGGCCGCCTCGACGGCGAGGCCCGGGCGCGGCTGGAGGAGGCCCTCGCTCAGGTCTATCGGGACGTGGCCCTGGCGGGCGACGACCACGACGCGATGCTAGCCCGCATCTCCGCACTGTCCGAAAGTCTGGGCCGCGCCCCCTCCCCGCTGCCGGAGGCCGAGGTCGCCGAGGCGCGCGCCTTCCTCGACTGGCTGACGGACGGGCAGTTCCTGGTGCTGGGCATGCGCCAGCACGGTATCGAGGGTGACGGCCATCCGCTGATCGAGGGCTCCAGCCTCGGGGTGCTGCGCGATCCGGGCGCCACGCCGCTGCGCCGGGGCCGGACGCCGGTCGACTACACGCCCGAGATCCTCGCCTTCCTGGAAGAGCCGCAGGCGCTGATCATCACCAAGGCGAGCGCGAAGTCCCGGGTCCACCGGGTCTCCTATCTCGACTATGTCGGCGTGAAGCTGTTCTCGAACACCGGCAAGCTGTCGGGCGAGGTGCGGATCGTCGGCCTGTTCACGGCCGCGGCCTATACCAGCCCGGCGCGCGAGGTGCCGGTCCTGCGCCGCAAGGTCGAGGCGGTGGCCGAGCGGGCCGGCCTGGACCCGACCAGCCATGCCGGGCGCAGCCTCCTGGCGGTCCTGGAGACCTATCCGCGGGACGAGCTATTTCAGATCGATATAGACCGGCTGTACCGGTTCACCCTGGCGATCGCCAACCTCGCCGACCGGCCGCGGCTGCGCGTGCTGTCGCGCCCGGACCGGTTCGGCCGCTTCGTCTCGCTGCTGGTGTTCGTGCCGAAAGACCGGTTCGACTCGACGGTGAGCGCCCGGATCGGCGCCTACCTGGCCGAGGCCTATGGCGGCCGCCCGAGCGCGGCCTACTCGGAACTGCCCGAAGGCCCGCTGGCCCGGACCCACTACATCATCGGTCTGCCGGAGGAGGGCATGCCCGAGCAGGACCCCGCGGCGCTGGAGGCCGGAATCGCCGCCCTGGTCCGCACCTGGGGCGACGCCCTCAGTGCGGCCCTGGCGGAGGCCCACGACGGCGGCCGGGCTCGCCGGCTCGCGTCGCGCTACGCGGAGGCGTTCACGGCGGCCTACCGGGACAACTTCCAGTCCGGTGCGGCGGTCGCCGACATCGCCATCCTGGAGGCACTGAGCGACGTGCAGCCGCGTGCGGTGCATCTCGCCCGCCGGGCGGGCGATTCGGATGCGCAGGTCCGCCTAAAGGTGTTCTCCCGCGGCACCGCGATCGCCCTCTCCGACCGCGTGCCGGTGCTGGAGAACCTCGGCTTCCGCGTCATCGATGAGCGAACCTACCAGGTCCGCCCGGCCGGGCTCGACGAATCCGCCCGGGTCTGGCTGCACGACATGCGGATCGAGCGGGCCAGCGGCGCCGCGATCGACCTTGCTACGCTGGAGCAGCCCCTTGAGGAGGCGATGCTGGCGCTGGCCGACGGTGCGGCGGAATCGGACGGCTACAACCGGCTGGTGCTGGAAGCCGCCCTGCCCTGGCGCGATGCCGCCCTGCTTCGGTCGCTCGGGCGCTACCTGCGCCAGCTGCGCATCCGCTACGGCCAGGACTACATGGCCGGAACGCTGAGCCGGCATCCCGGGATCGCCCGGGCGATCGTCAGCCTGTTCCGGACACGCTTCGATCCGCTGATCGACGGCGACCGGGCCGCACGCGAAGCCGAGACCCGTGCCCTGATCGAGGAGGCGCTCGGCGACGTCACCAGTCTGGACGACGACCGGATCCTGCGCCGGTTCGTCAATCTGGTCGAGGCCGCGGTGCGGACCAACTTCTTCCAGAAGGCCGAGGGTGATCGCCCCCGGGAGACGATCAGCTTCAAGTTCGCCTGCGCCAAGGTGACGGCGATGCCGCTGCCGCGGCCGTTCTTCGAGATCTTCGTCTATTCGCCCCGGGTCGAGGGCGTGCACCTGCGCTTCGGCTACGTCGCCCGCGGCGGCCTGCGCTGGTCCGACCGGCCGGAGGATTTCCGCACCGAGATCCTGGGCCTGGTGAAGGCGCAGCAGGTCAAGAACGCCGTCATCGTGCCTGTGGGCGCCAAGGGCGGCTTCTTCCCCAAGCGCCTGCCCCCGGCCTCGGACCGGGCGGCCTGGATGCAGGAGGGCACCGAGAGCTACCGGCTGTTCATCCGCACCCTGCTCGAACTCACCGACAACATCGTGGATCAGGCGATCGTGCCGCCGCCGGACACTGTGCGGCACGACCCCGACGACGCCTACCTGGTGGTGGCGGCCGACAAGGGCACCGCCACCTTCTCGGACATCGCCAACGCGCTTTCCCTGGAGAAGGGCCATTGGCTCGGCGACGCCTTCGCGTCCGGCGGCAGCCAGGGCTACGACCACAAAGGCATGGGCATCACCGCCCGGGGTGCCTGGGAGGCGGTGCGCCGCCACTTCCGCGAGATCGACGTCGACGTCCAGGCCGACCCGATCACCGTGGTCGGAGTCGGCGACATGTCCGGCGACGTGTTCGGCAACGGCATGCTGCTGTCCGAGAGCATCCGCCTGGTGGCGGCCTTCGACCACCGCGACATCTTCCTCGACCCGAACCCCGACGCGGCGAAGAGCTTCGCCGAGCGCAGGCGCCTGTTCGACCTCGGCCGCTCGTCCTGGGCGGATTACGACACGGCGCTGATCTCACAGGGCGGCGGCGTGTTCGCGCGCAGCCTCAAGACCGTGCCGCTTTCTCCGGCCGTCCAAGCCGCCCTGGGGTTCGACCGGGCCGAGGCGACGCCGACCGAGCTGATGCAGGCAATCCTGAAGGCGCCGGCCGACCTGCTCTGGTTCGGCGGCATCGGCACCTACGTCCGCGCCACCACCGAGACCGACGAGGATGCCGGCGACCGCGCCAACGACGCCGTGCGCATCACCGGGCCGGAGCTGCGGGTGAAGGCTGTCGGCGAGGGGGCCAATCTCGGCCTCACCCAACGCGGGCGTATCGAGGCGGCCCGGGCCGGGATCCGGCTCAACACCGACGCGATCGACAATTCCGCCGGCGTGAACACCTCCGACGTCGAGGTGAACATCAAGATCGCCCTCATGGTCCCCGAGCGGGATGGGCGGCTCGACTATGCGGCGCGCAACACATTGCTTGCCACGATGACCGACGAGGTCGGACGGTTGGTCCTGCGCAACAACGAATTGCAGACCCTCGCCCTGTCGCTCGCCCAGCGCGGCGGCCTCGGCGAGACCGGCTTCGCGATGCGCACCATGCAGGCGCTGGAGGCCGAAGGGCGCCTCGACCGCGCCGTGGAATACCTGCCCGACGATGCGACGATCACCGAGCGGATGCGCCGCGGCGAGGGGCTGACCCGGCCGGAATACGCCGTGCTGCTCGCCTACGCGAAGCTGTCGCTGTACGACGCGATCCTGGCCAGCACGGTGCCGAACGACCCGTATTTCGATCGCGAATTGCAGCGCTACTTCCCGAAGGCGCTCCGCGAGCAGTTCCCCGATGCCGTGAAGGGCCACCGGCTGCGCCGCGAGATCATCTCGACGGCGCTCGCCAACATCATCGTCAACCGCGGCGGCCCGTCCCTGGTCACCCGGCTGATCGACGGCACCGGGGCGGACGCCGCGACCATCGCCAAGGCCTACGCGATCACCCGCGACGCCTTCGGGCTGATGGAGTTGAACCTCGCTATCGACGGTTTGGGCGGCGGCCTGTCCGGACAGGACCAGCTCGGCCTCTATGCCGAGGTGCAGGGCCTGCTTACCAACCGGATCGTCTGGTTCATTCGCAACCTCGACTTGACCGGGGGTCTCGCCCCCCTGGTTGCGCGCTACCGCGACGGCGTGGCGGCCGTGGAGGCGGCGTTGCCGAAGGTGCTCGACGCCCAGGCGCTCACCGCCATCGGCAACCGCGCGTCGGAGCTCGAAGGCCACGGCATGGCCCGGCAGCAGGCCCGGCGGCTCGCCTCCCTCGACGCCCTGATATCCGCGCCCGACATCGTGCGCGTCGCCGAGGCCAGCGGCCGCCCGGTCGAGGAGGTGGCGGCGACGCATTTCGCCCTGGAACACGCGTTCCGCCTCGACGAGCTCGCCGCCGCGGCGCGAACCGTGCCGGTGGCCGATACGTTCGACCGGGTCGCGCTGGAGCGCGCGGTGGCCGGCATCGCCGCCGCGCACCGCAAGCTCACGGCCGAGGTGGTGGCCGATCTCGGCGCCGGGCCCGAGGCGGTCGAGGCCTGGGCCAAGGCCCGGGGCGCGCCGCTGGTCCGCATCCGTGATGCTGTCGACGCGATCAGCGCCTCGGGCCTCACTGTCTCAAAGGCCACGGTGGCGGCGAGCCTGCTCGGCGATCTGGTCCGGGCGGATTGAAGGGTCGCCCGGTGGTCAGGCGCCCGGCGTCGAGGCGGAGAAAATCCGGCGGCCGCTTCGGCTGACGGCGGTGACCGTCAGGCCGAGGCCCAGGATCGAGACGGCGGCTGCGAGCAAGGGAAGCTGGCCGTAGCCCGCCCCGAACGTCAGGGCGGTGCCGCCGATCCAGGCGCCGGTGGCGTTGCCGAGGTTGAACGCACCCTGATTCAGCGTAGAGGCAAGGTTCGGCGCGTCGCTGGCGGCCTCGACCACCCAGATCTGCAGCGGCGAGACCAGCGCGAAGGCGAGGCCGGACCACAGGACCAGCACGGCGACGGTCGGGATGGCGTGGTGGGCGACCGCCGCCAGGACCAGCAGCACCGCGACGATGCCGATGAACCCGCCGATGATCGTGGCCATCAGGCCCCGATCGGCGAAGTGGCCGCCCGCGAGGTTGCCGACCGTGAGGCCGATACCGGCGGCGAACAATACCCCGGTGACGCCCTGCGACGAGAACCCGGTCACGCCGGTGAGGAACGGCGTGATGTAGGTGAACACCGTGAAGAAGCTGACCGAGGAGAGGGTCGAGATCAGCATCGGCCGCAGCACCGGCCAGCGCCCCAGCGCCCGGAACTCCTTGACCAGGCCGCCGCGGGTACCGGGCAGGCCGGCGGGCACGAACAGCTGGATCGCCAGCCCGGCCAGCAGGCCGATCACCACCACGGCCCAGAAAGTCGAGCGCCATCCGGTGACCTGACCCAGGGCCGTTCCCAACGGCACACCGAGGACGTTGGCCAGGGTCAGCCCGGCGAACATCAGCGAAACCGCCTGGGTCCGCTTCTCGCGCGGCACCAGATCGCGCGCCACCACGGCGCCGATGCCGAAGAACGCCCCGTGCGCGAAGGCGGTGACGATCCGGGCCGCCATCAGCAGGCCGTAGCTCGGCGCCAAGGCGCAGCCGACGTTGCCGATCAGGAAGACCGCCATCAGGGCGAGGAGGGCCGTCTTCCGGGGCAAGCCCGCGGTGGCGATCGCCACGATCGGCGCGCCGACAACGACGCCCATGGCGTAGCCGGACACGAGGTAGCCGGCCTGTGGGATGGTGACACCGAAGCCGTGCGCCACCTCTGGCAGCAGGCCCATGATGACGAATTCGGTGGTGCCGATGCCGAATGAAGCGACGGCAAGGGCGAGGATCGGCAGGGACAGCACGTCGGCTTCCTTCGTTCAGACGGCGGGCGTCGCTTTGTGCAACGCAGCATGATGAAGGATGGAGCAGCGCGCGCTTTTGCATAGCGATGCACACGCGACGCACGGTTGCGCCGCGCGCAAGGTGCCGGCCGTCGATCCCCGGCGATCAGGCCCGGGTGCTGCCGCGCTCGATCAGCCGCGGCGGGATCAGCACACGCTCGCCGAGGGCAGATTCAGGCTCGGACATCCGGGCGATCATGGCCAGCGCCGCCTCGACCAATGCCGGCACGTCCTGGTCGAAGCTCGTGAGATCGTAGCCGCTCCACCCCGCCGCCGGAATGTCGTCGTAGCCGATCACGCGGACCTCGTCGGGGACGCTACGGCCGGCGCGCCGCAGCGCGTCGATCGCGCCCAGAGCGCAGAGGTCGTTGGCGCAGAAGACGCCGTCGAACGGGGCGTCCGCGCGGATCCGCATCGCCGCCTCGGCGCCGCCCTCATACGTGTAGGCGGATCCCGCGACGCGCGGCTCCGGCAGTCCTGCCGCGCGCAGTCCGTCGCGAAAGCCCGCGAGCCGCTCGGCGCTGGCCGGGCTGTCCGCCGGACCGGCGATGAAGGCCGGATGGCGCACGCCCCGATCGTGAAGGAGCGCGGCGGCTTGCCGACCTCCCAGCGCGTTGTCCGAGCCGACCGAGCCGATGCGCTCGGCCGTCACCGGGGTATTGAACGAGACGACCGGGATTCGAGAGGCCGAGAGCGTCTCGGCGGCGTCCTGCGACAGGACCGCCAGGGCGCTGACGATCGCGTCGACCCGGTACTGAGCCAGGCGCGCCGCCACCGCGTCGAGGGTGTAGTCGCTGTCGACCGGGACCAGCACGATCTGGTTGCCGGCTTCCCGGAGCCGCGCCGCAAAGATCTGGACGACGCGCGCGTAGAACGCGTTCTCCAGGCCCCCGACCACGAGGGCCACGAGGCCCGACCGATCGGTCAGCATGATCCTGGGGATCAGGCTCGGCTGAAAGCCCAGGGTCTCGGCCGCCGCCAGGACCTTGTCGCGGGTCCGGGCCGACACGCTGGCACCCGGCGTGAAGGTGCGGGACACCGCCGATTGCGAGACCCCGGCGAGGCGGGCGACCTCGACCGATGTCGGGTAGCGCTTCGAGACCATGATGTGCGTGCATCGCTTCGGGAGAGAACGCGCTTAGGTTGCGCGCCCCGTCCGGCGTGTCACGCTCCGAAGCGTCCCCTGACAAACGGAGGCCGTGCGTCCGGGTCGAATCCTACTCGGCTGGGACCTTCTTGCGTCCCCGCGTCTTCGGTGCGGTCGGAGCCGGCTCCTCCGGCGCAGGCGCGGCCGCCGCTCCCCGGGACTTGCGCCGTTGCTGGCCGAGGCCGAGGGCGCGGGCGAGTTCGGACCTCTGGGCCGAGTAGCTCGCCGCCGTCATCGGGTAGTCCCGCGGCAGGCCCCATTTCTCGCGATACGCCTCCGGGCTGAGCCCGCGCAGCGTCAGATGGCGGCGCAACGTCTTGTAGGGCTTACCGTCTTCGAAACTGACGATGTAGTCGTGCGTGATGGATTTCCGGATCTGCGCCGGGCTCATCTTTTCCACGACGGTCGTCGCCGATGACCCCGAAGCCGCGAGGCTGTTCAGGGCCGCGTGTATGCCGCCGATCAACCCTGGAAGTTCCGAGGGTGGCACCGAATTGTTGGACACATAGGCCGCGATGATATCGACCGCTAGGTCAATGTGTTCGGCCTGCTCAGCTTCAGCGCTATCGCTCACGTTGAACCTCTGTCGTAGCAACTATCCGGTGCGGCGTATCCCGTACGGAATATGACGAATTCTGGGATAGGCTAACGGATCCGCGATAAAAGCTCAATCTCAACTTTCTTGCAGTATCGAAATTTAGGAGTGACTGCACCGGGGCTGTAACAGCCGTCGGGGCTCGGTGTTGACCGCGCATTAACCAAGCGGGCGCTAGCTTGCGTTAACCATATCGGCGACCGCGCAGGCGGCGGCGTGATCTGTTGATCCCGGCTCTTGGCGCCCGGGGCTTAGGTGGAGGCCAAGAACAGGTGCGGATGGCGGGCGCTGATCGGCGGCGACGGCAGGAGATGCGGCTGGCCTTTGCGGCGCTGACGCTCGCGCTCTCCGCATCGCCGTCCGCAGGCCAGCGCTTCGACGCGATCAGCCCGGTCACCGGCCAACCCGACAATCCCGGGATCGGGCAGGACACGGCGCCCAACGGCCTTCCCGCGCTCCGGCGGCGCGTGCCGGACGGACTGTCCCGCGACGAGGGACCCGCATCCACCGGTGGTGACGCCACGAGCGGCGAGCGGACCGGCGGCGACAGCCTGCGCTCCCCCCTCTCCCCGGCGATCCCGACCCAGACTCAGCCGGGGCTCTCGCAGCTCGGCACCCGCATCACCGGCGGCGGCCAGCGCACTGGTGGGTCCACCACGGCCCCAAACAACCGGACGCCGTCGAGTCTGCTGCGCACCCGAGCCGCGCCGCCCCGGCGCATCGGCTCCCCGACCCGCCGGGTCACACAGGAGGTGACACAGGTTCCGGCCCCCGCTCTGCGCCTTACCCCGGTGGTCCAGCAGGCCGTCGTCGGCGTGCCGGTGTCGCAGGTCCTGGCGTCGCGCCCGATCCTTCCGCTCTTCGCGATCACTCCGGCGCTAGGCCTGCTGACGCCCGGCTTCATCCTCGGCACGGACCTGGCGCGGCCGATCCCGACCGACCCGGCCTACGCACCGATCGGCTATCGGATCGGGACCTTCACGGTGCTGCCGAGCTTCACGCAGAGCATCGGCTACGATTCGAACCCGGACCAGACCAGCCGTCAGCTCGCCAAGGGATCGGTGGCCCTGCGTACCGAAGCGGCCGTCGACTTCCGCAGCGACTGGTCGTCGAGTTCGTTCCAGGGAGCGTTGCGCGGTTCCTACCTGGAGACGCCCCAGAACGAGGCCGCCAGCCGGCCGGCCGCGGACGGAACGGTGCGCCTGCGTATCGACGTCAACCGCGACCTGCACGTCGATGCCGAAGGCCGGTTCTTGGTCGACACGCAGCGCACGTCGAGCCCGAACCTGCAGGCAGCCGCGGCGACCAGCCGGCCGCTGCTCGCGGTCTACGGCACGTCCCTCGGTGCCACGGAGACGTTCAACCGGCTTTCCGTGACCCTGCGCGGCTCGGTCGATCGCTCCCAGTTCGACAACGCTCAGCTCCCGGGCGGCGTGACCATCAACCAGGCCGACCGCAACCTGAACCAGTACAGCCTGCAGCTGCGCACGGCCTACGAGGTCAGCCCGGACCTGAGTCCATTCGTGGACCTCCTCGCCGATACCCGCGTCTACGACCTGCGCCGCGACACCAACGGCATTCAACGCGATTCCGACGGCATCGCTCTCATGGTCGGAGCGAGCTTCGGGCTGGCCCGCTCGATCACTGGCGAAATCTCCGCCGGCATCCAGCACCGCTCCTACGTCGACCCGTCTTTGCGGGCGATCGACGCGCCGCTGGTCAATGCCGCGCTGGTCTGGTCCCTCAGTCCGCTCACCACGGTCCGCCTCACCGCGGCGACGGGTGTGACCGAGACCACCGTGCTCGGCTCCAGCGGCATCTTCACCGAGGTCGCGACCCTGGAGCTCCAGCACGATCTGCTGCGCAACCTGTCGATCGTCTTCGGGGGCTCGTTCCTGAAGAACGACTATCAGGGCAGCACCATCCGCGAGAACGGCTTCTCCGCCACGGCGCGCCTCGA
The DNA here is from genome assembly GCF_008000895.1 of Methylobacterium sp. WL1. Classification (NCBI taxonomy): domain Bacteria; kingdom Pseudomonadati; phylum Pseudomonadota; class Alphaproteobacteria; order Hyphomicrobiales; family Methylobacteriaceae; genus Methylobacterium; species Methylobacterium sp. WL1. The sequence continues at coordinate 73,158 of NZ_CP042823.1, read as the reverse complement.
CTACCGGTTTACCCGCTGGCTGACCTTGCGCGGCACCTACATCTACCAGCAGATCGACAGCACGGTGGCGGGCTCGAGCTTCCGCGACAACACCTTCCTGCTCGGCGTGCGCGTAAATCCCTGAACCACCCTCAGAATCGCTCGACCCAGGGGCGCAGCTCGAGCTCCGTCGTCCAGGCGCTGCGATCCTGGCGCAGCAGGTCGCGGTAGGCGCGGGCGATGGCATCCGGATCGAGATGGCTGTCGGGGGCGTCCACCGGCTCACCGCCGCGCGCCGGGTTCCGGATGGCGCCATCGATCACCACGTGGGCGACATGGATGCCCTGCGGCTGCAGCTCGCGGGCGAGGCTCTGGCCGAGTCCCCGCAGGGCGAACTTGCCCATCGCGAAAGGCGCTGAGCCGGCAAAGCCCTTCACGCTGGCCGACGCGCCTGTGAGCAGGATCGCCCCGTTCCGGTGCGGCAGCATCCGGCGTGCTGCTGCCTGCGCCACCAGGAAGCCGCCATACGCGGACACCATCAGCGACTGCGCCACCGCTGCCGGATCGAGGTCGACCACCGGGCCGCGCAGCCGACCGCTGGCATTGTAGACCACCACGTCGGGCGGGCCACCCAGCGCCGGCTCCATCCGGGCGAACAGGGCCTCGACCTGGCCGGGGTCGCTCGCATCGCAGGCGTGGATTGCGGCGGCGGTCTCGGCCGCCAGCGCGGCGAGCTTGTCGATATTGCGGGCCGCGAGGCCGACCTTCAGCCCGTCCGCCGCCAGCAGTCGGGCGAGCGACGCGCTGAGGCCCGAGCCGGCTCCAACGATCAGCGCGCGGGAATAATGCGGTGTCATGGGCGGACGCTCCGTTCGATCCTGTCAGGATGCCGCGCGGCGCCGCTTCTTCAAGCCCTCGCTCGCTTCAGCCCTCACGCGCGGCGCACGGCGAAGAACCTGCGCAGCAACAGGGCCGCCTCGGTCTCGCGGAACCCGCCATAGACCTCCGGGGCGTGGTGGCAGGTCGGCTGGTTGAAGACACGCGGGCCGTGCTCGACGCCGCCGCCCTTGGGGTCGGGGGCGCCGTAATAGAGCCGCCGGATCCGGGCGAACGAGATCGCGCCGGCGCACATCGGACATGGTTCGAGGGTGACGTAGAGATCGCAGCCGGTCAGGCGCTCGTCGCCGATGGCCGCACAGGCGGCGCGGATCGCCAGGATCTCGGCGTGGGCGGTCGGATCGTGCAGGGCCCGCGGCTGGTTATGGGCGACGGCCAGCACCACGCCGTCGCGCACGATCACCGCCCCGACCGGAACCTCGCCGGCCTCAGCGGCCGCGCGCGCCGCTGTGAAAGCGCGGTCGAACGCCCCCGCGGTGTTCGCGGTTTCGTGCTCAGCGTCCTGGATCGGATCGACCGTCACGGTGTTTATCACCCCATCGCCGGGACAGGCACCGACCGGCGCCGGAAACCGATCCAGGTCAATGTTAATGCCTGGAACATTCCTCTCATCGTCACCGTTGCCTTTACGATTGCGGCGCCGCCGCGAGAGATTGTACGGAAGGAAACGCCATGAGCAGCACCACGGACAAGATCAAGGGCGCCGCCAACGAGGCCCTCGGCAAGGCCAAGCAGGGTCTGGGCGACGTGACCAACAATGACAAGATGAAGGCTGACGGCGCGGCTCAGGAGCTCAAGGGCAAGGCCCAAAGCACCGTGGGCGACGCCAAGGGCGCCGTGAAGTCGGCGACCGACAAGATCTGATCGTTCAGGCAAGATCTGATCGCTCGGGCAAGATCTGATCCTTGAGGATCGACGGGATCGGAATCCACATCTCGCGGGTTCCGATCTTGAACCGGCTGAACTTCGCGAGGATGCCATGATCGGTTGGGCTATCACGTTTCTCGTCGTCGCCCTCGTGGCGGCGCTCCTGGGTTTCGGCGGCATCGCCGGCACGGCCGTCGAGGCGGCCAAGATCGTCTTCTTCGTGGCGATCGCCCTGTTCCTGATCTCCGCCGTGTTCGGCGTGATGCGGGGGAGATCCCCGAGGCTTTGAACGGCGCGCCGCGGCGCGGATCTTTCGGGGCGGTCCGGCCGGGCCGCCCCTTTTGCGTTCGCGGGCTGCGCGTTGTCGGGTTGTGCATCCGTGGATGCTCAACCCGTCTCGCCTGTCCGGGCCGGCTCTGATATGGCCGGCTCATGAGTGACTTGCCGAAAGACGACGGTCCGGGGGCTTCTGCCCAGCCGGACACCGACACCACGCGGACCGAGCGCTGGACGCCCGCAACCGACGCGGGCAGCGAATCCGAGACGAAGCCGAAGGGTAAGTCTTCGCAGAGCGAGCCGCGGCCGCCTCAGCAGCCGGTCGCTGCCGAGCCCGTTGCCGAGGACGCCGCTGAGGCCGCGGAACCGGAGGCCGAGGCGTCGACCCCTCCGGGCGAACGCATCGCCAAGGCGATGGCGCGGGCGGGCATCGCCTCCCGCCGCGACGCGGAGGCGATGATCCTGGCCGGTCGCGTGAGCGTCAACGGCGAGACCCTGACCTCCCCGGCGCGAAACGTCTCCGACGACGATACGATCCTGATCGACGGCGAGCGCATGCCGGCGCGCGAGCGCAGCCGCCTGTGGATCTTCCACAAGCCGCGCGGCCTCGTGACCACGGCCCGGGACCCGGAAGGCCGCCAGACGGTGTTCGAAGTCCTGCCCGAAGATCTGCCACGGGTGGTCGCGGTCGGCCGGCTCGACATCAACACCGAAGGCCTGCTGCTTCTCACCAACGACGGCGGTCTCGCGAAGGTGATCGCCCATCCCGATACCGGCTGGCTGCGCCGCTACCGCGTCCGCGCCCACGGCGACACCGACCAGGCCCAGCTCGACAAGCTGGCGAAGGGCGTGACCATCGACGGGATGGAGTACGGCCCGATCGAGGCGACCCTCGATCGCGTCCAGGGCGACAACCTCTGGCTCACGCTAGGCTTGCGCGAGGGCAAGAACCGCGAGGTCAAACGCATCCTCGAGCATCTCGGCCTTTCGGTGAACCGGCTGATTCGCCTGTCGTTCGGGCCGTTCCAGCTCGGCGACCTCGAAGTCGGCTTGGTCGAGGAGGTGCGCATGCGCGTGCTGAAGGACCAGCTCGGCAAGGCGCTGGCCGAACAGGCCGGGGTCGATTTCGAGAGCCCCGTGCGCGAGCCGATCGGCGCCTTCGGCAGCCCCAAGAAGGCCGAGCGCGCACCGGCGCCCTCGAACACCCGCAATGCCGCGCGTCCCGCGCCGGCGCCCCGGGTCTCGACCGGTGGGGCTGGCTCCGGTCCGCGCCGCTCCGCGTGGCGGTCGGATGAGGAATCCGGCAAGCCGCGGGCGGCCCGCGTACCGCGACGGGGCGAGGATCCCCGCGCGTCCCAGGCAGCCGCGGCCGAGCGCGGTCACGAGCGGGTCGGCTCGATTCGCACCGGTGATCGTCGCGTCGTGGTCGAGCGCCTGTCGGCGAGCCCAGTTGCACCGGCGCCGGAGGAGCAGCCCCGGCGTCGCTACGCCGATCGCGGCGCCCCCGATGGCGCACAGCGGGGCGCGCCCGGCCGCTCGGATCGCGAGAGCTGGGGCAATCGCGGGCCGGCTCCGCGGACTGACAGAGGTGCGAGCGATCGGCCGCGGTTCGGTGACCGTTCCGGGCCACGCGACGCCCCCCGGGGCGCGCCTGGCCGACGGGACGACGCGCGACGGGACGACACGCGACGGGACGATCGCCGTGACGGCAGGCCGCCCGAACGCCGGGATCGGCCGTTCGGAGGTTCGACTGCAGACGGCCCGCCCCGCGGCAATGGCGGTTTCCGGAGCGAGCGCTCCGGCCCTGGGGGCAAGCCGGCCTTCGGCGGACCGAAGCCGGCGGGCGCGCGACCCGGCGGCAAGCCCGGTGGATTTGGCGGCAAGCCCGGCGGGTTCGCGGGGAAGAGCGGGGCTTCGCCGGGAAAAGCTCTGGCGGTTTCGGGGCAAGAGTGCTGGCGGGTTTGCCGGCAGGGGCCGGGCGGCAAGCCGGGCGGGCGTCGGGCGGCTTCAGGGCGGCGGCAAGCCCGGCGGCGGTGGTGGCGGCGGTGGCGGTCGTCCGCCGCGCGGAGGCCGATGAGGATCGTCGGCGGCGCGTGGCGCGGCCGCAAGCTCGCGACCCCGCGCTCCGACGCGATCCGGCCGACCTCCGACCGGCTCCGGGAATCGCTGTTCAACGTGCTGACCCACGCCTACGACGAGGTCGTCGCCGGGGCGCGGGTGCTGGACCTGTTCGCCGGCACTGGAGCGCTGGGCTTCGAAGCGCTGTCGCGCGGCGCGGCCTACGCCCTGCTGGTCGATGAGGGGGCCGAGGCCCGGGCGGTGATCCGGTCGAACATCGAGGCGTTCGGCGCCGAGGGCGTGACTCGGCTGTTCCGGCGCGACGCGACGCGCCTCGGTCCGGCCGGGACCACGGCTCCGTTCTCGCTGGTCTTCTGCGATCCACCGTACAATCGTGGGCTTGCGCCCCAGGCGCTGGCGAGCGCGGCCGGCGGGGCCTGGCTGTCGCCGGGCGCCCTGGCCGTGGTGGAGGAGGCGGAGGGCGTTCAACTGGACTGGCCCGAGAACTTCACCGCGCTGGAGCGGCGGGTCTACGGCGACACGGCAGTATCGGTGGCGCGCTTCGCCGGCTGACGGCGCGTCGGTCGCGAACTTCCGCCCCGCGTTCGGGTCTGAAATGTATCGCGAGCCCGATCGCCGGCGGATCAGCCCGTTCGACGCGGTGCCGACGACGGGGCTCGATCAGGACGGTTCGCGAGTTCACACGGTTCGCCGACTCCGGCTCGTCGGCCAAGCGCAACGCGGGAGATCTCTCGCAAGCATCGCAACCCCTTCGGCATGGGGCTGGTCGTCTTCGAGTCCAGGCGGGCTCGCCTGTCCCGTCGAAACGATGTGCTCAGCGCAGCCCCAGCGCCGACTACCGAACGGTGACGACCTCCTCAGAGGCCGCAAGGTCGAGATCGGCGTAGAGGTTCGTCAGGTCCAAAGCAGACATCGCCGTCGCCTCCAGAAACAACTTCGCGAGACGACGTGTGCGAACGGCCGGGGCCGGTCAGCCGATGTCGGTCAGGCTATCAGGCCGACGGTGCGGCGGCGCCGTTGGTGACAATCCGCTGCGGGGCGCTGTCCGCGGCAGCGGGACCATGGCCGATCCGGGCCGCGGACTTCACGAGCGCAATGACGTCCCGGCGCATCTGATCGTCGCCGATCTGGTTGTAGGCGCGGAGCAGTTCCACGGCACCGGCGATCCGGAGCAGCGTCGGGCCGTTCTCGGAGGCGGCCTCCGGCTCGGGTTCAAAGAAGCTCGAGACCGGGACGCCGAGGCGCTCGGCAATCGCCTGAAGGCGCCCCGCGCCGACGCGGTTCTTGCCGGTCTCGTACTTCTGGACCTGCTGGAAGCTGACGCCCAGTGCGCTCGCCAGTGCGGATTGGCTCAGCCCGTTGGCCGCGCGCAGGAACGCGATGCGGCTGCCGACCCCGTGATCGATGGCCGTGGTCTGTTTCGGCTTGGGGGTTGGGTTGGACATGGTGGAGAGTCCGAACTTCTTCAGGTTGCGGCAGGCGTGTGGTCGTGCGGAACTTAGCCGCCGCTCACAACCCACAGGTGCAACATTGAGCGGCCAAGGTCCAGCCGAGCCGCATGTTGATGCCACAGTGCAGCCGAGTGTGCAACGAATGGTCACGCTTGCGCGACCATGCAGTGTGAGCATAGCCGCCTCGGTTTCTCAATGACTTCAAGGCGATCGACACAGAGTGCGACGGCCCATCAATTCTGACGACACCGACTACGCAGACGGGGACTTCTCGCAACCGGTCGCCTTTGCACGATTGCCTACTGCGCAAGTGATTCGGTTTTGCCTAAACTGACGGGATGCGGATCGGCGCCGATGCGCTCGGCGCGGATCCTTGGCGATCACGCGGCCGGGCCGAGCCAGTCGGTGACGATGCGAAGTTGTTCCGCGTCGAGCAAGGCCGGGGCGTGGCCGCAATCCGGGATATCGATGCGCTCGGTGGCCGGGCCACGCCGGGTCATCTCGTCCGCGGTCGAGGCGAGGAGCAGCTCCGAGCGCTCGCCGCGCAGCAGCAGGACCGGGCAGGTGATCGCGTCCCAGTCGCGCCACATGCTGACGCTGTAGACCCGGCCCGGCCGGAAGGCGTCACCGATGCCGGGATCGTAATGCGGGCGCCAGCCGCCGTTGGGCTCGGGGAAGAAGCTGTGCTTGGCGATATGCCGCCACTGTTCGTCCGTGAGCGGGCCGAAGGCTGCCAGGACGGTCCGAAGCCGCGACTCGCCCGAGGCCAAGTTGTGGTGAAGCCGCGGAGCATCGCGCAGCCGTGAGCCGATATGGCGGATCGGCGCCCAGGGCAGGAACGGCCCGATATCGTTGATCACCATCCGGCGTATCGGGGTGTTGGCGGAGGCCGCCAGCACCATCCCGGTGAGGCCGCCGAGCGACGTGCCGACCCAGTCGATCTTGCCCGTGATCCGCAGGTGACCGATCAGCGCCGCCATGTCGGCGGCGTATTGGGGCAGGCCGTAGAGTTCCGGATCCTTGAGCCAGCCGCTCAACCCACGCCCGGGCAAATCGGGACAGACCACCCGGTAGCCCATCTTCGCCAGCATGTAGCCGAGGGGGTCGAAATCCCGGCCCTGCCGGCTCAGGCCGTGGACGCACACGACCACGTGCGGGCTGTCCGGGTCGCCCCATTCGACATACGCGATCCGGTGGAAGTCATGCGGCGCGTAGGCGGCGAAATGACCGGTCCGGAACGGAACGTCGGCGCGGCTGAGGTCGTCGAGGCGCGGCATCGCCTCGGGCGCGCCCGCTTCAGGCCTCTCGGCGGCGGAGGAGGTCACGGGGTATCCGTGCGGGATGCGGCCTCACGCGCCAGGCGGGTCGTAGTCTGGTGCAGGTCGACCATCTGGTCGGTGAGGCGACGCGACTGCTCCTGCATGAACGTCACGTGCAAAGCCGCCATCTCGCGGGCGTCGGCCGCCTTCGCGAGGCGCTCGGCGAAATCCAGTGAGGCGCGGACGTTGGTGTCCGAGGCGACCAGCATGCGGTGCCCGATCTCTCGCATCGCCGCCATGGAGTGGCCGGCATTGTCCTCGAATGCATTGTAGAGGCGCGCGCCGGCAGCCTCCCATTGCTCGCGCATCCTGCGCGTGCCTGCGATGTTGCTGTCGGAGAGCTGGTGCGCGGTCTCCCGGCTCGAGCCCATGACCGAGCGCCAGCCCTCGAACGTCTGGGCCATCGAGGTTTCGAAGGCGTTCAGCGCCATCTCGCCGGCCTCGGCGAACTGTTCGTAGGCCTCGCGAACCCGCGCAAGACTGCCCTCGGCCATCTCGCGCCCGGCCTGTGGCGGCCGAACCATCGGCAGATTGTCGTCCTTCACGAGCTCCTCCCCCCGTCGACTGCCATGACCGCCCGGTCAGGCACCGGGTCCGGCATCCGTCAGGGCGGGGCCGCCGTCAACCGCAGCGGCGTGACAGACCTCGGACCGCCCCGCCGGGTACTCCGCGCCCGTGCGGCCCATGATGACCGGCACCGGCTGTAACCAGCGCCCCGATTGACAGTCCGGAGGGACGCGACGTCATCTCTCTGCCTGCGCACGCCACGCCAGCCGCCCGATCAGAAGGCCCACCGATGACGGAGACAGTTCCGCCCCAAGCGGGCGCCCGGGACTCCGATTCTCATCCGTTCGAGACCGGGCTCGACCGGAGCCCGGCGAACTACGTCCCGCTCACGCCGGCCAGCCTGCTGGCCCGGGCCGCCGCCTCCGTCGGGGCGCGGGTCGCGGTGATCGATGGGGATCGCCGCCTGTCCTACGGCGAGCTGTACGCGCGGTGCCGCCGCCTCGCCTCCGGCCTGGCCGGGCGCGGGATCGGGCACCTCGACACGGTGGCGATCCTAGCGCCCAACGTGCCCGAGATGATCGAGGCGCATTTCGCCGTGCCGATGCTGGGCGCGGTGCTGAACCCGCTCAACACCCGCCTCGATCCGGCGACGATCGCGTTCTCCCTCGACCATGGCGGCGCCCGGGTGCTGATCGTGGAGGCTGAGTTCGGTGCGCTGGCCGCCCGGGCGCTCGCCGACCGCGCGAAGCCGCTCCTGGTCGTGGAGATCGGCGCCACCGGCATCGCCGGCGCGGTCCCGTACGAGACCCTGCTCGCCGAGGGCGACCCGGACTATGCCTGGCCCGGGCCGGCCGACGAGTGGCAATCGCTCTGCCTGCTCTATACGTCGGGCACCACCGGCGATCCGAAGGGCGCGGTCTACAGCCATCGCGGCGCCTACCTGCAGGCGCTCGGCAATGCGGTCACGTTCGGCCTCACCACCGAGAGCGCCTATCTCTGGACCCTGCCGATGTTCCATTGCAGCGGCTGGTCGTACCCCTGGGCGAGCGTGGCGGCCTGTGCGACGCAGATCTGCCTGCGCAAGGTCGAGCCGGCGGCGATTTTTTCGCTGATCGCCCAGCACCGCGTGACGCATTTGTGCGGCGCGCCGATCGTGCTCTCGATGATCGCCCACGCGCCGGCTTCGGCCCGCGTGCCCTTCCGGCATCGGGTGCGCTGCGCGGTGGGCGGGGCCGCGCCATCCTCGACCATCATCCGCACCATGGAGGAACTCGGCTTCCAAGTGACGCACCTCTACGGCGCCACCGAGAGTTACGGCCCCGCCACCGTCTGCCTGGAACAGCCCGACTGGGCCGACCTCCCGGAGCAGGACCGCTACGCCCGGATGGCGCGCCAGGGCGTCGCGCTGGCGACCCTGGAGGGTGTCGTCGTGTTCGATGCCGCCACCGACCGGCCGGTGCCGCAGGACGGCACCACGGTCGGCGAGATCTGCCTGCGCGGCAACACTGTGATGAAGGGCTATCTCGGCAACCCCGAGGCCACCGCGCGGGCGCTGGCCGGAGGCTGGTACCGCACCGGCGACCTCGCGGTCTGGCACTCAGACGGCTCCGTGGAGATCAAGGACCGGGCCAAGGACATCATCATCTCGGGCGGCGAGAACATCTCCAGTCTCGAGGTCGAGGAAGTGCTGATGCGCCATCCCGCCGTGATGCTGGCGGCCGTGGTGGCACGCCCGGATGAAACCTGGGGCGAGAGTCCCTGCGCCTTCCTGGAGATGAAGCCCGGCGCGGCGGCTCCCACCGACCGCGAGCTGATCGATTTCTGCCGGGAGCGGATGGCCCGGTTCAAGGTGCCCAGGACGGTGGTGTTCGGCCCCCTGCCGAAGACTTCGACCGGCAAGATCCAGAAGTTCATCTTGCGCGAGCAGGCTCGGGAGCTGTCGGATCCTGTCTGAAGCCGGGTACCCCAGCGGCCACCTCAACCCGAGGTGCTGCGCAGCTGCCTCGAAGGAATCCTCCAGTTCGTCGAACGATCGCTGGAGGCTTCCTTCTTCGAGGGCCCCGCTTCGCGGCGGCGTCTCAGGGTTAGGCGCTGGGCTGGATGTCTCCCGATATGAGCGTCACGCCGCGGGCTTCGACGGCTTCCAGATGTCGGCGGCGGCCTCCGTCGCGGCGCTGAGGCGGGTGTGCAGTTCCGGGTCGGCATCGCGCGCGCCGGCTCGAATTGTACCGATCAGGTCGTCCAGGGCGTCATGGCCGGCGCCGCCCAGCAGTCGAGCGCCGGTCTCGCCGAGCCGGTCGGCCTGGGCGATCTCCCGGGCAGCGATTCCGATCGCGTTGGCGACCATCAGGGCGACGTAGCGGGGGCGGCCGGTGAGGCCCGGGGCGACCTCCTCGGTCAGCGCCCGGCGGGCGGCGTCGAGGAGAGCGGCGCCGGAGGGTTCGTCCTGCATGCTCAGCTCCAGTTCTCCGGGGCGGTCGCCCGCAAAATCGTGCGTTCCAGCTCGGGCACCATCCGGCCGGTGAGCGCCAGTTCCAATGAGAATTCCCGGCCCGAGACGTGGCGGGCACCCTGTTCCAGGGCGATCACCGCCCAGCGCAGATGCGCCATCACCTCCCAATAGGCGACGCTGTCCGGATCGATGGTCCGGCCGCTCTCCTGCGTGTAACCCCGGTAGAACGACGCCCGGGAGCCGATGCCGCCGGCCTCCAGATCCGTTCGGCCGAACCGCCAGCAGGTTGCGCAGAACCAGCCGAGATCCTGCGCAGGATCGCCCCAGCCGGCGAACTCCCAGTCGAGGATCGCGGTCAGGCCCGACGCATCCACCATGTAGTTGCCGGTGCGGAAGTCGCGATGCACCAGGGACGGCGCCCGACAAGCCGGGGCCCGCACCTTGCCCCAGCGCAGACCCCACTCGATCGCCGGGCGCTTGGCGCCAATCCCGTCGAGGCTGGCACGCAGGCGGGCGATCTCGGCCAATGCCGGCTGCGGCTCGGGCGCCCCGAGGAAGGCGAGTGCAGCCGGCACCTCGCGCGGGTCGAGCGCGGCGTGGATCCGGGCGAGTTCGCGGCCAAGGGTCTCGGCCAGGATCTCCCGGTCGCCGCCGAGGCTCAGGTCCTTGGCGATGCGCGGCCCCAGGCCCACGCCCTCGACGAGGCCCATCAGCGCGAAGGGCGCTCCGACGATTGCGGGATCGGCGCAGAAGGCGACCGGCTCCGGCACCCGGACGCCGGCTTTCCAGACCGCGTCCAGGATGTGGAACTCCTCCGCCCGGGAACGGCTCGACGCGATGGTCGCGGCGGCGTCCATGCGCAGCACGAAGCCCCGAACGGTGTCGCCGATCCGGCAGCGGACCAGCCGGTTCTCCTGGATCGAGCCGCCGCCGAGGGGTTGGACCGCCTCGATGGCGAGATCCGGACAGCCGAGATGCGAGGCGATCCAGTCGCGCAGCTGCGCCTGTTCCATCCGCTAAAGCCCCGAGACGAGGTGGCCGCCATCGACCGCGACGACGCTGCCGGTCATGTACGAGCCCGCCCCGGAGGCGAGCAACAGCAGCGGCCCATCGAGTTCGGATGCCTCGCCCAGCCGGCGCTGCGGGACGCGCTTGATCAGCGCCTTGCCGGGTTCGGATTCGAAGAACGCATCGTTCAAATCGGTGGCGATGTAGCCGGGGGCGAGGGCATTCACCCGGATCCCGTGGCGGGCCCATTCCAGCGCGAGGCTCTTGGTGAGCTGGACGACCCCGGCCTTGGAGGCGGCGTAGGGCGCCAGCCCACCGGCGACCCGCAGGCCGAGGATCGACGCGATGTTGACGATGCTGCCGCCGGAACCATGCCGGACCATGCGCCGCCCGGTCGCCTGCGCGACGAGCCAGACGCCCTTCAGGTTGGTGTCGAGGACGAAGTCCCAATCGGCCTCGTCCAGCTCGAGGGCCGGCTTCGTTGCGGTGACGCCGGCATTGTTGACGAGCACCGCCACGGGCCCGAACCGCGCCTCGGCGGCATCGAGTGCCCGCTCGACGCTCGCGGCGTCGGTGACGTCCATCACGATTGCCTGCGCCTCGCCGCCCTCCCCTTCGACCCGGGCGACGGTCTCGGCCAGCGCGTCGGCCCGGCGGGCGCAGAGCGACAGGCAGGCGCCGGCTTTAGCCAGCGTGCCGGCGAAGTGGCGGCCGAGGCCGCTGGAGGCCCCGGTGACCAGCACGTGCCGGCCGGTGAGATCGAACAGGCCGGCCATCTCAGTGCAACCGCTCGATGGCCATGGCGATGCCCTGTCCGCCGCCGATGCACATGGTGACGAGGCCGTAGCGGCCGTTCACCCGGGCGAGTTCGTAGAGCGCCTTGACGGTGACGATCGCCCCCGTGGCGCCGAGCGGATGGCCGAGCGCGATGGCGCCACCGTTCGCGTTGACCTTGGCGGGGTCGAGATCCAGGGCGCGGGAGACCGCGCAGGCCTGGGCCGCGAAAGCCTCGTTCGATTCGATCACGTCGAAGTCGGCAGCGCGCAATCCGGTGCGCGCCAGCAGGCGCTCAACGGCCGGCACCGGACCCATGCCCATCTCGGACGGATCGACCCCGGCATGGGCGTACCCGACGATCCGGGCGAGGGGCTTGGACCCATCACGCTCGGCCGCGGCGGCACTCGCCAGCACGACGATCGCGGCGCCGTCATTGAGGCCGGAGGCGTTGCCGGCGGTGACGCTGCCGGTCTTGGAGAAGGCCGGACGAAGCTTGGCGAGATCCTCGACGCTGGTGGCCTTCGGGTGCTCGTCGGTCTCGAACGCCACCGTCTCGCGCTTGCGCTGGACCGCGACGGCCAGGATCTGCTCACGGAATCGGCCCTCGCCGATCGCATGGGCGGCCCGGGCCTGGCTCTCGGCCGCGAACGCGTCCTGCATGGCCCGGGAGATGCCGTAGCGCGCGGCCACGTTCTCGGCGGTGACGCCCATATGGCCGTTGCCGAACGGGTCGTTCAGCACGCCGACCATGTAGTCGACCAGGGTCGCGTCGCCCATGCGCTGGCCGAACCGCCCGGTCGTCAGGAGATGCGGCGACCGGCTCATGCTCTCGGCGCCCCCGGCGACCGCCACCTCGGCGTCGCCCAGCATGATCGCCTGCGCGGCCGAGACGATCGCCTGCAGCCCGCTGCCGCACAGGCGGTTGACCGTGAGCGCCGGCACGGCCTCGGGGATCCCGCCCTCGATCGCGGAGACCCGGGCGATGTAGGCGTCGCGCGGCTCGGTCGGGATGACGTTGCCGATCACGACGTGGCCCACCGCCTCCGGCGCGGTCCCGGACCGCTTCAGCGCTTCCGCGATGCATTGCGCTGCCAGCTCGGCCGGCGGGATCGCCGAGAGCGAGCCCCCGAAAGTGCCGATCGCGGTGCGCACCGCGCCGGTGATCACGACATCTGTCATGTCTCGCGGACCTTTCCTCTCGTCGGCTGAACACCGATCCTGGCGTTCCCGCTACCGAATTCTAGTCTTCACCGGCGAATGAGCAGACAAACGGTCCTCTCACCGGCGCCCTCATCCGGAGGCGCCCGTGTCAGGGCGCCTCGGAGTAGCCAAGCATTCCGTTGCGCGATCCCCGGGGCCTCCATCAAGGCGGCTTCGCCGCACATCACGAGTGCGGACGGTGGGTTGTTCTTCCACCCTGCCGAGGTGGAAGAACAACCGTCACCCCTCCACACCCCAGGTCCAAAAAGAATCACCCTCGGCTTCGAGGTTGCGGTTGAGCACCATCTTGTGGACTTCGTCGGCACCGTCCACCAGACGGGCTTGGCGTGCGTAGCGGTAGATCCATTCGAGCGGCGTGTCGGTGGAGTAGCCCCGGGCACCGTTGATCTGGATGGCGATGTCGGCTGCCGCGTGCACCAGGTTGGCGACGTGGACCTTGGCCATCGAGACCTCCTTGCGGGCAAAGCTGCCCTGGTCGAGCGCCCAGGCGGCCTTCATCACCAGCAGGCGGCCGATCTCGATCCGCATGGCGAGGTCGCCCAGCATCAACTGGATGCTTTCGCGGTCGGCAAGACGGATGCCGAAGCCGTGGCGCTCCCCCGCATAGGCCCGGGCGATCTCGACGCAGCGCTTCGACAGGCCGAGCCAGCGCATGCAGTGGGTCAGACGCGCCGGGCCGAGGCGGATCTGCGTCAGCTTCAGCCCGTCGCCCTCGTTCATCAGGACGTTCCCGGCGGGGATCTCCAGCCCGTCGAACAGCAATTCGCAGTGGCCGCCGTGCTCCTCCGGGCCCATGATCGGGATCCGGCGCAGGATCTCCCAGCCGGGCTGATCCTTGTGGAACAGGAAGGCGGTCAGCCCCTTGCGCGCATCGTCGGATGTACGCGCCATCAGGATGAAATGCGCGGCCTCCTCCGCTCCGGTGATGTACCATTTGCGGCCGGTGACCACGTAGGTGTCGCCCCGCCGCTCGGCCCGGGTCTGAATCATGCCGGGATCGGAGCCACCGCCGGGATGCGGCTCGGTCATCGCGAAGGCCGAGCGGACCTCGCCGCGAACGATCGGGTCGAGCCAGCGGGCCCTCTGGTCCGGGGTCGCGACCTTCTCCAGCACCATCATGTTGCCGTCGTCGGGGGCGGCCGAGTTGAACACGACCGGTCCGAAGATCGAGCGGTTCATCGCCTCGTAGCAGACCGCCATGCCGACCTTGTCGAGGCCGGCTCCACCGGTCTCGGGCTTTAGCTGCAGGCACCACAGCCCCTCGGCCTTCGCGAGTCTGCGCAGCCGCGCCAGCTCGGCGAGGCTGATATTGCCGTGCCCGTCATAGGCCTCCGGGTCCGATTCCAGCGGAACGATATGCGCGTCCACGAAGGCCGCGATCCGCGTGCGGTATTCCTCGACGCGGCGGGAGATGGTGAAATCCATGGTCGCGGGCTCCGATGGATGCCTGTTTGCGGGAACTTATCGGCGGCCGAACAGCCGTTCGATGTCGGAGAGCTTTAACTCGATCGAGGTCGGGCGGCCGTGGTTGCACTGCCCGGAATTCGGCGTCGCCTCCATCTCGCGCAGGAGCGCGTTCATCTCCTCCGGACGCAGGCGGCGGCCGGCGCGGACCGAGCCGTGGCAGCTCATGCGCGACAGGATCGCGTCCAGGCGCCGGCCGAGCGGGCCACCCTCGGTGGCGGGGGCGCCGCCCTCCTCGTCTCCGCTGGCCTCCAGCGCGTCGAGAATGTCGGTCACGAGATCGCGCACGGAGGCGCCGACCAGCGCGGCCGGCACTTCGCGCACCAGCACCGCACCGGTACCGAACGCCTCGATCGACAGGCCGAGCCGGTCGAGGTCCGGGGCCGCGGCGACCAAGCGCTCGGCGGCGTCCGGGCTCATCTCGACCACGTCGGGGATCAGCAGGCCCTGGCGGGCGATACCACCCCGGGCCCGCTCCGCCTTCATGCGCTCATAGACCAGACGCTCGTGGGCGGCGTGTTGATCGACGATCACCAGGCCGTCCCGGGTCTGGGCGAGGATGTAGGTCTCGTGAATCTGGGCGCGGGCAGCGCCGAGCGGGTGATCGACGGCCTCGGCCGCCTCGACCACCGGCCGGACATCCGCCTGGGGCGGGGCCGCGAGATCCGCCTCGGGCGAGTGCGCGAACGGCGCCTGCGGAGCCTCGCCGAACCCTTGCGCGTCGCCGAAGACGGGCACCGGCTCGCGGTCGTCCGGCTCGGTTGCCGGTTGCCAGCTGTCAGGCCGCCAGGCTTGGGCTCGGCTGTAGCCCGACGGCGCCGCCACGGAGGGCGTGTTCGCCGGGAAGAAGCTCGGGCGGGCGGACCGGAACAGGCTCGGCACGGCGGCGCCGGTATGGGTCGCCAGCGCGGGGCCGGCCGGACGCAGGGCGTCGAGGGTCCGGCTGGCCCCGGTGGTGGCCGAGCGGGCGCCGCCCCGGCGCAGGGCGTCGTGGATCGCGCTGACCACGAGCGCCCGCACGAGACCGGGCTCGCGGAACCGCACCTCGGTCTTGGCCGGGTGGACGTTGACGTCGACCAAGTCGGGATCGCACGCGATGGCGAGCCCGAGCACCGGGTGCCGGTCTGAGGCCAGCGTGTCGGCATAGGCGCCCCGCACCGCGCCGAGCAGCAGCCGGTCGCGCACTGGGCGGCCGTTGACCACGAGGTGAATATAGCCGGCCGCCCCGCGGTGATAGGTCGGCAGGCCGACATGGCCGGTGACCGCGAATCCTTCCCGGGCGAGCGATACCGGCAGCGCGTTGGCGGCGAAATCCGCGCCCAGCACCGCTGTTAAGCGGCGGAGCTCGCCCTCGGGTCCGGTCTCGGACGGCAGCAGCAGCGGCTGCCCGGCATCGGCGCGCAGCGTGAAGCGGATGCCGGGCTGGGCCACGGCGAGCCGACGCAGGGTCTCCGCGATGGCGGCGTTCTCGGCCCGGTCGGATTTCAGGAACTTCAGCCGCGCGGGCGTCGCTGCGAACAGCTCGGTCACCTCGATCCGAGTGCCGCGCTGGGCCGGGGCCGGACGGACCGGACCCTTAAGGCCGGCCTCGACGGTGAGGCTCGCCCCGGCATCGGCGCCCTCGGGACGAGTCGTGATCGCGAGCCGCGACACGGCACCGATCGAGGGCAGCGCTTCGCCGCGGAATCCCAGCGTGTCGATGGCCGAGAGATCGCCGCCGGGCAGCTTCGAGGTCGCGTGGCGTTCGACGCACAATGCGAGGTCGTCCGGGCCCATGCCGCGGCCGTCGTCGATCACCCGGATCAGCCGGCGACCGCCGTTCTCCACCACCACGTCGATGGTACGGGCGCCGGCATCGATGGCGTTCTCGACCAGCTCCTTCACAGCCGAGGCGGGGCGCTCGACCACCTCGCCTGCCGCGATGCGGTCGACGAGGATCGGGTCGAGACGGCGGATGACGGGCGCAAGGGTGGACATCGACGCGCACGATAGCGGCTGGGCGGCGGCGCTCCTAGCGGACCGGATGACAGGGATCGTGTCGCGACGCCGCGGCGCTCAGGCGCGGCGACTCGATCCGCCCAACGAGATGCGGCTGCCCGCAGGCCGGGCGCCGTGGCTCGGCGCCTTGTAGGGGCGGCGCGACGCGTCGTAGAGGGCGGTACCGACGACGCCGGCGGCCCGTCGCAGCGTGGCGCCGTCGCAGGTCGCCGCGACGCGCACGCCGATCTCGTGGGTATGGCTGCGGCCATACAGCCAGACCGCGAGGCGTGCCCGGGTCGCCTCGGGGATGCCGTCGAGGATGTACGTCGCGGTGTCGGCGTCGGCCTTGATCAATTGTCCGACGGTTTCCGGCGGGATCGGGCAATCCGCCGCCGGATCGTCGATGCTCAGCGGCTGGGTCTTCGTCATGGTCAAACCTGTCAGCCTGGGAACTGCAGGTTGAGCGGGCGTGGTTAATGATCCGTCAACGAACCGGCACCCGCCGCGTCTCACAGCGGCTTGCGGATGATCCGGGCGATCAGGCCGACGATGCCCTCGCGGAACAGCAGCACGCAGAGCACGAAGACGCAGCCCTGAATGATCGTCACCCAGGCGCCGAACTGCGCCAGATACGTTTCCATCGTGACGATCACCAGCGCGCCCACGATCGGCCCGAACACCGTGCCCATGCCGCCCACCAGCGTCATCAGCACCACCTCGCCGGACATCGACCAGTGGACGTCGGTGAGCGAGGCGAGCTGGAACACGATCGCCTTGGTCGAGCCCGCAAGCCCCGCGAGCGTCGCCGAGAGCACGAAGACCGCGAGCTTGTACTGGTTGGCGCGGTAGCCCAGCGAGATCGCCCGGGGCTCGTTGTCCCGGATCGCCTTGAGCACCTGCCCGAACGGCGAGTGGATGATCCGGTAGATCAGCAGCATCCCGGCCATGAAGACCACGCAGACGACGGCATACATCGCCCGGTCGTCGGCGAGACTCAACACCCCGAACAGGTTGCCGCGCGGCACCGCCTGGATCCCGTCCTCGCCGCCGGTGAACTTCGCCTGCAGCGAGAAGAAGAACGCCATCTGGGCGAGCGCCAGTGTGATCATCGAGAAGTAGATGCCCTGCCGGCGGATCGCCAGCGAGCCGAAGACCAGCCCGAGCATGGCCGCGGTGGCGGTGCCCGACAGGATCGCCAATTCCGGCGTGAAACCGAGGCTCTTGGCCGTGTAGGCGCAGAGATAGCTCGCCATGCCGAAATAGGCGGCGTGACCGAACGAGAGCAGGCCGCCGTAGCCGAGCAGCAGGTTGAAGGCGAGCGCGAACAGCGCGAAGCACAGCACCTTCATCAGGTAGACGGGATAGAGGATCAGCGGCGCCGCGGTCAGCACGACCGCGATGCCGAGAAAAATCATCCAGTGCAGCGCCTTGTCGTTGCGGCGCGTCGGCAGCGCTGCGGCGATCGGGGCGACGTCGATGGCGGCGGTGTCGGCCATGGGGATCGAGCCTCTGATCTCTTTCAGGCCGTGCGCCCGAACAGGCCGGCGGGTTTGACGAGCAGCACCAGCACCATGATCACGAAGATCACGGTGGCCGACGCCTCCGGGTAGAACACCTTGGTCAAGCCCTCGACCAGGCCGAGGGCGAAGCCGGTGATCACCGAGCCGATGATCGAGCCCATGCCGCCGATCACCACCACGGCGAAGACCACGATGATGATGTCGGCGCCCATGTTCGGGTTCACCGAGTAGATCGGGGCGGCGAGGACCCCGGCGAAACCCGCGAGCGCCACGCCGAACCCGTAGGTCAGGGTCAGGAAAAGCGGCACGTTCACCCCGAAGGCCTGGACCAGGGTCGGGTTCTCGGTCGCGGCCCGGAGGTAGGCGCCGAGCTTGGTCTTCTCGATCACCAACCACGTCGCGATGCAGACGGTGAGCGAGGCCACCACCACCCAGGCCCGGTAGTTCGGCAGGAACATGAACGGCAGGCGCTGGCCGCCCGACAGCTCGGCCGGGATCGCGTAGGGCAGCCCCGACACGCCGTACTGGTTGCGGAACAGGCCCTGGATGATCAGCGCCAGCCCGAAGGTCAGGAGCAGGCCGTAGAGGTGATCGAGCTTGTAGAGGCGCGCGATCAGCACCCGTTCCAGCAGAATGCCGAAGGCCCCCACCACCAGCGGCGCCAGCCCGAGCGCCCACCAGTAGCCGAGCCCGACATAAGTCAGCAGCATCCAGGCCACGAACGCGCCCATCATGTAGAGCGCGCCGTGGGCGAAGTTGATGATGTTGAGGAGCCCGAAGATGATCGCGAGACCGAGCGACAGAATCGCGTAGAACGAGCCGTTGATCAGGCCGAGCAGCAACTGTCCGAACAGCGCCTGGGTCGGCACGCCGAAGATCGTGGTCATAGCCGTCCTCCGTGCCGGACCCGCACCGTCAGCCCTTCACCAACGGGCAATTGCCGTCGTTGAGCGGCCGGAAGACCTGATCGCCCGGGATCGTCTCGAGCTTGTTGTAGAGGTCCCACTCACCCTTCGACTCCGAGGGCTTCTTCACCTCGAACAGGTACATGTCGTGGATCTTGCGGCCGTCCGCGCGGATGGTGCCCTTTCCGAACAGCGGGTCGTCGGTGGGCATGGACTTCATCTTGGCGACCACAGCGGCACCGTCGGCTCCGGATTTCAGCTCGGCCATCGCCTTCAGGTAATGAAGCACGTCGGAGTAGACGCCCGCGTGGTTGGCGGTCGGCTTCGAGTTGCCCTTCATCTGCTTGGCGAACCGGTCCGAGAAGGCGCGGGTCTGGTCGTTCAGGTCCCAGTAGAACGGCTCGGTGAGAACGAGGCCCTGCGCGACCTTGGTCCCGAGCGAATGCACGTCCGAGGAGAACACGAGGAGCCCGGCCAAAGCCTGGCCGCCCTCGGTGATGCCGAACTCGCCGGCCTGCTTGATCGCGTTGATCGTGTCGGTGCCCGCGTTGGCGAGCCCGATCACCTTGGCGCCGGACCCCTGCGCCTGCAGCAGGAACGACGAGAAGTCCGAGGTCGGGAACGGGGTCTTGACCGAGCCGATGACCCTGCCGCCGTTCTTGGTGATCACCGCGCTGGTGTCGCGCTGCAGGGTCTGGCCGAAGACGTAGTCGGCGGTAAGGAAGAACCAAGTGTTGCCGCCGCGCTTGACCATTGCGCCGCCGGTGCCGTTGGCGAGCGCCACCGTGTCGTAGACCCAGTGGATCGTGTTCGGCGTGCATTGCGGGCCGGTGAGGTCGGCGGTCCCGGCGCCGGTATCGATGAAGACCTTGTTCTTCTCTTTGGTCACTTGGCTGATCGCCAGGGCGACCGACGAGGTCACGCCGTCGGTGATCATGTCGACGCCGTCGCGGTCATACCATTGCCGGGCGATGCCGGCCCCGACATCGGGCTTGTTCTGGTGGTCGGCGGAGACGATCTCGACCTTCAGCCCGTGCTCTGCCGGCTTGAAATCCTCCACCGCCAGCTTTGCGGCGACGACCGAGCCTTCGCCGCTGATGTCGGAATAGGCGCCCGAGCGGTCGCCCAGGATGCCGATCTTCACGTTCGTCTGCGCGCTCGCGCCGCCCATCATCAGGGCACCCGCGAGGGCAGCGAGGGACACGGACCCGATGAGACGTCCGAACATCATGGTCTTCCTATCCTCCAGCGGCGCAGCGGATGACCGCCTGCCGAGCGTCCGACGCCGTTCTCCGGCGCTGATCAGGTATTGGTCGTCCGCCTCAGACGCCGAGATAGGCGTGAAGCTTGTCGATATTTGCGTCAAGCTCGGCATTCGAGATCATGTCGACCACCCTGCCCTGCTCGATGACGAAGTGCCGGTCGGCCAAGGTCTGCGCGAAGCGAAAATTCTGCTCCACCAGCACGATGGTGTAGCCCTGTGACTTCAACTGTTGGATCGTCCGGCCGATCTGCTGCACGATCACCGGCGCGAGACCTTCGGTAGGCTCGTCCAGCAGGATCAGCTTGGCGCCGGTCCGCAGGATCCGGCCGATGGCGAGCATCTGCTGCTCGCCGCCCGAGAGCTTGGTGCCCTGGCTGCCCGCACGCTCCTTCAGGTTCGGGAACAGGGTGTGGATCTCGGCCACCGTCATGCCGCCGGGCTTCACCCGCGGCGGCAGCATCAGGTTCTCGTGGACCGTGAGACTCGCGAAGATGCCGCGCTCCTCCGGGACGTAGCCGAGGCCGAGCCGGGCGATGTTGCGCGAAGCCATTCGGATCGTCTCGACACCGTCATAGACGATCGATCCGGATCGCTTACCCAGGATGCCGATGATCGCCCGGAGCGTCGTGGTCTTGCCGGCGCCGTTCCGGCCGAGCAGCGTGATCACCTCGCCGGCCCGGACATCGAGGTCGATGCCGTGCAGCACGTGGCTCTCGCCGTACCAGCCCTCCAGGCCGCGGACTGTGAGGAGGGCATCGGTCGCCGCGGCCGGCGCGGGTCTCTTCACGGCGGCCTCAAGCATGTCCCGACCCGATATAAGCCTCGACCACGCGCGGATCCTTCGAGACGGTGGCGTAATCGCCCTCGGCCAGGACCTGTCCGCGCGCCAGAACAGTGATGCGGTCGGACAGCGACGCGACCACCGAGAGATTGTGCTCGACCATCAGGATCGTCCGATCCTTCGAGACCCGCCGGATCAGCTGCGCCGTCCGGTCGACGTCCTCGTGGCCCATGCCGGCCATCGGCTCGTCGAGCAGCAGCATCTCGGGATCGAGCGCCAGGGTCGTGGCGATCTCGAGGGCGCGCTTGCGGCCGTAGGACAGTTCCACCGCGAGCGAATCGGCGAACTCTGACAGGCCCACGGCCTCGACGAGCGCCAACGCCTCGCCGTTGAGCGCCCGCAGCACCTTCTCGGGGCGCCAGAAGTCGAACGAATCCCCCCTGCGCCGGCGCTGGAGCGCGATGCGGACGTTTTCGGTGACCGTCAGGTGCGGAAATACCGCCGAGATCTGGAAGGAACGCACGAGGCCGAGCCGAGCCACGTCGGCGGCGCGCAGCCCGGTGATGTCCCGATCCTTGTACCGGATCGTGCCCGCGGTCGGGATCAGGAACTTCGTGAGCAGGTTGAAACAGGTAGTCTTGCCGGCACCGTTCGGGCCGATCAGCGCATGGATCGTCCCGCGCTCGACTTCCAACTTGACGCCGTTGACGGCCCGGAATCCCTTGAATTCCATCGTCAAGCCATCGGTCGCCAGGATCACGTCCCGTGCCAAGCGCGTCCCTCCCGCGTATGATTTATTGCCTGCCATATCGCCGATCCGGCCCTGAACAGTCCATCGCAAACGCTCGGCGCGGCGGGACAATCCCCGGCTCATGATATGCTGATGCTTTCCGGGGTCGGGCCAACATCCCGTCGGGATGATGATACCGGCGCGGAGGGCACCTGACGGCCGGTCGATCCGGGCCGACCGGGTGTCGGCAAGCCGCTTGACCCAACTTCGGCCGAGCCTGTAACTCATACAAATCACGGGCAGGGAGGGCGCGCATGGTCGGCCAAGCGGCCTACATTGCCGTCGACTGGGGCACCACCAACCGGCGCGCCTACGCGATGTCGGCGGAGGGCGTCGTGATCGACACCCAGCAGGACGATCGCGGCGTCCTCGCGCTATCGCCCAACGATTATCCCGGCGCCATCGCGCGGCTGCGGGAGCGCTTCGGCGCGCAGGTCGTGGTCGCAGCCGGCATGGTCGGCTCGACGCGCGGCTGGCGCGAAGCTCTCTATATCGATGCGCCTGCAGCGTTGCGGGACCTCGCCGCGGCGAGCCTCGCGGTCGCCCCCGACGTGCGGATCATCCCGGGTGTCGCGCTCCGGAGCGGCCCGCGGCCGGACGTGATGCGTGGCGAGGAGGTCCAGGTGCTGGGCGCGATCAGCAGCGGCGCCGCGCCGCCGACGGCGTTGTTCTGCCAGCCCGGCACGCACAACAAATGGATCGCCACGGTGGACGGCGCGATCACCGATTTTGCCACCGTGATGACCGGCGAACTCTTCGCCCTGGTCCGCACCCACGGCATCCTGGCCGGCATGCTGGACGGTGCGGTCGCGGACGGTCCCGCCTTCCGGGACGGGCTCCGCCGCGGGCGCGAGGCGCGCAACCTCGCCGCCGCCTTGTTCGAGGTCCGCGCCGGGGTGCTGCTCGCCCGGCTGGCGCCTGACGATGCCGCCGCCTACGCCAGCGGCCTCATGATCGGCGCGGATGTCGGCACGCGCACCGATCTGGCCGAGCGTCCGGTGCACCTGCTCGGCGGCGGCGCGCTAGCCGCGCTCTACACTGTTGCGATCACGGAAGCTGGCGGCCATGCCGTTGCCGTGCCGGACGGCGCCACGACGGCCGGCATCCACGCCATCTGGCAGGCCATCTCGAAAGCGCGGGCATGACGATCCTCGACCGTTTCGAAGTCGCTTTCGCGGCCTGCCCCCTGGTGGCGATCCTGCGCGGACTCACCCCGGACGAGGCACCCGCGATCGGCGACGCGCTGGTCGAGGCCGGGTTCACCCTGATCGAGGTGCCGCTGAACTCGCCCGATCCGCTCCGAAGCATTGGGCTGCTGGCCGAACGCTTCGCCGGGCGTGCCCTGGTGGGAGCCGGCACGGTTCTGACGCCCGGTCAGGTCGGCGACGTCGCGGCGGCGGGCGGGACCCTGATCGTCTCGCCCAACACCGACCCGGCGGTGATCGGCGCGTCCGTAGCCGCGGGCCTCGTCTCACTGCCCGGCTATCAGACGCCGAGCGAGGCATTCGCCGCCCTCGCAGCCGGCGCGACCGCCCTGAAACTCTTCCCCGCGGACATCGCGACCCCGGCAGCGCTCAAGGCGCACCGGGCCGTGTTCCCGGCCAGCGCCCGCGTGCTCGCCGTCGGCGGCGTCAAGCCCGATAGCGTATCCATTTGGCGGCAGGCCGGCGCGGTGGGCTTCGGGCTCGGTTCGAACCTCTATCGCCCCGGCAAGCCTGCAGATGAGGTCGCCCGGGACGCTTCAGCCTTCATCGCGGCGATCAGCGGACCTGCCTGATTGCGCGTAGCCCTACCGAACCGGGGCTGTCCGTCGAGTATCGTCAATCCTCGTAACCCGAGCGCGACAGAGATGGCGCTGCGGTCTAGAAACGCGCCCGCGTGGAGCAGGCGGGAGCAGGCGGATGGCGGACGGGCGGATCGGACGGGCGGACGGCTTCGACGGACTCGAGACGCCCTGCCTTCTCCTCGACGCGGACAGGCTGGCTGCCAACGTCGCGACCATGCGGGCGGGGCTCGACCGGCTGGGCGTAACGCTGCGGCCGCACCTGAAGACCGCGAAATCGCTCGCCGTCGCCCGCATCGCCATGGCGAGCCCGTCCGGACCCGCGACGGTCTCGACCCTCCGGGAGGCCGAGCACTTCGCCGAGGGGGGCGTGCGCGACCTGATCTACGCCGTCGGGATCGCGCCGCAGAAGCTCGACCGTGTTGGGGCGATCCGGCGGCGCTGGGATGCGGACCTCGCCATCGTGCTCGATTCGGCTGAGCAGGCCGACGCCGTGGCGGCGTGGAGCCGCCGGAACGACGACCCGCTGCCGGTGCTGATCGAGGTCGATGCCGACGGTCATCGTTCCGGCGTCGATCCGCGCGATGCGGATACGCTGGTGGCGATCGGCCGGGTGCTCTCCGACGGTGCCTCCCTGCGCGGCGTGCTGCTGCATGCGGGCGACAGCTACGGCCTCACTGATCCCGCCGCGCTGAAGGCGGCAGCCGAAGCCGAACGCGCCGCCGCCGTGGCGGCGGCCGCGATCCTGCGCGGCGCCGGCCTGCCCTGCCCGGTTGTCAGCGTCGGCTCGACGCCGACCGCGCGCTACGCCGACAACCTCGACGGCATCACCGAGGTCCGGGCCGGCGTATTCATGATCGGGGACCTGTTCCAGGCAGGCGTCGGCTCCTGCCGGGTCGACGAGATCGCCCTGACCGTTTTGACCACGGTGATCGGCCACCAGCGGGAGAAGGGCTGGATCATCACGGATGCCGGCTGGATGGCGCTGTCCCGCGACCGCGGTACGGCGCGTCAGGCCATCGATCAGGGCTACGGCATCGCCTGCGACGGGACGGGACAGCCCTACCCGGACCTGATCGTACGGGACGCGAACCAGGAACACGGGATCCTGGCCCTCCGGCCGGGCTCGTCAGCGCCCCTCCCCGACCTGCCGATCGGGGCACGGCTTCGGATCCTGCCCAACCATGCTTGCGCCACCGGCGCCCAGCACGACCACTACCATGTCGTCGCCGACGGCGGGCTGAGCGGGGCGGTCTGGCCGCGCATCAACGGCTGGTAATGTCGGGTCTTACCGCCCGTTCGAGACAGTCCGCACCGGACGGTCCGACTGGTCCATCACCGTGCGGCAGCCGGCGCTCAGATTCGGTCGCTGCTGGCGCAGACAGACCGTGATCGCTGCCACGTTGGGGATCTGGGCTGCGCAGAGACGCATCACGTCCGGGGTGCAGGCCGCGCGGTCGGCACGGGATTGCGCCAGCGCGGGCGCTGCGCCGGCGATCAGGGCGAGCAGAGCGAACGTGGCGGACTTCATCGACGGGAATCCTCAGGCGGATGATGGATGGGCTTTAACGGCCAAGCCTCGAAGTGCGGCGTGAACGCCGCGACACACCGAAATATCCATCGCGCGACCGACCTATTCTGCCGCAGCGCCGCGGATCGTCACCGCCATGCGGCACCTCAGCCGGATATCCTGCAGCGCGTCTCGTACGGTCAGGGTCTTGCCACCGGCGTGATCGCCCCGGTTGCCACAGGCTCGATCTGTGACGCGGCGGCATTGGCCGGCGCCTTCTGCCGATCGAGCTTGTCCGCCGAGACGAGAGCCGCGGTGATCAGGGCCACCGCCGCTATCGTCGCCTTCAAGACCTCCCAGATTCGCGTAAGCATGGCTGAGTCCCAATGGCGTCACTGGATCTTCAGCATGTCTGCCTGGGGCGAAGCTGTTCAACACGCCCGCCCGGCGTCGTCTCATCGATCCGTGACTTCCGGATCTTCGGCGGCGACCCTTCCCAAAACCTTTCCGGGCCGCCGGTCCACACTCATCCGCCGGGACCTGATGCATCCGGGCCTCACCTGGAGGCGGAGTCCGCCGCAGCCTCCGCGGCCATCGCCTCGAAGACCAGTGAATGCCGCAGCGCCAGCGCCTCGACATCGTAGGTGTAGCCGCCGCCGATCACCGCAACGACCGGGATAGCGCGGGTGCGGGCCTGCGCGATGACGAACCGATCCCGGGCGAGCAGGCCCGCATCCGTCAGGCAGAGCCGCCCGAGGCGGTCGTCGCGGTGCGGATCGACTCCGGCATTGTAGAACACTAGGTCGGGCGCCAGCGCGTCGAGGAGCGGCGGCAGCCGGGCGCGCAGCACGTCGAGGTAGCCGCCGTCATCGAGACGGTCCGGCAGGCCGATATCGAGGTCCCCGGCGATCTTGTGCGCGGGATAGTTGTTCTCGCAGTGGATCGAGAGCGTGAACAGTTCCGGGCAGAGCGCCAGGCAATCCGCGGTGCCATCGCCTTGGTGGACATCCAGATCGACCACCAGGACACGCCTCACCGCGCCCTCCGCCTGCAGCGTGCGGGCGGCGACGGCCACGTCGTTCAGCACGCAGAAGCCTGCACCCTGAAGCCGCCGTGCGTGATGGCTTCCACCGGCCGCGCTTCCGGCCAGCCCCTCGGCCAGGGCCAGGCGGGCGGCCAGGAGCGTCCCGCCCACGGAGGCGCGCGAGCGGCGGACCAGGGCAGCATCCACGGGTAGGCCTATGGCGCGCTCGATCTCCGGCGGGACCGCGACGGCGAGGACGGAAGCCACGTAGGCGGGGTCGTGCGCCTGGACCAGGATCTCGGCCCCGGCGAGCTCCGGGGTGACGAAGCCGAGCGGCGCCAGCCCCTTGGCCACCAGCGTCTCGGCCAGCAGGCCATATTTGCGCATCGGGAAGCGATGGCCCGCCGGAAGGCTCGATTCGTAGGCCGGGTGGAAGGCGATGGGCGGGATCACGCGGCCGGGCCGAGATCGCCGAGGATCGCCTGCGCAAGCGCCAGGCCGCTGTCATGGGCCGCTTCGATCCGCGGCCCGAGACACCAGTCGCCGGCCGCTCCCAGTCGGAGCGCGGGATCGTACTGGCAGGGGCGACCCAAGGCGGTCTCGACCTGGGCGAAGCGCCAGCGATGCGCCTCCGCGTAGCTCGGCCGAAGCGGCGCGGCCAGACACGCCGCCGCAGCCCGCGTCAACTCGGACACGACCGCATCCCGCGACAGTTCCAGATGCGCGCGCGACCAATCGGGCTTCGCGTGTACGGTCAGGCGGATGCCGGCGGGACGGCCGGGTTTCGACGAGTCCGTCGCGATGAGCCCGAGCGGACCGTCCTTCGGCTCGATCAGGGCTGCCGTGGGCGCCTCATCGACCGCGAGCATCAGCGACCAGCACGGTGCGTAGGAGACATGCTGGATCTCGGGCATCGCGAAACCGGAGGCCGCCAACAGCGTAACGGTCTGTGGCGCCGGGAAGGTGATCGCCAGCGCCGCGAACGGGCCGTGATGCCCGCCCGCGCTGTCGGTCAGTCGCCAGGACGCCTCGTCGCGGACGATACGCGTGATCGTCGTACCGCTGGACACGGGAAGTTCGGCCAGAAAGTCCCGGACCGGCGCGGTCATGCCCGGCACGCCGACGCGGCGCATCGCCCCGCCCCAGGGCGCCGTGATCCCGCGCATGTCCCAGTCGGCAACCCGCGCGGCGAAGGCATCGCCGTGCGCACGTAGGAATTGCGCGCCATGGTCGAACTGCATCGTGCCCGAAAGGCGGGTCGCCATGCGGCCGCCGACGCCGCGTCCCTTGTCGAACACCTGCACGGGCAGGCCGGCCTCGGCGAGATGACGCGCCGCCGTGGCGCCGGCCATTCCAGCGCCCAGGATCGCGACGCGTCTGTTGTGGCTCACGATACCGCCCCCGGCGCAACGCGGACCCTGCATCCGCGTAGACGGCAGAGATAGGGGATGATCCGTCGGGCGTCAGAGCGAACAGGCCGCGACGCAAGCGCTCGCGCGTGAGCAACGATGCGGCCACAACCGGAGACTCTCATGGGCGACGCAGCGAAAGGCCCGGTCCGATGCGCGCTGCTCGATCGCTCGGAAGCCGAGACGATGGTGCGGGTAGAGGGAATCGAACCCCCACGCCTTGCGGCTGGCGATTTTGAGTCGCCCGCGTCTACCAATTCCGCCATACCCGCGCGCGTCGGGCTCTTCGCATAAGTGTGGCCTCCACGCCAAGGGTGCGCGGCCGGGTTTTTTGCCGACACTGCCGATCTGGCCAAGGCGCGGCGCCTGTGCTCAAAGGACGGCCGCTTCCTCACGACCCGGACCCTGAATGCTCCGCCGGCTCTACGCGTGGATCCTCGCGCTCAGCGGCAGGCCCTCCGCGCCCTACGTGCTCGGGGCCGTCGCCTTCGCCGAAAGCTCGTTCTTCCCGGTCCCGCCGGACGCGATGCTGGTCCCGATGGCGGTCAGCCGTCCGGATCGGGTCTGGCTCTACGCGACGATCGCCACGGTGGCCTCGGTGCTCGGCGGGCTGGTCGGCTACGCGATCGGGGCGCTGCTGTTCGATTCCCTCGGCGAGTGGCTGATCCGGCTGTACGGGCTGCAGAATTCGGCCGCGACCTTCCAGGATTCCTACGCCCGCTACGGCCATTGGGTGATCCTGTTGAAGGGGCTCACGCCGATCCCGTACAAGCTCGTCACGATCACGTCGGGCTTCGCCCATTACAGCCTGTTCTGGTTCACGGTGCTGTCGATCGTCACCCGCGGGGCCAGGTTCTTCATCCTGGCCGGACTGCTGGGCCGCTACGGCGTCCAGATCCGCGGCGTGCTCGATCGGCATCTCAACGTGGTCGTGGCGATCTCGGTCGCCGTGATCGTCCTCGGCTTCCTGCTGTTCAAGGTGATCCTGTAGCCATGAACTTCGCGTCGGCACTGCGCCTCAAGAAGGCGGGTCTTGGGCTGGCTCTCGGCTCGGCATTGGTCCTGGCCGCCGTTCTGGTGCTGCAGTACGGCTACGGCTATGCGCCGTGTAAGCTCTGCCTGACCGAGCGCCTGCCCTTCTACGCCGCCCTGCCCCTTGGGCTCGCCGCGCTGTTCGCGCCCGAGCGCCTGGCTCGCCTGGCGCTCGGGCTCGCCGCCCTGGGGCTCCTGTATGGCGCCGGGCTCGGCGTCTACCATGGTGGCGCGGAATGGGGATTCTGGCCGGGCCCGAGCGATTGCGGCGGCGGCACGGGTGCGAACCCGGGACAGGTCGGCGAATTCCTGAATGCGCTTCAGAACACGAAGGTCGTGGATTGCTCGGTGGCGGCCTTGCGCATCCTCGGGATCTCCCTGGCCGGGTGGAACGCCGTCGTCGCCTTCGTCCTGGCCTCGTTCGCCGGCACCGCAGCCCTGCGGTCCTGAGCTCCCGCGGTACGGTGCGCCTCAGTTGCGGTCGTCGGGCATGATCGGGATCGGCGCGACGTCGATCCCCTCATCGATGAGGGCGCGCGCTTCGGCCGGGCTGGCCTCGCCGTAGATCGAGCGGCCCTCGGCCTCACCGTAGTGGATCTTGCGCGCCTCCTCTGGGAAGCGCGTCCCGACATGCTCGGAATTGGCCACGACCTGCTCGCGCAGCGCCCGCAGCATCGCCCGTACCTGCCGCTCGGGCTCCGCGATCATCGCCATCGGAGCTTCGGCCTGGGGCGCCGCCGGCGCCGGACGCTCATTGCGATCGCTGCGGGCCACGTTGGGCGCCATCAGCGCCTTCGTGACATTCGCGCTCTCGCAGATCGGGCAGGTCACCAGCCCACGCTCCGCCTGCGCATCGTAGGATTCGGAGGACGGGAACCAGCTGTCGAAGCCGTGCGCGGATTCGCAAACGAGACTGTACCGGATCATGGGTGTGCTTACTGTACGGCCTGAACCTGAGGCCCGATGCGCTCGATTGTGAACGCGCGCGTGTGTTGCAGGGCGGGAATCCGCGCCCGAGCGTCAGCGACCTGAGCGAGGTCGATCTCGGCCAGGATCACGCCCGGCTCGGACCCGCCGGCATCGGCGAGCACCCGCCCCCAGGGATCGACGATCATGGAATGGCCGAAGGTCTCGCGGCCGTCCTCGTGGATTCCACCCTGGGCCGCCGAGATCATGAAGGCGCCTGACTCGATCGCCCGCGCCCGCTGGAGGATGTGCCAATGCGCCTCACCGGTCTGGCGGGTGAAGCAGGCCGGTGCGGTGAGCACCTCGGCCCCAGCCTCTGCGAGGGCGCGGTACAAGGCCGGGAAGCGGATATCGTAGCAGATCGTCAGGCCGAGCGTCGCCCAAGGGGTCGCCGCCACCACCGCGCAGGCGCCGCCGGTATAGGTGGCCGATTCACGCCAGCGCTCGCCGCTCGGCAGGTCGACATCGAACAGGTGCAGCTTGTCGTAGGACCCCAGGATCTCCCCATCCGCGCCGATCAGGAAGGCCCGGTTGGCAATCTTGTCGCCCGACCGCACCGCCAGCGAGCCGATATGCACCATCACCCCGGTGTCCCGGGCGGTCTGCCGCAGGCCGGCCAGGGTCGGATCCTGCTCGGCCTCGGTGACGTGCGCGAACAGGCGCTCGCGGCTGCGCTCGACCAGCGACGTCATCTCGGGAGTCTGGACGTAATGCGCGCCGCGGTCGGCAGCCTCGCGCACCCCGGCAACAGCCGCGTCGCGATTGGCGCCCGGGTCGCGGCCCGAGCGCATCTGCACGCAGGCGGCGGTGAAGCGCCTCTCAGGCATCGGCCTTGTCCGTCAGCAGCGGATCGAGCTTGCCGGCACGATCCAAGGCGTAGAGATCGTCGCAGCCGCCGACATGGGTCGATCCGATGAAGATCTGCGGTACGCTGGTGCGGCCACCGGCGCGCTCGACCATCACGGCCCGGCCACCCTGGGCGCGCTCGACGTCGATTTCCTGGAAGGCGACGCCCTTCTCCTTCAGCAGGCTCTTGGCCGCCGAACAGTAAGGGCACCAGGCCGTGGTGTAGATCGTGACCGGCTGCATGGCGGGCGTCATCTCGCGCGGGAACTCCCGTCATATAGGAGTACGCCCGTCGATTTACCTATGCCCGTGTGGTCACAGCCGAACCGAGCCGCAACCGCAGCGGCCCCTGGTGAATCCAGAGCCGATCGGCCGGTCAGGCGGCCATCAGCTTCTCGACCTCGTTGACGAGATCGCGCAGGTGGAACGGCTTCGACAGGACCTTGGCATCCTTCGGAGCCTTCGAATCCGGGTTGAGCGCCACCGCGGCGAAGCCGGTGATGAACATCACCTTGATGTCCGGGTCGAGCTCGGTGGCGCGCCGCGCCAGCTCGATCCCGTCCATCTCGGGCATCACGATATCGGTCAGCAGCAGCTCGAACGGCTCCTCGCGCAGCCGGTTGTAGGCCGAGAGGCCGTTGTCGAAGGACAGGACATCGTAGCCCGCGTTCTGCAGCGCCTTGGCCAGGAACCGGCGCATGTCGTTGTCGTCTTCCGCCAGCAGGATTTTCATCGGCCGTTTCCGAGCCCTCGAGTCGAAATGTTGATCCCATAAAGGGACGCGATGGTAAACAAGGTGTTAGGATTGGAGCCCGCAGCCGGCGCCGCGTGTCTCGAAAACGGCCCTGTGGGCCGTCGGCATCAGGGTGGACAGGCGATCATCCGCATACCACACTGCGTATCCGCCGCGCTTTTCCAGACGCCGGGGTGTGCACGCAACCCATGACCGCGCCCGAAACGGTACAGCCCGACGCCCTCGGTTTCGCCCCGGCTTTCGCGGTCGAAGAACCGGCGACGCACATCCTGCCCTTCGTCTTCAATACCGGCCATTCCGGCGCCGTCTACCCCCCCGATTTCGTCGCCGCCTCGCGCCTGGACGCGCTCACTCTGCGCCGCTCCGAGGATGCCCATGTCGATCGCCTTTTCGCCTCCGTGGTCGAACTCGGCGCACCGCTGCTCCGGGCGAATTTCCCGCGGGCTTTCCTGGACGTGAACCGCGAGCCCTACGAGCTCGACCCACGCATGTTCGACGGCCGTTTGCCGCCCTTCGCCAACACCCGGTCGATGCGGGTCGCGGGCGGGCTTGGCACCGTTCCGCGGGTCGTGGCGGACGGCCAGGAGATCTACGCCCGGCGCCTGCCGGTCGGCGATGCGATCGCCCGCATCGAGGCCCTGTACAAACCCTACCACCGAGTCCTGCGCGGCCTGATCCAGCGCACGGCGCGGACGCACGGCCATTGCATCCTGATCGATTGCCACTCGATGCCGTCCTCAAGTCTCGGACGCGATACCGAGATCAAGGCCGACATGGTCCTGGGCGACCGCTACGGCACCGCGTGCGCGCCGGGCCTGATCGAGGCGTTCGAGGCCGCGTTCCGCGCCAAGGGTTTCCGGGTGGTCCGCAACAAACCCTACGCGGGCGGCTTCATCACCGAGCATTACGGCGAGCCCAACCTCGGGCGGCATGCTCTGCAGATAGAGGTCAACCGGGCGTTGTACATGGACGAGGCGAGCCTCACGACGACGCCTGATTTCCCGAGCCTCGTGAAGGCACTGCGGTCGGTTGTGGCCGGCGTGGCGGCCGATCTCGGTGACCTTACGCCCAGCCGGATCGCCGCCGAGTAGGCTGCACACAGTCCACGTCCGGCGCCGCCACGAAAATCGGCGTTCGAAACGGCCTTCCTCACCCATAGCCTTGGGAAGGTCCGCCGCGGCGAGACCACGGGCCCGTCGATCAATCGACGGAGCACGCAACGAGGAGGTCGAGACAAGAAAAAAGGCCACTCCCGAAGGAGCGGCCCGAAGTCTAGGGAGGAAACGCCCAAGAAGGGCTACGGGACCGCGACGCCATCGCGATCTCGCAATGCACAAATTACAGTGCGGCGCACAAGACGCAAGGGCAAAATCGTCTCCGCCCGCGCGTCGAATGCATGGCTCAAGCGCGCAACGCGCAAAGGCCTCAGCTCTGCTTCAGGAGTTTTTCCATCTCGGCGCGCAGCGGGCCGGCGAGATCCGGCCGCTCCAGCGCGTAAGCCAGGTTCGCAGTCAGGAACCCGATCTTCGAGCCGGTGTCGTAGGTCCGGCCCTCGTAGTGCATGCCGAAGAAGTCCTGCGTGCCCATCAGGTCGATCATGGCGTCGGTGAGCTGGATCTCGCCGCCGGCGCCCTTCTTCCCGTGCTCCAGGATCCCGAAGATCTCGGGCTGGAGGATGTAGCGGCCGGAGATGATGAAATTCGATGGTGCGGTGCCCTGTTTCGGCTTCTCGACCATGCCGGTGATCTCGAACGACTGACCGTAGGTCTCGCCGACGCTGACGATACCGTATTGGTGCGTCTCTTCGGGCGCCACCTCCTCGACCGCGATGACGTTGCCGCCATGGCGCTCATAGGTTGCGAGCATCTGCTGCATGCAGCCGCGGCTCAGCATATCCGGCAGCAGCACCGCGAAGGGCTCGTCGCCGACGATCTCCCGGGCGCACCAGACCGCATGACCGAGGCCGAGGGGGGCCTGCTGGCGGGTGAAGCTTGTTTGGCCGGCCTTGGGCAGATCGCGTTTCAGCTCTTCGTAGGCAGCGGTCTTCCCGCGTTCCTGAAGGGTGTGCTCGAGCTCGAAGGCAATATCGAAATGGTCCTCGATCACCGCCTTGCCGCGTCCCGTGACGAAGATGAAGTGCTCGATGCCGGCTTCGCGCGCTTCATCGACGACATGCTGGACGACCGGCCGGTCCACGACCGTGAGCATTTCCTTCGGGACCGCCTTCGTGGCGGGCAGGAATCGCGTGCCCAGCCCCGCGACGGGCAGGACAGCCTTGCGGATCGGTTTCATCAAGCGGCAACCTCGGAAACAGAATGGGATGACACGGTCAATGGTTCAGGCAGTGAGATAGCCTAACACGATGCTTCGCAAGGCCTCTACGTCGATAGTATGAGGCAAAGCACCGTAAATATCCCGTCTGCGACCACCTAAAGTGGCCGTTACCAGATGATATCTCACCGGGCGTTTGAACGCGCGATGAAGCGGGGTGGGCGCCTTGCCTGCCCGTGCCCGGTTCGGGCAAGGCTCCCGGCAGCTTCCCTCGGAGCGGCTTCGGAGCGGACGACATGACGGGTCTGGTGACAGGCGGGGCCGGATCCATCGGCGGCCGCATGGTTTGGGACCTGCTGGATACCGGCCGCACGGGAATCGTGCCGAGCGACGACCGGGCCACCGGGCTCGACCAGTCGCTGGCCCGAACGGGCAAATCCAGTCCGCGAACCGGGGCTTGAGGCGATGCCGTCGCGCCGCACCCTGCTCGCTGCCGCCCTCTCCCTCTGCCCCGCGGTAGCCGGGGCCGCGAAGCCGACGGCACCGAACGGCGCCTTCCAGGCGTTCATCGCGTCCCTGCGTCCGGAGGCCGAAGCCCGCGGCGTCTCGGCCGAGACCTTCGCGGCCGCGTTCCGGGGCATCACGGCACCCGATCCCGGCGTCCTGGCGCGGACGCGCCAGCAGGGCGAGTTCGTGCGGCCGGTCTGGGATTACCTGGTCGGCGCGGTCTCGGCAGGCCGCATCGCCCACGGACGCGCACGAGCGGGCACCCTCGCGCGCACGCTGAAAGCGATCGAGGCGCACTACGGCGTCCCGGCGCCGATCGTGCTGGCGTTCTGGGGCGTCGAATCCGATTTCGGCGCGAGCGCCGGCAACCTTTCCACGATCCGGGCGCTGGCGACCCTGGCGGAGGCCCGGCATCGCGGCACGCTGTTCCGCGACGAGTTGCTGGCCGCCCTGGCGATCCTCCAGCGCGGCGATATCGCGCCCGAGCGCATGAGCGGAAGCTGGGCGGGGGCCATGGGGCAGGTGCAGTTCCTGCCGTCCACCTACCTAGCCCACGCGGTCGATTTCGACGGCGACGGCCGCAGGGACATCTGGACCAGCGAAGCGGATTCGCTCGGATCGATCGCGGCCTATCTCAAGGACCTGGGCTGGGATCCGACGCTGTCCTGGGGCTATGAGGTGCGTCTGCCCGACGGTTTCGACCTGAACGCCTATGCCGGGCCGATCTCCGGCTTCGCCGCGCGGGGTGTCCGGCGGACGGACGGAAAGCCGTTGCCCGGGCGTGGGGACGCCGCGCTGTTCCTGCCCGGCGGTCTCGGGGCGCCGGCTTTCCTGATCACCGGCAACTTCGAGGTGATCCGCCAGTACAACACCTCGGATTCCTACGCGCTGGCCGTCGGCCACCTCGCCGACCGCCTGGACGGCGCCCCCGCGCTCGCGGCGCCCTGGCCTACAGGACCACGCCTCGACGGAGCGGGATTGCGCGCGCTGCAAACAGGTCTGGCGACCGCCGCCTTCTACGAGGGCCCGACCGATGGCCGCGCCGGGCCGAAGCTGCGCGACGCCGTGCGGCGCTACCAAATCGCGGCCGGCCTGCCGGCGGATGGGTATGCCTCGCCGGCGTTGCTCGCCCACGTCCAGGGCCGGCACGATCCGGCGCGGTAATCGGCCTCCGAGGGCGGGTTTAGACGCGCAAGTCGGTCTCCCGTATAGTGCCGCCTACCGACCGGTGTTTTTCGGTCGCCTTCAAGGTGCGGGATCTGCATGGGAGTCGCAGTCTGGCGTCGTACGGCGCGTCCGGCCATCCTCGGATTCGCCGTCCTGTTGAGCCAAGCGGGCCTGTCCCTGGTCGGCGGCACACCCGCTCAGGCACAATGGGGCGACAGCTATCAGCGGCCCGAGGGCGGCGCCTATTACGAGGCCCCGCCGCGGCGGCGCCCGCGCGATGCCTATTATCGCGACGACGGCTCCAGCGCCCGCCAGCCCCGCTACGCACCGCCCCAGGAAGCGCCGCGGCAGTTCTACTGGCCGTGGGAGGACCGGCCCCAGCCGGTCGCTCCACCGCCGGAGCGCACCTACCGGGCGCCGCGTCCGCGCAGCACGATCGGAAACGCGGACGCGCAGCGGCCCTCGCCGTCCGTCAAGCGCCGGGAGCGGCCCGCCCGGGCGCCGGTGGCGCCGAAGCCCGCCATCGCCAAGACCGCGCCGAACGTCCAGATCGCGGTGTTCGGCGATTCGCTGGCCGACCACCTTGCCCACGGTCTGGACGACGTCTTCGAGGACAACGCCGACATCGCGGTCGTCGATCGGGCGAAGGGCGACAGCGGACTCGTGCGCAGGGACGTGGTCGATTGGCCCAAGAGCGCCGAAGACTACCTGCGCACCAATCCCAAGGTCCGCTACGCGTTGGTCATGCTGGGCGCCAACGACCGCCAGCCGATCCGTGAAGGTGACGAGACCGTCGATCCGCTCACCGATCGCTGGAAGGCCCTGTACCGCGCCCGGGTCGAGGCCCTCGTGAAGGTGTTTGCCGACCACAAGGTGCCGCTGGTCTGGGTCGGGCTTCCGCCGGTGCAGAGCGAGAGCTTGAGCCGGGATCTCGCGAGCCTCAACGACATCGTCCGGGACACCGTGACGAAGGCCGGCGCGACCTATGTCGACATCTGGCCCGGCTTCGTCGACGACCGCGACCGCTACGCGGCCTCGGGCCCGGATCCGGAAGGTCAGATCGCCAAGCTGCGGACCGCCGACGGCGTGCACTTCACCAAGGCGGGCGACCGCAAGCTGGCGCATTTCGCCGATGTCGAGCTGAAGCGCCTGATGGGAACGGCCACGCCGGCGCTGACCGATCCGCCGCCCACCGCGACTATCGCGCCGGGGGCGCCGAGCGCGACGCCCGGTCCGAGCCTCGACGGTTCCGGCCAGCCCACCGACACCGCGGCGATCGATCGGCAGATCACCGCGATGCTGCCGAGCCTGCCGGAACCTCCAGGCGTCCCAGCGCTGCCGGTCAAGCCCGCGGCCGGGCCGGTCGTGCCCCTCGGGCGCACCGAGGTCTCCCCCGGCGGGACGCTGCTGACCGGCCGTCCGCGCGATTCGGACAACCTCGGCACCGTGGAGCGGACGCTGGTCCGCGGCAATGCGCCGATGCCCCAGCCCGGCCGCGCCGACGATTTCCGCTGGCCCCCCGGCTGAGTGGTGATCCCGGCGCTGCGCTCGCACCGAGCGCCGGGACTGAACCTACCTCACCGCGGTAGGACGCTCGCACCCATCAAGGCTTCGTCGATGGCACGGGCCGCCTGACGGCCCTCTCGGATCGCCCAGACAACCAGGGACTGACCCCGGCGCATGTCGCCGGCGCTCCAGATCTTCGGATCCGAGGTGC
Organism: Methylobacterium sp. WL1; assembly: GCF_008000895.1. NCBI lineage: Bacteria > Pseudomonadati > Pseudomonadota > Alphaproteobacteria > Hyphomicrobiales > Methylobacteriaceae > Methylobacterium > Methylobacterium sp. WL1. The sequence goes on along the minus strand of NZ_CP042823.1, from coordinate 36,635 downwards.
GGTAATCCTCCTCGTTCGCCTCGACGTTCCCGCGCTTGCTGACGCTGATGCCGGACTGGTCGAGCAAGCCCTTCTGCACCGATCCGGCGAAACCGATCGCCATGAAGACGAGATCGGCCGGCAGGATGAATTCGGTCCCGGGCATCGGCTGCCGCTTGGCGTCGACCCGGGCGCAGACCACGCCGGTCAGCCGGCCCTTCTTGTTGCCGTCGAGCCGCAGCGTCGCCGCCTGGAACTCGCGCTCCGCACCTTCCGCCTGGCTGGACGAGGTCCGCATCTTGGTCGGCCAGTACGGCCACACCGTCAGCTTGTCCTCGCGCTCGGGCGGCCGGGGCCGGATGTCGAGCTGCGTCACCGACAGCGCGCCCTGGCGGAACGCGGTGCCGACGCAATCGGAGGCGGTGTCACCGCCGCCGATCACGACGACGTTCTTGCCCGACGCCAGGATCGGGGCTTCGCCGTTGCCGCGCATCGGCTCCGCGGCCACGCGCCGGTTCGACTGGATCAGGTAAGGCATGGCGTAGTGGACGCCCTCGAGTTCCTGCCCGGGCAGCTGCGGGTTGCGGGGATCCTCCGCACCGCCGCAGAACATCACCGCATCGAACTCGGCCTTCAGCTCGTCGACCGGCTTGGTCACGCCGACGTTCTGGTTGTAGTGGAAGACAACGCCCTCGCCCTCCATCTGCCGGACGCGGCGATCGATGTGGCGCTTCTCCATCTTGAAGTCGGGGATGCCGTAGCGGAGCAGGCCACCGGCCGTCGGCTCGCGCTCGAACACGTGCACGTCGTGGCCGACCCGGGCCAGCTGTTGGGCCGCCGCGAGACCCGCCGGGCCGGAGCCGACGACGGCCACGCGCTTGCCGGTGCGCATCGACGCCGGCTCGGGCTTGATCCAGCCCATGTTCCACGCGCGGTCGGCGATCGCCTGCTCGATCGTCTTGATCGCCACCGGCTGATTCTCGAGGTTGAGCGTACACGCCTCCTCGCAGGGCGCCGGGCAGACGCGACCGGTGAATTCCGGGAAGTTGTTGGTCGAGTGGAGGTTGCGCGACGCCTCCTCCCAATCGGACTGGAACACGAGGTCGTTCCAGTCCGGGATCTGGTTGTGGACCGGGCAGCCGGTCGGGCCGTGGCAGAACGGGATGCCGCAATCCATGCAGCGCGCGGCCTGTTTGGTCAGGTCGTGCTCGTCGAGCGGCAGCGTGAACTCGCGGAAGTGCCGCACGCGATCGGCTGCGAGCTGGTACTTCTGCTCCTGCCGGTCGAACTCGAGGAAACCCGTGATCTTGCCCATCGATCAACCCTTGAGGCCCGCAGATCGACCGATGCTGCAGCCTATTAAACCGTCATTCCGCGATCGGCGCCCGCGTCGCACGGGCGCCGATACCGATAGCCTTACTCCGCTGCCACCGGCATCCGCGCCATCTCCATCTCGCGCAGCGCGCGGCGGTATTCCACCGGCATCACCTTGACGAACTTGGTGCGGAAGCTCGCCCAGTCGTCGAGGATCTGCTTCGCCCGCGGGCTGCCGGTATACTTGAGATGGTTGGTGATGAGCTGGCTGAGGCGCTCCTCATCGTGGCCGGACATGTCGGCCAGGATGTCGACGCGCCCCTTGGTCTCGAGATCGCCGTCTTGGTGGAAGCGGCGCATCAGGTCGTCTTCCTCCTCGACGGGCTCGAGATCGACCATCGACAGGTTGCAGCGGGCCGAGAACGAGCCGTCCTCGTCAAGGACGTACGCGATGCCGCCCGACATGCCGGCCGCGAAGTTGCGTCCGGTCTCGCCGATCGACACCACGACCCCGCCGGTCATGTACTCGCAGCCATGGTCACCCATGCCTTCGACCACCGTGATCGCGCCGGAATTGCGGACCGCGAAGCGCTCGCCCGCGGAGCCGCGGATGTAACACTCTCCGGCGATCGCCCCGTACAGCACGGTGTTGCCGACCATGATGGTCCGGTCGGGTGGCGACCGCAGCGCATCGCTCGGGCGGATGATCAGCTTGCCGCCCGAAAGGCCCTTGCCGACGTAGTCGTTGCCGTGGCCGGTCAGCTCGATGGTGACGCCGGCCGCGACCCAGGCGCCGAAGCTCTGGCCGGCGGTGCCCGACAGCTTCACCACGATAGTGTCGTCCGGCAAGCCCTCGTGACCGTGCGCCTTGGCGACCATGCCGGACAGCATCGCACCGGCGGCCCGGTCCGAGTTGCGGATCACGTCGGTGACGACCACCGGCTCGCCGGTCTCGATGGCGTTCCGGGCCCCCTCGATCAGGCGCCGGTCCAGGACCGTGTCGATCGGGTGGTGCTGCTTCTCAACGTGCCGGATGGCGATGCCGTCCGCCACCTTGGGGCGATGGAACAGCTTGGTGAAATCGAGCCCGCGCGCCTTCCAGTGGGCTATGGCCTCGACCTTGTCGAGCACGTCCGAACGCCCGACGAGCTCTTCCAGCTTGGTGAAGCCGAGGGAGGCCAGGATCTCGCGCACCTCCTCGGCCACGAAGAAGAAGTAGTTCACCACGTGCTCGGGCGTGCCCTTGAAGCGCTTGCGCAGCACCGGATCCTGCGTGGCGACGCCCACCGGGCAGGTGTTGAGGTGGCACTTGCGCATCATGATGCAGCCGGCCGCGATCAGGGGAGCGGTCGAGAAGCCCATCTGGTCGGCGCCGAGCAGGGCCGCGATGACCACGTCGCGACCGGTGCGGATGCCGCCGTCGGCCTGGAGGGCGACGCGGCCGCGCAGGCCGTTGAGCACCAGCGTCTGCTGGGTCTCGGCGAGACCGGTCTCCCACGGTCCGCCCGCATGCTTGAGCGAGGTCAGCGGCGCGGCGCCGGTGCCGCCGTCGTAGCCCGAGATGGTGATGTGGTCCGCCCGCGCCTTGGCGACGCCGGCCGCCACGGTACCGACGCCGACCTCGGAGACGAGCTTCACCGACACGTCCGCGGACGGGTTCACGTTCTTCAGGTCGAAGATCAGCTGGGCCAGATCCTCGATCGAGTAGATGTCGTGGTGCGGCGGCGGCGAAATCAGGCCGACGCCCGGGGTGGCGTAGCGGACCTTTGCGATCTTGGCGTCGACCTTGTGGCCGGGCAGCTGGCCGCCCTCGCCGGGCTTGGCGCCCTGCGCGACCTTGATCTGCATCATGTCGGCGTTGACGAGATATTCCGTCGTAACGCCGAATCTGCCCGAGGCGACCTGCTTGATCGCGGACCGGCGCGAACGCCCGTCCGGCAGCGGCTTGAATCGCTCGACCTCCTCGCCGCCCTCGCCCGAGTTCGAGCGACCGCCGAAGGAGTTCAGCGCGATGGCGAGCGTCTCGTGCGCTTCCTTCGAGATGGACCCGTACGACATCGCCCCGGTGGCGAAGCGCTTGACGATCTCGGAGGCCGACTCGACCGAATCCAGCGGCACCGGCTGGCGGATGAGTTCGGTTGCGCTCCTGAGGCGGAACAAGCCCCGCAGGGTCTTGAGCTGGCTCTCCTGCCGGTTCACCAGCGCGGCGTATTCGCGGTAGCGCTCCGGCACGTTAAGGCGCACCGCGTGCTGGAGCGTCGCGATCGTGTCGGGCGTCCAGGTATGAGCCTCGCCGCGCAGCCGGTAGGCGTACTCGCCGCCGACATCGAGGGCGTTGCGGTAGATCGGGGCGTCGCCGAAAGCGTCGCGGTGACGGCTGACGGTCTCCTCAGCGACCTCGGCCATGCCGACGCCCTCGATGGTCGTGGCCGTGCCGAAGAAGTCGCGGCCGACGAAGGTCGAGTTGAGCCCGACCGCGTCGAAGATCTGGGCGCCGCAATACGACTGGTAGGTCGAGATGCCCATCTTCGACATGACCTTGAGCAGGCCCTTATCGATCGCCTTGATGTAGCGGTAGATGATCTCGTCATCGGTGAGGTCCGGCGGGAACTCGTCCTTCATCGCCAGCAGCGTCTCGAAGGCGAGATAGGGATTGATGGCCTCCGCGCCGTAGCCGGCCAGGCAGGCGAAGTGGTGCACCTCACGCGGCTCGCCCGACTCGACCACGAGGCCGACCGAGGTGCGCAGACCCTTGCGGATCAGGTAGTTGTGCACCGACGCGGTCGCCAGGAGGGCCGGGATCGGCACCCGATCCGGACCGACCGCGCGGTCGGTCAGCACGATGATGTTGTAGCCGCCGCGCACCGCCGCCTCGGCCCGGTCGCAGAGGCGGTCGAGCGCCCCGTCCATGGCCTGCGCGCCCATCTCGGCCGGGTAGGTCATGTCCAGGGTCTTGGTGTCGAACCGGTCCTCGAAATGGCCGATCGAGCGGATCTTCTCCAGGTCGCCGTTGGTCAGGATCGGCTGGCGGACTTCCAGGCGCTTGCGCCGGGACGCGCCCTCCATGTCGAGCAGGTTCGGCCGCGGCCCGATGAACGAGACGAGGCTCATCACCGCCTCTTCGCGGATCGGGTCGATCGGCGGGTTGGTGACCTGCGCGAAGTTCTGCTTGAAGTAGGTATAGAGCAGCTTGGACTTCTCGGAGAGCGCCGAGAGCGGCGTGTCCGTCCCCATCGAGCCGACCGCCTCCTGGCCGGTGACGGCCATGGGCTGCATCAGCAGCTTGAGGTCTTCCTGGGTGTAGCCGAAGGCCTGCTGGCGATCGAGCAGGCCCACGTCGGAGCGCGTCTCCCGCGCCACGACGGGCTTGAGATCTTCCAGCACGATCTGGGTGTTCTTGACCCAGTCGGCGTAGGGATGCGCGGCGGCGAGCTCGCCCTTGATCTCCTCGTCGGAGACGATCCGGCCCTTCTGCAGGTCGATCAGAAGCATCCGGCCCGGCTGCAGGCGCCAGGACTGAACAATCTTCTCGTCGGGGATCGGCAGCGTGCCCATTTCCGAAGCGAGCACGACCAGCCCGTCATCGGTGACGATGTAGCGGGCCGGGCGCAGGCCGTTGCGGTCGAGGGTGGCGCCGATCTGGCGGCCATCCGTGAAGGCCACGGCCGCGGGGCCGTCCCAGGGCTCCATCAGGGCGGCGTGGTACTCGTAGAAGGCGCGCCGCTCCTCGCTCATCAGCGGGTTGCCGGCCCAGGCCTCCGGGATCAGCATCATCATGGCGTGGGCGAGCGGGTAGCCGCCCTGCACCAGGAACTCGAGGGCGTTGTCGAAGCACGCGGTGTCGGACTGGCCCTCGTAGGAGATCGGCCAGAGCTTCGAGATGTCGTTGCCGAACAGGTCCGAATCGACGCTCGCCTGCCGGGCCGCCATCCAGTTGACGTTGCCGCGCAGTGTGTTGATCTCGCCGTTATGGGCGACCATCCGGTAGGGGTGCGACAGGCGCCAGGTCGGGAAGGTGTTGGTCGCGAAGCGCTGGTGGACCAGGGCGATCGCCGAGACGAAACGCTCGTCCTTCAGGTCGAGGAAGTAGTCGCCGATCTGGGTGACCAGAACCATGCCCTTGTACACGATGGTCCGGGTCGAGACGGAGACCGGGTAGAACTCTTTCACCCGCGGGTCGTCCAGGGCGTAGACCTTGTTGGAGATCACCTTGCGGGCGACGAAGACGCGCCGCTCGAACGTGTCCTGGTCGGAGACGGAGCCCGGTCGGCCGATGAACACCTGCCGGTGATGCGGCTCGGTGGCCTTCACGGCGACGCCCAGATCCTCGGGGTCGACCGGGACATCGCGCCAGCCGAGGAGCGGCAGGCCCTCGTCGGCCAGGGCCGCCTCGATGATTCCCTGGATGATCGCCCGGGGCTCCTCGGCCTTGGGCAGGAAGAACTGGCCGATGGCGTACTGCCCGGCGGGCGGTAGCTCGAAGCCGAGGCGCGAGCACTCGTCCGCGAAGAAGCCGTGCGGGATCTGCGTGAGGATACCGCAGCCGTCACCCATCTTGGGGTCGGCACCCACCGCACCGCGGTGGTCCAGATTCTCGAGGATCTTCAGGCCCTGCTGAACGATGGCATGGGTCCGGCGATCGTGCATATCGGCGATGAAGCCGACGCCGCAGGCATCACGCTCGTTGGCCGGATCGTAGGCGCCCTGGGCTTTGGGCAGAGCGGGATCGCGCACCGTGATCGGCATCGCGCCGCCGCGCGGGGCGGAAGCCTGGAACTTGGAAGCAGCAAACTCTTCGGCGGGTCCGCGCTGTGCCATGCTTCGTCTCGTCCTTCCCTCGATCCCCTTCGCCGCACCTCGGCCCGCGAGCATGTTCCATGCCCGTGAGTCGCAACCGTGCGGCGTCCCGACCCGATGCCGCAGGCGATCCGGTCGGTCCCCGCGAGGACGTGCCCGTCGACCTTCGTTCATCGAAAACCCGGACCGCTCCAGGAGCGGCGTGCTGGCGCGCTCGAGACCGCCAGCCGGACTTCCCGCTGGCGCGCGGGACGGCGACGGCCGGCATGCGCGGCCAATGGGACAGTTCTGCTGTCCTAAGTCGCGAAATTGGCAGATTGAAACCGTTTCAGCAAGGGATCGCGCCGGCATGCGGGCGCGGCATCCGCGACTGCACTTAAACCGCCGTTCATCAATCGCTTCCGCAATCTCGCCCGAATCACGCGGTCTACGACCTGTGCCGAGCACAAGCGGCATGCGGGGCAACGACCTCGCCGGCATGGTCGAGGTCTGGGCAAACCGGCCCGGACCATGCCGGAACCGGATACTCTGCCGGGTCTCCAGAACGGGAACGCATCAGAGTGATGATCGAGAACGGAACGTCTCGCCGCGCAGCGCAGCGGGTTCTCAGTGCAGCCCTTCTGTCGGGCGGATTGATGCTGGGCCTCTCCCAGGGCGCCCGCGCGCAATTCGCCTTCGAGGACGAGATCCTGCCGCCACGGGTGATCGCATGGCGCCTGGCTGATCGCGGCTTCAGCGGTGTCAGCCGTCCGCGGTTCGACGGGCGCGTCTACGTCGTCGACGCCGTGAGCCCGACGGGCGCCCCGGTCCGTCTGTTCGTCGATCCGGCCGCCGGCGCGATCGTGGGACGCCAGCGCATCGGTGCGCCCGAGAGCTACGCCCGGTTGGAGCAGCCGCGCGCCGGCTTTGGATGGACCGAGGAGAATGCGGCGCCGCAGCGTCTCCTGCGGCCGGCGATGCCCGACGGCGTCCCGGCTCGGGCCGCGCGTCCGGCACGCCGCCAGAGCCCGGAGGCACTGCGTCCCGAGTTCAATCCCGATGGCCTGAATCCAGATGGCCGTGCGCGGCCTGAGGCGCCCCGCAAGGTCGCCCGGGCCCCGGCGCCTGGGCGCGCGCCGGAGCTGAAGCCGGCACTTCGCAACGTTCCGGAGGCGCCAGCTCCGAAGGTCGCCCCCGTGGAGGCATCCAGGGTGGATCCTGTGCCTGAGCCGAAATCCGCAGCCATCGAAAAGGCGCCTCCGGCCGGTCCGGCCCAGGCGGGACCGGCCAAGCCCGCAGCGGGCACGGTTGCCGAGGCGGCCAAGCCCCCAGCTGCCGATTGGAAGGATCCGCCGCCGGACAAGAAGCCGGTGCGAATCATCGGCGGTGCGACGATCGTCCCCGGCGCCTCCGAGAAAGAGCCCGCCGGAGCCCAGTAGTGCTGGCCCGAACGCTCGCCGCCGAAATCGATACCGGTTCGACGCAAGCGAGCGTGTCGACGCGAGGACTGAGAGACGTCCTCGATCGCGACGTGATCTGGGACTGCTCTAGTCGGTGGGGCTCAGACGCTCCGAGCCGGTAAAGACGGTCAGCGTATCCGCGCGGGCAATGGCGCAAAGTGTGATCCCGTGCGCTTGGGCACGCTCCAACGCCAGCGAGGTCGGCGCCGAGATCGCCACGATCACGGCCGCACCGAGGCGCGCGGCCTTCTCGACCATCTCGAACGAGCACCGGCTGGTGATCACCAGGAAACCGTCTGCTGGATCGGTGCCGGCCCGCATGGCGGCGCCGATCAGCTTGTCCAGAGCGTTGTGGCGGCCGACATCTTCGCGGACGGACGCCAGGGTGCCGTCGAGCCGAGCCCAGGCGGCGGCGTGCACGGCGCGGGTCTCGGCGCCCAGCACCTGCGCCGCGTCGAGCCCGGCGAGAGCCCGGGCGATCGCCGGGAGCGAGACCTGGATGTCGGGGGCGCCCCGCATGTCCGCGCGTGGCAATTCCGCCAGATCCTCGATGCCGCAGACACCGCAGCCCGTCCGCCCGCTGATGGCGCGCTTGCGCGCGAGGTGCTCGCGCAGACGTCCGGGGGCCAGCTCGACATGGAGGCGCAGCCCGTCCGGGCCAACCTCCACGCGCGTGCTGCGAATCTCGTCGGCGGATTCGATGATCCCTTCCGTCAGGCTGAAGCCGTAGGCGAAATCCTCCAGGTCGGCCGGCGACGCCATCATGACGGCATGCGGCACGCTGCCGTAGACCAGGTTGACCGGCGCCTCGACGGCGAGCACCCGCGTCCCCGCCCGGGGCGCGGCATCGGCGTAGGCCACGACCTGCATCGGAGCCGGGACCGCGCTAGCCGGCAGCTTGGCCGGAAAATCCTGGGGTGTCGTCAACATCCACGGCTCCGAAAGGCCCATCCGGTGCTGCGATCGCACCGGATACAAAGCCACGCTAGCGAATCGAACGTAGCGAAAGACCGGTGCAGGGCGTCTAAGAGGCCACCCGAATCAGCCGGAAACCACCCTCTGCGACGCTTGTGCGGTTGCACCTGGCACGTCCTTGTGATCTGAAGCCGCGATCGGATACATGCCGGATGACACAACCGGCAGTCCGTCACGTCGGCACCATCCCGCGCTCATTCAAGACGGGAAAGTCCGACGGGAAATCAAATTGCAGGGGAGCAACGAGAGGCAGATGCGGACGGTGCGGACGATCACCCGATCACCCTTGAGCCTCGCCGCCCTCGGCGCCCTGCTCGCCTCGACATCCGGGGCGCTCGCCGCCGGATTCGGTCAGCCGGTGCCGTGGGAGATGAGCCGGCAGATCCCGGTTACCGAGAACGCGCGCGACATCCTCAGCTTCGAGATCGGCCTGCACTGGCTCTCGCTCGTGATCTCGGTCTTCGTGCTGGGGCTGATCCTCTGGTGCGTCTTCCGCTTCAACGAGAAGACCAACCCGACCCCGTCGCGCACCACCCACAACACCGCGATCGAGATCGCCTGGACGATCGTGCCGGTGCTGATCCTCGTCGCCGTGGCGATCCCGTCCTTCCGCCTGCTGCGCACGCAGCTGGCGGATCCGAAGGCCGACATGATCGTCAAGGTCATCGGCCATGCCTGGTACTGGTCCTACGAGTACCCGCAGACCGAGGCCGGCGGCGGTTTCACGTTCGATGCCAACATCGACGAGGACAAGCAGCCCCGCCTGCTCCAGACCGACAATGAGATGGTCGTGCCGCTTGGCAAAATCGTGAAGATCCAGGTCACTGCGGCGGACGTGCTGCATTCCTGGGCGATGCCGGCCTTCGGCTTCAAGATCGACGCCGTACCGGGCCGCCTGAACCAGATGTGGTTCCGGGCCGACAAGGAAGGCACCTTCCACGGTCAGTGCTCGGAGCTGTGCGGACAGCGTCACGCCTACATGCCGATCGTCGTCCGCGTCGTCAGCGAGCAGGCCTATGCCGACTGGCTGAATGAAGCGAAGACGAAGTACGCGCGCATCGACAACGGAACGAGCTTCGCCGAAGCCCGCTGAAGTCCGGTTGACCGAATAGAACCCGTCAGATCCACAAGGCACCCGAATCCATGGCTACAGCCGCAGCCCATGCCGAGGCCCACGAGGTCCACGACCATAAACCGTCGTTCTTCGCCCGCTGGTTCCTGTCGACGAACCACAAGGACATCGGCACGCTCTACCTGCTCTTCGCCTTCTGCGCCGGCATGATCGGCGCGTTCCTCTCCTTCGGTATCCGGATGGAGATGGAACAGCCGGGGCTGCAGTTCTTCTCCAATCCGGCGACGTACAACGTGTTCGTCACCGGACACGGCCTCATCATGGTGTTCTTCATGGTGATGCCGGCACTGATCGGCGGCTTCGGCAACTGGTTCGTGCCCCTCATGATCGGCGCGCCCGACATGGCGTTCCCGCGCATGAACAACATCTCGTTCTGGCTGACGGTGGCGGGCTTCTGCTCCCTGCTGTGCTCGCTGTTCGTCGAGGGCGCCCCCGGCGCATCCGGCGCCGGCACCGGCTGGACCGTCTATCCGCCGCTCTCCACTGCCGGCCATCCCGGTCCGGCCGTCGACTTCGCAATCTTTGCCCTGCACCTGTCCGGCACCGGCTCGATCCTGGGGGCGATCAACTTCATCACCACCATCCTGAACATGCGCGCCCCGGGCATGACGCTGCACAAGATGCCGCTCTTCGCCTGGGCCGAGCTGGTCACCGCCTTCCTGCTGCTGCTCTCGCTGCCGGTGCTCGCGGGCGCCATCACGATGCTGCTGACCGACCGTAACTTCGGCACGACCTTCTTCGACCCGGCCGGCGGCGGCGACCCGATCCTGTACCAGCATCTGTTCTGGTTCTTCGGTCACCCCGAAGTCTACATCATGATCCTGCCGGCCTTCGGCATCGTCTCGCACATCATCGCCACGTTCTCGCGCAAGCCGGTCTTCGGCTACCTTGCGATGGCATACGCCATGGTCGCGATCGGCGTCGTCGGCTTCGTCGTGTGGGCGCACCACATGTACACCGTGGGCCTGTCGCTTCAGACGCAGTCCTACTTCGTGTTCGCCACGATGGTGATCGCGGTGCCCACGGGCGTGAAGATCTTCTCCTGGATCGCCACCATGTGGGGCGGATCCATCCGCTTCACCGCCGCCATGCACTGGGCCGTGGGCTTCATCTTCCTGTTTACCGTCGGCGGCGTCACCGGCGTGGTGCTCGCCAACTCGGCGGTCGATAAGTACCTGCACGACACCTACTACGTCGTGGCACACTTCCACTACGTGCTGTCACTTGGCGCTGTGTTCATCATCTTCGCCGGTGTCTACTACTGGTTCCCGAAGATGACCGGCCACATCATCCCGGAATGGGCTGGCAAGCTGCACTTCTGGCTGGCCTTCATCGGCGCGAACGTCCTGTTCTTCCCGATGCACTTCCTCGGCCTGGCCGGCATGCCGCGTCGTTACGCCGACTACCCGGACGCCTTCGCGGGCTGGCACAAGGTCTCCACCTATGGCGGCCACATCTTCGGCCTCAGCATGTTCGTCTTCGTGATCGGCGTCGTGCTGGCCTTCCGCTCGAAGGAGCGGGCCGCCGACAACCCGTGGGGCGAAGGTGCCACCACCCTCGAGTGGACGCTCCCCTCCCCGCCGCCGTTCCACCAGTTCGAGACGCTGCCCCGCATCGTTGACGAGCCGGGCGCGCACTGACCAGTCGCCGCGAGGGCCGCATCCGCGGCCCTCGCCCTTCCCCGGAAGCCGCCACGGCGACTTCCCGGCAAGGGCGACCAAGACGGGTGATCCGCACAAGCCGAGTGTCCCGCTCGCGCTGACCCTTGGAACGAATCGATTTCGAAACACGACTCGGCCGTGACGCGCGTGGCCGGGCGCCGACACAACAGCGGCAGACGCGATGACGAGCCTGACGAACACGATCAGACCGGACGCACCGGCCCCGGCCTTTACGGCGGTCGGCGGCGACGTGCCGGACTATTTCGCGCTGCTCAAGCCGCGGGTGATGGTCCTCGTGATCTTCACCGCGCTGGTCGGCATGGTCGTCTCCCAGGGCCACGTTCCGCCGGCCATCGGCGTGATCTCGCTCTTGGCCATTGCGGTCGGCGCCGGGGCGTCGGGCTGCCTCAACATGTGGTGGGATGCCGACATCGACGCGGTCATGACCCGCACCGCGCAGCGGCCGATCCCGGCCGGGCGGATCTCGCCCGAGGAGGCGCTCGGCTTCGGGCTGTTCCTGTCGGTGGCATCGGTTCTTGTGCTGGGCCTCGCGGCGAACTGGCTCGCCGCCGGTCTGTTGGCCTTCACCATCGTGTTCTACGCGGTGATCTATTCGATGTGGCTGAAGCGGGCGACCGCGCAGAACATCGTCATCGGTGGCGCCGCCGGTGCCCTGCCGCCGGTGATCGGCCAGGCCGTCGTCTCCGGCTCGGTCGGGATCGAGTCCCTCGTACTCTTCGCGATCATCTTCATCTGGACGCCGCCGCATTTCTGGGCGCTGGCACTGATCAAGGCCGAAGAATACGCCCGCGCCGGCATCCCGATGATGCCCAACGTCGCCGGGCCGGCTTCGACCCGCCGGCAGATCGTCTGGTACTCGGTGTTCCTGTTTCCCCTCGGGCTTGCGCCCGTGGCGCTCGGGTTCGGCGGCCTGCTCTACGCGGTGATCGCCGTGATCGGCGGGCTCGGAATGCTGGCCTTCAGCGTCCGCGTCCTGAGGAATCGCACCGGCGATGCCGAGAAGCGGGCTGCGATGGGCATGTTCGGCTTCTCGATCCTGTACCTGTTCGCGCTGTTCTCGGCGCTGCTTGCCGAGCAGAGCTTCGGCCTCTTCCTGCCGGTCCTGGTCTAATCGCCATGCCGGATCCGGAAGTCCCCTATCGCCAGCTCACGCCCGTCGAGGAGGCGCGCCGGCGTAAGCGCTCGGTGGCCATCGCGTTGGCCCTGGGTGCGTGGGTCCTGCTGTTCTTCGTGCTGACGATCGTCAAACTCGGCCCGCAGATCCTCAGCCGTCCGCTCTGAGGGGCACGATGACAAAACCTCATCCCGATCCGCTTCGCGGCGCCAAGCGCACGGCGATCGCGTGTGCCGGCCTGGCGGTCGGCATGGTTGGCCTCGCCTTCGCGTCGGTGCCGCTCTACGACGCGTTCTGCAAGGCAACGGGCTACGACGGCACGCCGCGCCAGGGCCCGGCCCTTGCGTCGGCTGCGCGCACCGACGACAGCATGGTGGTGCACTTCGATACCAACGTCGCACCAGGCCTGAGCTGGAAGTTCGCCCCCGAAGCCAACACCGTCGAGGCGAAGCTCGGCGAAACCAAGACGGTTTTCTTCCGGGTGCAGAACACTGGCGCCAAGCCATCGACCGGCGTCGCGACCTTCAACGTCCAGCCCGGCCTGATGGGCAGCTACTTCGTCAAGATCGCCTGTTTCTGCTTCAACGAGCAGACGTTGCAGCCCGGCGAGACGCTGGACGTGCCGGTGGTCTTCTACGTCGACCCGGCGGTGCGGGAGGATTCGAACACCGCGCATCTTTCCGAAATGACGCTGTCCTACACGTATTTCGCCTCCAAGAACGGCCAGCCGGTGACGGCGGCGGTCGCGACCACGGGGGCTTCGGGCACGAAGCGCGATTTCTGATCGCGAACGCGTGACAACACAGGTCGGCACCGACTAAGTGTGCTGACAAGCTTGGGGGTCCCGTATGTGGCGCCCAGCCAAAGAGCGATAGGCCGGATGCCGGGAACGGCGCGGGGCGTCAGGGTGAGGAGCGACGGGACGATGGCCGAGGCGCACGCCAAGAATCACGATTTTCATATTTTAAGCCCGAGTCCGTGGCCGCTGATGGGCGCCTTCTCGGGCTTCCTGATGGCGTTCGGCGCCGTGTTCTGGATGAAGAGCCTCCAGATCGGTACCCTGACCCCGGGTCCCTACATCTTCGGGGCTGGCGTTTTCGGCGTGCTCTACACCATGTTCGCCTGGTGGAAGGACGTGGTGCACGAGGCCAATTCCGGCGATCACACCCGCGTGGTCCAACTCCATCACCGGTATGGCATGATGATGTTCATCGCCTCCGAGGTGATGTTCTTCGTCGCTTGGTTCTGGGCCTACTTCGAGGCGGCCCTCTACACCGCCGACCCGATCCAGGCCTCCCGGGTCGAGTTCACGGGCGGCGTCTGGCCGCCCAAGGGCATCGAGGCGTTCGATCCGTGGCACTTGCCGCTGCTGAACACCCTGATCCTGCTGACCTCCGGCACGACCGTCACCTGGGCCCACCATGCCTTGCTGCATGGGGACCGCAAGGGTCTCAAGTACGGCCTGTGGCTGACCATCGTGCTGGGCGTGCTGTTCACGGCCTGCCAGGCCTACGAGTACAGCCACGCCGAATTCGGCTTCGCGGGCAGCATCTACTCGTCGACCTTCTACATGGCGACGGGCTTCCACGGCTTCCACGTCATCATCGGCACGATCTTCCTGGCCGTATGCCTGTACCGGACCTACGCGGGCCAGTTCACCCCACGCCAGCACCTCGGATTCGAGTTCGCCGCCTGGTACTGGCACTTCGTTGACGTCGTGTGGCTGTTCCTGTTCGCCGCGATCTACGTCTGGGGCTCGGGCGTATTCCACGGCGCCGCGCACTGAGCGCTGCTATCCCGTCACCGCATGGCGGGGGTGTGAAAGGGCGGCTCAGGCCGCCCTTTTTCGTGTGAGACTCGGCGTGATCCCCATATCGAGGGAATGGCTGTGAGGCGGCGCGCATGCGCTCGCCTGGGCCGGTCTGGAGTGCTCACGTGGACCAACGAACCTATCCGCAGCTGCCGCCCGTCCCCACCGGCCTCCGCGGCCGGTGCCCCCGCTGCGGCGAAGGCCATCTGTTCAAGGGCTACCTGACCCTGCGGCCGTCCTGCGAATCCTGCGGGCTCGACTATTCGGGTTTCGACTCGGCGGACGGGCCGGCTTTCTTCGTGATGTCGATCGTCGGCCTTCTGGTGGTGGGTCTGGCTCTGTGGCTGGAGATCACCTACGAGCCGCCGATTTGGGTCCACGCGCTGGTAGCCGGCAGCCTCTCGATCGGTCTGAGCCTGATCCTGGTCCGGCCGCTCAAGGGCATGCTGATCGCCCTCCAGTACAGCAACAAGGCCGAGCAGGGACGTTTCGAGCAGTGAGTCGCACATCGCCGCGTGCGGCCGCCTGGCGTGACCTCGTCGCACCCGGGCTCGCATCCCTGATCGCGCTGGCGATCCTGCTGGGTCTCGGGACGTGGCAGATCGAGCGCAAGACCTGGAAGGAAGAGCTGATCGCCCGCATCGTCCGGCAGACGAAGGCGGAGCCTGTGGCGCCCCCTGAACCCGGCACCTGGGATCCCGGCCGGGACGAGTTCCGCCATGTGCGGGTCTCTGGCCGGTTCGACAACGATCGCGAGGCGCTGGTCCACGGACTTGCGGCCGGGGAGACGCCGGGCCGGGCGCTCCAAGGCTATTACGTGATCACGCCGTTTCAGCGCGCGGATGGCGGTGTCGTCCTGATCAACCGCGGCTTCGTGCCCACGGAGTTGAAGGCCCAGGCCGACCGCCGGGATGGCCTCATCGAGGGCCCGACCACCGTCACCGGGATTCTCCGGGCCAGCGAGGCGCGGGGGATGTTCGTGCCGGAGGCGGATCCGGCACGGGGCGAATGGTTCACCCGCGATGTCGCCAGCATCGCTGCCGCGCGCGGGGTCGCCGACGCGGCACCCTACCTGATCGAGGCCGACGCGGTGCCGGGTCAGACCACCTGGCCACGGGGCGGTCAGCTGAAGGTCGATCTTCCGAACAACCACCTGCAATACGCCTTCACGTGGTTCGCGCTGGCGCTTTGCCTGATCGGCGTGTTCAGCATGTTCGCTTATCGACGCCTGAACGATTCGGATGGCGTCGGCACAGTGTGAGAATAAACCCGCCGCTGAGTGAGTTCGGCGCAGAAGAATGCAACAGGACGGGCGTCTAAAACGGCATCGCGTTCCTTTGACCCGGCATCGTCAACGCGGAATACTTTGCGTGTTCATTAGCCGTCGCGCAAGCCTGCATCTTGTATTCAGTTTGTCGCGATCCTTCGAAGACGCCGCGGGGCAACGTCCCCGCGCGACAGAGGTAGCGCGCCATGACCGACCGTTTCAAAGACACGCCGCCTGATCCGATCCGCTTTGCCTACTGGGTGCCCAACGTCTCGGGCGGCCTCGTGATCAGCAAGATCCCGCAGCGCACGAGCTGGGATGCCGACTACAACCGGCGCCTGGCACAGATCGCGGAGGAATCCGGCTTCGACTACGCCCTGACCCAGATCCGCTTCACGGCTGGCTACGGCGCCGAATATCAGCACGAATCGGTGGCGTTCAGCCACGCGCTGCTGGCCGCCACCTCCAAGATCAAGGTGATCGCCGCGCTGCTGCCAGGCCCCTGGCATCCCACACTGGCGGCCAAGCAGATCGCAACGATCTCGCAGCTGAGCGGCGGCCGGATCGCCGTCAACATCGTGTCGGGCTGGTTCTCGGGCGAGTTCCGCGCGATCGGCGAGCCCTGGCTCGACCACGACGAGCGGTACCGGCGCTCGGAAGAGTTCATCCGCAGCCTCCGGGGGATCTGGACCCAGGACAACTTCACCTTCCGGGGCGATTTCTATCGCTACACGGACTATACCCTGAAGCCGAAGCCGGCCGACCCGCTGCCGGAGATATTCCAGGGCGGCTCGTCCCGGGCGGCGCGCGACATGGCAGCGCGCGTCTCGGACTGGTACTTCACCAACGGCAACACGCCGGAGAACATCCGCGCGCAGGTCGACGATGTCCGCGCGAAGGCCGCCGCAATCGGCAACAACCCGCGCATCGGCGTGAATGCCTTCGTGATCGCCCGCGATACCGAAGAGGAGGCCCGCGCCGTCCTCCAGGAGATCATCGACCACGCCGATCCGAACGCCGTGAAGGCGTTCGGCCACGAGGTGAAGAATGCCGGGAAAGCCTCGCCCGAGGGAGAAGGCAACTGGGCCAAGTCGGATTTCAACGACCTCGTCCAGTACAATGACGGCTTCAAGACCAACCTGATCGGCACACCGGACCAGATCGCCGAGCGGATCCTCGCGCTGAAGGATGCGGGGGCCGACCTCGCGCTTCTGGCCTTCCTCCATTTCCAGGAGGAGGTCGCGTATTTCGGGGCACATGTGATCCCCCGGGTCCGCGCACTCGAAGCCTCCCGCGAGACGCGCGCCGAGGCGGCCTGATTGCTGCCCGCCCGAAAGATTTCCGCCCCGTTCGGAGTGAGCCATCATGAACATCGCCGTCGACGCGCGAGCGCTCGACCCCCTGCCGCGCCAAGGTGTGCCGGGGCCAGCCAGCCCGCCCTCCCCGCCCATGTGATCCGTGACGACACGGAGGCGCTGGCGGTCGCCCGGAACCTCGCCGCGGAGTTTCGACGCGGCGCCTCGGAACGCGACCGGAACCACGCGCGGCCCCTGGCGGAGCTCGACGCCTTGTCCCAGAGCGGGTTGTGGTCGATCAACGTGCCGAAGGCGTTCGGCGGCCCGGAGGTGTCCTACAAGACCCTCGCGCAGGTCGTCGCGATCATCTCGGCGGCCGATCCGGCGATCGGTCAGATCTCGCAGAACCACCTCGGTATCGTGGCGTCGATCCGGACGGTCTCGGACGAGGCGCAGCAGCGTCTGCTGTTCGGGGCGGTTCTGCGCGGCACACGGTTCGGCAACGCGTTCTCCGAGCGCGGCACCAAGCGGGCCGCGGATTTCGACACCCGGTTCACCGATCACGGCGACCACGTGATCGTGCGCGGCCAGAAGTTCTACGCCACCGGGGCATTGCTCGCTCACCTGGTGCCGATCGTCGCCCTCGATGCGGAGGGACGGGCCTGGTACGCCATCGCCGAGCGGAACGCGCCAGGACTCACCGTGATCGACGACTGGTCCAGCTTCGGCCAGCGCGGCACGGCGAGCGGCACGGTGCTGATCGAGAATGTCCGGGTCGAGAAGACACACTTGGTGCCGGCCTGGAAGGGCTACGAGGCGCCCCGGTCGGACGGCGCCATCTTCCAGATCATCCAGGCGGCGGTCGATGCCGGCATCGGCCGCGAGGCCCTGGACGACACGATCGCGTTCGTGCGCGAGAAGGCGCGCCCGTGGATCGACAGCGGTCAGGAGCGGGCCTCCGACGACCCCTACACGATCCAGGCGGTCGGCGACCTCACCATCCGGCAGCACGCAGCGGAAGCCCTGCTCGACCGGGCCGGGCTCGCCCTCGACGCGGCGGTCGCACAGCCGGATGCGGAGCGTGTCGCGGCGGCCCAGCTCGCCGTCGCGGAGGCGAAGGTGCTGACGACCGAGGTTGCGCTGGCCGCCTCCAACAAGCTGTTCGAGCTCTCCGGCACCCGCTCGACGCTGGCTGCGGAGAACCTCGACCGCCACTGGCGCAATGCCCGGACCCATACCCTGCATGATCCGGTGCGCTGGAAGGTCGCCATCGTCGGCAATCACGCCCTGAACGATGTCGCGCCGCCGTTCCACGCCTGGAGCTGACGCAGGTCCCGGCGGCCGGGCTGCTGGCACGGATGGAGCGTCGTCCCCGGATCATACCGCGGGCGACGTTTCTGGCTGGGTTTGATGCGCCGGCGTAGGGCTCGCGTGCTCCTAGAGAACCGGCAGGCCCCGGGCTTTGGCTTCCTCGCCCGGCTCCACGTGAATGGTCACGACCGCACCTGGGATCGTGGTTTCCAGGGCGCTCTCCAGCCGGTCGCAGATGGCGTGCGAGGCCTCGACCGTCATGCTGCCCGGAACCACGAGGTGGAAATCGATGAACGTGGCTTGGCCGGCCGAACGGGTGCGGACGTCGTGGGCTTCGAGCGCGCCCTCCCCGTGCTGCGAGATCAGCGAGCGGATCTGGCAGACCACGTCGGGGGACGCGGCCCGATCCATCAGGCCATCGACGGATTCGCGCACCATCCGGAAGCCCGACCACAGGATGTTGAGTGCCACGAGCCCGGCCACCGCCGGGTCGAGGGCCGGGTAGCCGGTTACCCAGACCGCGGCGACGCCCAAGAGTACGCCGCAGGAGGTCACGACGTCGGCGAAGACGTGGCGCGCATCTGCGATCAGGGCCGGCGAGCGCCACGCGCGGCCCCAGCGCATCAGCGCCCATGCCCAGGCGGCGTTGATGACGCCCGCCCCGAGATTGATCGCCAGACCCACCGCTGGCGTGTCCAAGGGTTTTAGGGCGAGCAGGCCGAAATACGCCTCCCGCAGGATCAGGACGGCGGCCACCACGATGAGGGCGCCCTCGATCACCGCGGAGAAAAACTCCGCCTTGTGGTGGCCGTAGGGATGCTCGGCGTCGGCCGGACGCGCGGCGACACGCAGGGCCACGAAGGCGCCGATCGCCGCCACCACGTTGATGATGCTCTCGAGCGCGTCGGAATACAGCGCCAGGCTGCTGGTGAGCCAGGCCGCGTAGAACTTCAGCCCGGTGACCACCAAGCCGATGCCGGCGCTGAAGAGGGCTGCTTTCTGGGTCCGGTCCATGGGATGCGCCGATCACGAGTCGACGTGCCCATACGGGATGCAGCTTGCCTCAGGCCACGGCAAAGCTTCGACGCTGCCGAAAGAGTCTTAGCTTCGGCTATGCTTCGGTCGGACCGGGAGCCGGACTGCGGGCCGCCTCGCGCTGGCGGCTCCGCTCGGCCTTGGCCCGCGCCTCGGTTGCCTTGCGCATCAGGCGACGCCGCTGCCACGCGAAGCGCACGGCGGTGGCCATCGTGTCGAGCCGCGCGGCTTCGCGGTCCCAGTACCCGACGAGCTGGCCGTCGAGGGTCATGCGGGCGGGACGGCTGATCCTGACCATGACGTTCAGTCCCGTGGCGCTGGCGGCTCGCCGGTCTCGGCCACGATCAGCGCGTCCGCGTCACCGTTGAAACTCCCGAGCCCGGAGTTCGGCACCGGTACGGCCGGGCTTCCGAAGGGCTCGCTGGGATAGGCCTCCGCGAACTTCGACCGTGCCTGATCTGGATCGTCGGCCTTAAGCACGATCTGTTCGGTGCCGGGCAGCGGCCAGCGCGGGTCTGCGGCATCACGGGGGCGCACGGCGTACCAGGGCATCGTTCGGGCGTCTCCGTCCTCGGTGTGGCGTGAACAGGCGGCGCGGCGAACCGGTTCCGAGGTTGAAACCGCGTCCGGTTCGGTGCAGGCACCCGGCGATGCGCGTGGACCTGTTCGATTTCGACCTGCCGGAGAGCTGCATCGCCCTGCGCCCGGCCGAGCCGCGCGACGGTGGGCGGCTCCTGGTCGTACGCCCCGGCGAGGATTTGGCGGACCGCACGGTGCGCGACCTGCCGGCAGCGCTGCGCTCCGGCGATGCCCTGGTCTTCAACGACACGCGGGTGATCCCGGCGCGGCTCAACGGCGTGCGCACGCGCCCGGGGGCGCCGGGCCAGCGCACGGAGGTGATGCTGCACCTGCGGGAGGCGTCCGCGCGCTGGCGCGCCTTCGCCCGCCCGGCCAAGCGATTGACCCCCGGGGACGCGATCCAGTTCGGTGCGCTCCAGGCCATCGTCGCCGATAAGGCGGAGGCCGGCGAGATCGTGCTGGATTTCGACCGCGGCGGCGCCGAACTCGACGCGGCGATCGCCCAGGAAGGCGCGCTGCCCCTGCCGCCCTACATCGCCGGCAAGCGCCCCACCGACGCCCGCGACGCCACCGATTATCAGACTGTCTACGCACGGCATCCCGGTGCCGTGGCGGCACCGACGGCTGGGCTGCATTTCTCAGACGCGCTGCTCACGGACCTCGACGCGGCCGGCCTGCGGCGCCACCACGTCACCCTGCATGTCGGCGCCGGGACGTTCCTGCCGGTCAAGGCGGACGACACCGACGCCCACCGGATGCACGCCGAGATCGGCATCCTCGATGCCGGTACGGCCGCCACCCTCAATGCCGTCCGGGCCGCGGGCGGCCGGATCGTCGCGGTGGGCACGACGGCGCTACGCCTCCTCGAGAGCGCCGCGAGCCCCGACGGCACGCTCTCGGCTTTCTCGGGGCCGACCGACATCTTCATCACGCCCGGCTACCGCTTCCGCGCGGTCGACGCCCTGGTGACGAACTTCCACCTACCGCGCTCGACCCTGTTCATGCTGGTCTCGGCGTTCTCGGGCCTCGACACGATGCGGGCGGTCTACGCGCACGCGATCCGGAGCGGCTACCGCTTCTACTCTTACGGCGACGCCAGCCTGCTGTTTCCGGGCCCGCGCGCGGATATCCCATGACCGAGACCCTGCCCTTCGGCTTCACCCTGCACGGGCAGGACGGCACCGCCCGCACCGGCGCCATCGCGACGCCGCGCGGAGAGATTCGCACGCCGGCCTTCATGCCGGTGGGGACCGCCGCGACCGTGAAGGCGATGTATCCGGGGCAGGTGCGGGAACTGGGCGCCGACGTGGTCCTGGGTAACACCTATCACCTGATGCTCCGTCCGGGCCCGGAGCGGATGGCGCGGCTCGGCGGCCTGCACAAATTCATGAACTGGGACCGGCCGATCCTGACCGATTCCGGCGGCTTCCAAGTGATGTCGCTCTCGGCCCTGCGGAAGATCGACGAGCAGGGCGTGACCTTCCGCTCGCATATCGACGGCACCGCGCACCACATGAGCCCGGAACGCTCCATCGAGATCCAGGGTCTGCTCGGCTCCGACATCCAGATGCAGCTCGACGAATGCGTGCGGCTTCCAGCCGAGCATGCGGCGATCGAGAAGGCCATGCACCTCTCGCTGCGCTGGGCCGAGCGCTGCCGGGTGGCGTTCGGCGAACAACCCGGCAAGGCGATGTTCGGCATCGTGCAGGGCGGCGACATCCCGGCGCTCCGCGTCGAGAGCGCACGCGCGCTCAGCGACCTCGACCTGAAGGGCTACGCGGTGGGCGGGCTCGCGGTGGGCGAGCCGCAGGCGGTGATGTTCGCCATGATCGAGACCGTTGAGCCGCACCTGCCGCAGGCCAAGCCGCGCTATCTGATGGGAGTGGGCACGCCGGACGACATCCTCGGGGCGGTGGCCCGGGGCATCGACATGTTCGACTGCGTGATGCCGACCCGCGCAGGCCGGCATGGTCTGGCCTATACCCGCAACGGCCGGGTCAACCTGCGCAACGCCCGCCACGCCGAGGATACGGCGCCGCTGGACGAGACCTCGACCTGCCCGGCGGCGCGCGACTATTCCCGGGCCTATCTCCACCACCTCGTCCGGTCGAACGAGATCCTGGGGATGATGCTGCTCACCTGGAACAACCTCGCCTACTACCAAGACCTGATGGCAGGCGCCCGGGCGGCAATCGGCGCGGGGCGGTTCACGGAGTATTGCGCCGCCACCCGCGAGGGCTGGGCGCGGGCCGAACGCGCTTCTGCCGGCTGAGGATCCGCGTCACGGATGCGCCAGCACGCGATAGGTGCCGTCCGGATCGTCGGTCCCGAGGCGGACGGCGTCTTTCAGGTCCGCCACGATCCGCGCCGCCACCGGCAAGCGGTAGTGCAGCGCATCCCAGTAATTGTCGTCCCGCGTGGTGATCGGCGAGGGACGGCGGAAATCCACCACCACGGCGCCGTGCCGGGCACCGATCTCCGCGACCCGCGCCTTGCAGGCCGCCTCCCGGCGGCCGGCCGGCGTGCCGGGCACCCCCTGTGCGACCGCGTGAACCGGCATGAAGGCGACGAGCTTCGTCGCGGTCCCGGGCAGTCGAGCGAGCAGGGCATCGAGCCGCGCCAGTGCCGGCATCGGCGCATCCGGCGGATCGGCGGGCGTCGCAGGATCGCGCGCGCCGGCACGGATATGGGTGCGGGCGCGCTCGGGATCGTACAGCACCTCGGGCGGCGTGAAGACCGCATAGCCGTCGGACCTCAGCCGCGTCTGCACGAGGCCGAGGCGCGCCAGTCCGGTCTGCGCAGCGATCGTGAGCGAGCGGAGGCTGACCTGCCGGAGCACGCCCCAGGGTGTGCCGGCCTCGTAGAGCCAGTCCGGAAATGCGTTGGCGCTGCGGGCCGGCGGATCGGCCGCGCACCAAGTCGCGTCGAGCCCGAATAGGATCGCCTTCACCGGCCGGTGGGCCACGAACAGCTCGGCCAGCCGAATTTGCTCATCCGGTGTCGCGGCGTTGACCGCCAGGTTGGCAAAGCGCGCCGCGAAGGCGGAATCGAGGGCGCCCGGGTCCAGCAGCCGCGCTGTCGAGGTGCCGAACACGGCGGCGTCGAAGGCACCGCCGCGGGCGATCTGCGGATAAGACAGCCGCTGGTTCGTATCCATGATCGGACCCGGCGGATGGCCGGGTGCCGCCCGTAATCCGTAGGGGTCGAGGATCGCGATGCCGACAACCACGAAGATCCCAACCAGCGCTGCGCCGATGAGGAATTGTCGCGCATAGTCCACCCACACGGACGCCGCCGCGGCGACGGGGATCGGACCGGCTGGTGTTTCCAAGGCCATAGGCAGGGCGCATACTCGCTTCGGACCGAGCCGTCGCGGGAATTAACGGTCCGTGCGGTGGACGGGATCAGCAAGGCGATGGCGGATAAGCAATCGCCGTAGCGAGGGGCGTAACCCGCACCCACGCTTTGCGGCCCAGGCCGCCAAGTGCTGAAGGAAGAAAGCGGGAAGACCGTCAGCCCCGAGAGGAGCTTGGTCGGAGTGGCAGGATTTGAACCTGCGACCCCCACGTCCCGAACGTGGTGCGCTACCAGACTGCGCTACACTCCGAAGGCCGATTTGCGTGTCCGCAACTGCCGGCAGCGGGCTTATAGCTGCGCCTTTCCCGTACCGCAAGGGCGGTTTTGGGCGGTCAGCGCAGACGGGTCGTCCAATCTCCCGCCAGATGCCGGACAGTGATCTCGGACGCCGCGCAGCGCAGCGCGGCCGTCGCGGCATATCCGGGACCGCAATCGAGTTCGGTGAGGGTCCAGTCGCCGGCCTGCTGCATGCGGAGGAGCCTTGGGCGGGCGGGCGGCACGCTAACGCTGAATCGGTCGAGCGACATCGAGAGGCCGGCACCCAGCGCCTTCACCACGGCCTCCTTGCGCGTCCACAGGCCGAAGAAGGCGGCCTCGAACGTCTCGTGGGAGTGGAAGGCGAGGGCTGCGGCCTCATCCGCCGCAAAATGCCCGCGCGCGATGTGCAACGCGTCCGGGATCGGCCGGATCGCCTCGACATCGACGCCGATGGCCGCGCCGCGCGCTACGCCGACGACCGCGCGTTCACCGGAATGGGACAGGTTGAAGTCGAAGGCGCCGTGCGCGGCACCGGCCAGGCGAGGCTTTCCGGCCCCGCCGGCCTCCACGCGAATCGCGCCCGGCGCGCTGCCCAGCGCCTCTCCGAGAATCAGTCGCAGGGCCGCGTGGCTCGCCTGGAACCGAATGCGGTCCGCCGCCCGCATGAACCGCGCGGCGCGGTGGCGCTCGTGTGTATCCAGGACGGGCGCACACCGATCGAGCTGACCCGGCGACAAAGCCAGATCGACGATCCAGATGTCGGCCGCGCTCACGCGACCCATCGCGAGGTCCGGGCGTACGACGTAGGCTGTTCAGGGTGGGGCGGCACGGGTTCGATCCGGTGGCGGCGGGGGGAGGAGCATCGTCGTGCGGCACCGGGCCGGCAAGTGCAGGGCGACTTGAGGGTTCGGCCGGCTCCGACAGGCGTGGCATTGCCGAGCCTCGCGGGGCGGCGCGCCCGCTACGGCGTCTTCTTCGCGACCTACCTCTATCAAGGTCTGATCGCCGGCTTTTCACTCACCGCCCTGGCCAACCACCTTACGGCGCGTGGGGTGTCGGCAACCGAGGTCGGGGTTCATTTCGCCCTGGCGGGGCTGCCCTGGACGCTCCAGCCGATCCTGTGGGGGCCGCTCGTCGACCGGTCCGGCGACCTGCGCATGGGCCGGCGCCGGCCCTTCGCGGTGGCCGCGCTTCTCGGGTGTCACGCGGCGGTGGCCCTGATGCTACTGCTCGACGCGGAACAGGTGGGCCTGCTCGGCATCGCCTTCCTGGTCCACAGCCTGTTCGCCTCGCTGCTGGATACCGCATGCGACCGGATGATCATGGACCACGTACCCGCGGAAGAGTTGGGCCGGGTCAGCGCTTGCACGCGCGCGGGCTTCGTCGTCGGCACGAGCCTCAGCGCGGCGATCCTCGGCTGGACGCTCGCCACGTACGGGCTGACCGTCAGCCTCTCCGTGCTGCTCGGGGCGGGTCTGCTGGCGAGCCTGCCGATGCTGCTCGTGCGCGAAGCACCCGCAGACGCGTTGCTGTCGCTCGACCGGCGCGGACCGGAGCCCCGACGGGTCCCGTTCCTGCGCTTCCTCCGCCGCCTCGGGATCGCGCTGCGCCGAAAGCGGGCGCTGCAGTTGCTGGCCCTGTGTTTCGGCCTCGACGGGGCCCTTGGGCTGTTCGAGCTGCCCTTCTCGGTCGACCTGCTCCAAGGCCGCGGCTGGGAGCCCGCGGCCCTGTCCCAACTCCAGGCGGGGCTGGCGCTCGTGAGCGGCACCGCGGGCGCGTTCACCATCGGCCTGTGGTCCGATCGGGTCGGGCCGGTGCGGCCGCTGAGAATCCTGCTCGTGGCGAGCGCGGCGACCTTCGTGCTGGCGGGGGTGCTGATCGGTGCCGGCCTTCTCGGCTCCGCGGCACCGCTCATCCTGGCCCTGACCAACGCCTTGCCGGGTCTCTTGATCGTCGCGCTGATGCCCGCCCTGCTCCAGGCCAGCCGCGGACGCGCCGGCGCGGCGACGCAGTTCGAGGTCTACATGGCGGCGATGAATCTCGGCTCGGTCGCCGGGACGGCTTCGGCCGGATGGCTCGCCCCGGTGATGCCGCTGTCCGCCGTGGCAATCCTGGTCGCCACCGTGTTCCTGGGTGCGGCCCTCCTGGTCGGCCGCGGCGAGTTGCTCGCGCCGGGCGGTTGAGGGAAATCGGGGATGTCGCAGGGCGGCCGACTCCCCCCGGGCCCGCGATGCGCTAGAACGCCCACATGCCAGCTGCGAAGCCCGACACGCCCGACCTCGACCTGACAGCCGAGGAGGCGCGCACCGAGCATGCCCGGCTCTCGGACGCGATCCAGGAGGCCGACAGGCTCTACTACCAGGAGGACGCGCCCGAGATCTCGGACGCGGAGTACGACCGCCTGCGCCGCCGGCTGGAGGAGATCGAGACCCGGTTTCCCGATCTCGCCGGGACCGGGGCGGCCAGCACGTCGGTCGGCGCCAAGCCGTCCGAGAAGTTCGCCAAGGTGCGGCACGCCGTGCCGATGCTCTCGCTGGGCAACGCCTTCGATGCGGAGGAAGTCGCCGAGTTCGCGGCTCGGGTCCGGCGCTTCCTGGGCTGGCCCGAGGACGCGCCCCTGGCCTTCACGGCGGAGCCGAAGATCGACGGCCTGTCGTTGTCGCTGCGCTACGTGAACGGCGCGCTCGAGACGGCAGCCACCCGCGGAGACGGCGAGGTCGGCGAAAACGTCACCGCCAACGCCCGCACCGTCCACGACATACCGGCCTCGCTCGCGGGGACCGGATGGCCGGAGATCTGCGAGATCCGTGGGGAGGTTTACCTGTCCCACGCCGATTTCGCCGCGATCAACGTGCGCCAAGAGGCGGCCGGCAAGCCGCTCTTCGCCAACCCGCGCAACGCCGCCGCCGGCAGCCTGCGCCAGCTCGATCCCGGCATCACGGCGTCCCGGCCGCTGAAGTTCTTCGCCTATGCCTGGGGCGAGCTGTCGGCACCGATCGCCGAGACCCAGTCCGGCGCCCTCGAACGGTTCGCCAGCTGGGGCCTGCCGGTGAACCCCCTGACCCGCACGTTCACCGACATCGACGCGATGCTCGGTCACTACCGCCGGATCGAGGCGGACCGGGCCGGGCTCGGCTACGACATCGACGGCGTCGTCTACAAGGTGGACGACCTCGCGTTGCAGAAGCGGCTCGGCTTCGTCTCCCGCTCGCCGCGCTGGGCGCTGGCGCACAAGTTCGCCGCCCAGGAGGCGACGACGGTGGTGGAGGACATCGTCATCAATGTCGGCCGCACCGGCTCGCTCAACCCCCTCGCGAAGCTGCGGCCCGTGACGGTGGGCGGCGTGGTCGTGTCCAACGCGACGCTCCACAACGAGGGGTACGTGAAGGGCGTCGGGGGCGACGGCGCGCCGATCCGCGACGGCCGGGACATCCGCGTCGGCGACACCGTCACCGTGGTGCGGGCCGGCGACGTCATCCCGAAAGTGATGGATGTCGACCTCGCCAAGCGCCCGGCGGATTCGCAGCCCTACGCCTTCCCCGAGACCTGCCCGGCCTGCGGCAGCCGCGCCGTGCGGGCGGTCAACCCGCGCACCGGACGCCCGGACGCGATCCGGCGCTGCACCGGCGGCCTGATCTGCCCGGCGCAGGGGGTCGAGCGGCTGAAGCACTTCGTCTCGCGCAACGGTTTCGATATCGAGGGTTTCGGCGAGACCTACATCGAGGTGCTGTTCGAAGCCGGGCTGGTGCGCCAGCCCGCTGATCTGTTCCGCCTGGATTTCGAGACCCTGAAGGCGGCCGTCGTGGCCCGGCGCGAGGCGCTTTCGGCCGAGCGGCGCGCCGAGGCCGGCGCCATCGAGCCGCCGAAGAAGGCCGCCAAGAAGAAGGGCGACGACGAAGACAAGGCAATCAAGAACCTGCTGGCCGGGGTCGAGGCCCGCCGGTCGGTCCCGATGAACCGGCTGCTGTTCGCCCTCGGCATCCCGCAGATCGGCGAGGCCACCGCCAAGGCGCTGGCCAAGCGGTTTTCGGACATGCCGTCCCTCATCGCCGCGATCAAGGACGCGGCGGCCGTGCAGCCGGGGCCGGACTGGGTCGAGCTGCGGTCCGTGGACAGGATCGGCGACACGACCCGAGACCGCCTGCTCGATCTCGGCTTTCCTGACGACGCACATTCCGACGCACCGTCCGATGCGCCGCGCGCGCGGCTCAGCGCCCCCCAGCGGGAAAACCTGCTGCAGCATTACGGCGATGCCGATGCCGTGCGGGCCGCCCTCGCCCGGGCCGCCGAGCAGAAGCCCGGGGACGCTTACCGGCTGTTTGCCGACGATGGCGAGATCGGGCCCGTGGCGACCGACGCGCTGATCCTGTTCTTCTCCGAGCCGCACAATGCCGACGCCGTCACGGCCCTGATCGCGGAAGTCACGGTCGCGCCGATGGAGCGTCCGGCGGCCGCCTCGGCCTTCGCCGGCCAGACCGTGGTCTTCACCGGCACCCTGGAGAAGATGACCCGCAACGAGGCCAAGGCCGTGGCCGAGCGGCTCGGCGCGAAGGTCTCCGGATCGGTTTCGGCCAAGACCGACCTCGTGGTCGCGGGCCCCGGGGCCGGCTCGAAGCTCAAGGATGCCGAGAAGCACGGCGTCCGGGTCGTGTCGGAGGACGATTGGCTCGGGATGGTGGCGCAGGGTTGAAGCGCTGGTCGCGGGGGCTTAGACGGTTCGGGAACACCCCGAGAACGTTCCACGGCATGGTCCACCCGCGATGACGGTCCTGGCCCTCGACTTCGAGACGGCCAACGAGCGGCGCGACAGTGCCTGCGCGGTGGGTCTTGCCTGGATCGCGGACGGGCGCGTCGTGCGCCGGGAGAGCCACCTGATCCGGCCGCCGGAGATGCGGTTCTCGCCGGGCAACATCCGGGTCCACGGCATCCTGCCCGCCAATGTGGCCAACGAGCCGGATTTCGCTGGCGTGATGGCGCCCTATCTCGGCGATCTGACCCGCGGGCTGATCCTGGCGCACAACGCCAGCTTCGACATCGGCGTGCTCCGCGCGGGCCTGGCCCGGGCCGGCCTGCCGGTTCCGGCTCTGTCCTATCTCTGCACCGTCCAGATCGCCCGCCGGGTCTTCCCGGCACCGGAGGGCTGCGGCCTCGGCAAGGTGGCCCGGCGCCTCGGAATCCGCTTCGAGCACCACGACGCCGGCGAGGATGCCTATGCCTGCGCGGCGATCGCCCTGGCGGCCATGCGCCAGACCGAGACGCCGGACGTCCACGGTCTCGCGGCGGCGATCGGCGTCCCGGTCACCCGGGTGACGGGCGGCCCGTCCCTCCCCCGCCGGGCTGCGGGAGCGATCAGCGACCGCGCGCTGGCCGCTTTCCCGGCCGCCCCCTCGGCGCTGAGCTTCTCCGTGCGGGGCTCGACCGGCAAGCGATACGACATCGTGCTGGAAGAGCGGACGGGCGGCCCGCAACTCAGATGCACCTGCACGGCGGGCCGCTACGGCATGCGCTGCCGCCACGTGAAGGCGCTGGAGGTCGGAGACATCACCGACCTGCTCTCCGACAACGCTGGCGACGTTGAGCTGCTCGCGCGCATGCTCGGCGCGCAGGCGCGGGTGGCGGGCGTCGCCTGAGCGGATCGGCGGCGCGCCTGCCATTTGCGTTTCACGGACAGCCAAGCTCAAGATGAGCTGAGCCGTTGCGTTCGGCGAATCGGGGGCTTGATGCGGACGATCGGATTGATCGGGGGCATGAGCTGGGAAAGCTCGGCGGAGTATTACCGCATCCTCAACCAGGGCGTTCGCGATCGACTTGGGCCGACCGCTTCGGCCCGTTGCGTCTTGTGGTCGTTCGACTTTGCGGAGATCGAGGCGCTCCAGCACGCGGGCGCTTGGGACGGTCTGACCGCCAGGATGGTCGATGCCGCCCGGCGCCTCGAAGCCTGCGGAGCTGAACTGCTGCTGCTCTGCACCAACACGATGCACCGGATAGCGCCTGCCGTGGAGGCGGCGGTGCGCGTGCCCCTCCTCCACATCGCCGATCCCACGGCGGAGCGGATCAAGGCGGCCGGCTTCCGGAAGGTGGGGCTGCTCGGCACCGCGTTCACGATGGAGCACGTGTTCTACAAGGGCCGGTTGGCCGCACGGCACGGCCTGGACGTCATCGTGCCCGGGCAGGATGACCGGGCGAGGATCCATCGGATCATCTACGAGGAATTGGTCGCCGGAATAGTGAGGGCCGAATCGCGGGAGGCCTACCGCGCGATCATGGCCCGCTTGGTCGAGGAGGGGGCCGAAGCCATCATCCTGGGCTGCACGGAGATCATGCTGCTGGTGCAGCCGGCCGACAGCACCGTCCCCCTGTTCGATACCACCGCGCTCCACGCCGAGGCGGCGATCGAGGCGTCGCTGCGCGACTGAGAGAAGGCTCTCGGACGACCTGGCTCCCCAGGGCGTGGTCTCGGAAATTCGAGCCGCAACGACGCGACCGCACCCGCATCGCGCTCGAGCTTCCATGCGAATGCGTGACCGATCACGGACCCGCGAACGAGGCCGTCCCCGAAGCAAGCGGGAACGGCTCACAAACTCAGGCCCGGGCTCGCGGTCGCCGGCGGACGTCAGGCCGCGCGCTTCGCATCGCCGTAGAACGTTCCGCCCTGCTCGGCCATGGCGGCCAGGGTGTCGGGGACCCGGAAGCGGGGGCCGTGCTTGGCCTCCAGGCCGCGGGCGAGGGCCACGAAGGAGGCCGCCCCCATGAAGTCGATGTAGGACAGGGTGCCGCCCGTGAAGGGGGCGAAGCCGAAGCCCAGGATCGAGCCGACATCGGCCTCCCGGGGATCCGTGACCACACCCTCGCCCACGGTGCGGGCGGCTTCCAGCGCCTGCACCACCAGGAGCCGCTGCTTCAGCTCGTTGAAATCGACCGCCTCCGGGGTGATCCGGTTGGGCTGCAGGTCGGCCAGACCCGGCCAGAGGCGCTTGGGTGCGCCTTCGGGGTAATCGTAGAACCCCTTGCGGTTCTTGCGTCCGAGCCGGCCCTGGCCCTCCACCATGGCGGTGAGGATCGTCTTCTGGGCGGGGTCGACCGCATCCGCCCCGACCTGCGCCTCGGTGGCCTTGGCGATCTTGAGCACGAGGTCGAGGGCGACCTCGTCGTTGAGCGAGAGCGGCCCGACCGGCATGCCGGCCTGGCGCCCTGCGCTCTCGATCATGGCGGGCGGCACGCCCTCGGCGAGCATCTTGTGCCCCTCCAGGATGTAGGCGCCGACGCAGCGGTTGGCGAAGAAGCCGCGGGCGTCGTTCACGACGATCGGCGTCTTCTTGATCAAACGCACGTAATCGAGGGCGGTGGCGAGCGCCGCGTCCCCGGTGGCCTCGCCCTTGATGATCTCGACCAGCATCATCTTCTCCACGGGCGAGAAGAAATGGATGCCGACGAACCGGTCCGGCCGCTGCGAGTTCTTCGCCAGGCCGGAGATCGGCAGGGTCGAGGTGTTGGAGGCGAAGATCGTATCGGCGCCGATCACTGCCTCGACCTTCTGGATCACCTCGGCCTTCACCTTGGGGTCCTCGAACACCGCCTCGATCACGAGGTCGCAACCGCTGAGCGTGGCGTAATCCGCCGTGGTGGTGATCCGGCCGAGCAGCGCGTCGCGGTCCGCGGTCTTGGCGCGGCCCTTGTTGATCTGGCCGGTAATCAGCGTGTGGGCGTAGGCCTTGCCCTTCTCGGCGGCCTCGATCGACTGGTCGACCAGGACGACCTCGATCCCGGCCTGGGCCGTGACGTAGGCGACGCCCGCGCCCATGAAGCCGGCGCCAATCACGCCGACCCGCTTCAGGTTGGTGGCCGGGACGTCCTTCGGCCGGCGGGCACCCTTGTTCAGCTCGCCCATGGAGATGAACAGCGTGCGGATCATCGCCGCCGCCTCCTTCGAGCGCAGGATATGCGCGAAGTACCGGCTCTCGACCCGCAGGGCGAGGTCCATGGGCAGCTGCAGACCCTCGTAGACCGAGGCCAGGATCGCCTTGGCGGCCGGGTAATTGTCGTGCGTCTCGCGGCGGTAGATCGCGTTGGCCGGCGGCCAGATCATCATGCCGGCGGGCGAGTAGACCTTGCCGGAGGGTGCCTTGAACTTCGGCACGTCCCAGGGTGCCACCGCCGAGCCGCCGTCGCGGATCCAGGCCTTGGCGCGCTCGACGATCTCGGCCTGCGGCGCCACCGCGTGGATCAGCCCCATGCCCTTGGCCATCGGCGCGCGGATCTGCTCGCCCTTGAACAGCATCTGGAGCGCGTCGCCGGTCTGCATCAGCCGCGCGACCCGCTGGGTGCCGCCGCCGCCCGGGAACAGCCCGACCTTGATCTCCGGCAGCCCGAGCCGTGTCTTAGCATCGTCCGAGGCGATGCGGTGGTGGCAGGACAGGGCGAGCTCGAAGGCGCCACCCAGGCACAAGCCCTGGATCGCGGCAGCGAACGGCTTGCCGCAGGTCTCAAGCCGCCGGAACAGCAGCGACAGGCGCCGCGACGCCTCGAAGAAGTGGCGCATCGCCACCTCCTCGCCCTGCTCGGCCTTCAACTGCTCATAGGCCCGGCCGAGCCCCTGCAGCATCGTGAGGTCGGCGCCACCGGAGAAGTTGTCCTTGCCGGTGGCGATCACGCAACCCTTGATCGCCGCGTCCGAGGCGACCCGCTCGATGATCTGCTCGAGCTGATCCATCACCGCTTCGGTGATCACGTTCATCGAACGGCCCGGCATATCCCAGGTCGCCACCGCAACGCCGTCTCTATCGGTCTCAAAACGGAAATCGGTCAGCGTCATCGTGCCGTCCTCCCAAAGTCACGCCGTCTAAAAGCCGGTGGTTGTACGTTAAGGTTGCATTGAGCGCCGTAGCGCATGATCCGCCGGTCGGGGGGTACCGACGGATTCGGCATATGACGAAGGACATTGGCTGCCGCGCATGCCGCGACGGGGCCGCCCTCGATTTCGACTTCACAATGGCGTTTCAGCCGATCCTCGACCTCGGATCCGGGCACGTCTGGGCCTACGAAGCCCTGGTGCGCGGGCCCAACGGCGAACCGGCCGGCACCATCCTCGACCGGGTCACCGACGCGAATCGCTACCAGTTCGACCAGGCCGCGCGCGTCAAGGCGATCGAATTGGCCGGGCGCCTGTTCCCGCGGGACAGCGACACGCGGCTGTCGATCAACTTCATGCCGAACGCGGTCTACGAGCCGAACGCCTGCATCCGCGCCTCGCTGGAGGCCGCGCGACGCGTCGACTTCTCGTATCGGCGGATCATGTTCGAGTTCACCGAACAGGAGCGGTTCCGCGACATCGAGCATGTGAAGCGCATCGTCGCCGCCTACCGCAGGCAGGGCTTCCTGACGGCGCTCGATGATTTCGGCGCCGGCTTCGCGGGGCTGAACCTGCTGGCGAATTTCCGTCCCGACCTGATCAAGATCGACATGGAGCTCGTGCGCAGCATCGACACGGATTCCGGCCGCCACGCGATCGTGTCCGGAATCATCGCCATCGCCCGCGCGCTCGGCGTCACGGTTCTGGCCGAGGGCGTCGAGACCGCGGGGGAACTCGATGCCCTGCGCGGTCTCGGGATCACGCTCGTGCAGGGCTATCACTTCGCCAAGCCCAAGCTCGAAGACCTGCCCCGGGTGGACGGCTTCGCCCATCGGGCGGCCGCGCGCGCGGCCTGAGACCAGCCGATCGCGCGCGGGGAACGGCATCGGCTACTTCGGCGCCGGTGCAGGGGGAGCCGCCGGGGGCGGCACCGGCGGCGCACCGGTCTTCGGGGCGTTGTCGGTGGCGGCGGCCACCGCCAGCATGTTGAGCAACTTCGTCACCGAGTTCTGCGAGATCGCCGTCACCGCCGAGTTGGGGTCGGCGTTCATCGTCTGGAACTTGAGGTAGGTCGGATCGGCGTAGATCTCGTCCAGATGCTTCAGCTCCGCGAGCGTGAACTTCTGGGCATATTCCTTCGACAGCCCCTCGATCATGATGCCGCGCTGCTTCTCGAACTCGTCCGTGAGCTCCTTGCGCACGGCCTCGGCGCGCGATTCCGGCATCGCCGCAACGGTCTTCTCCAGGGCGACGTTGAAGCCGGTCTGAAGGTTCTTGATCAGGGTCTTATTCACCAGCGACGTGGCTTCGGTGATACGGTCGGACGCATCGTCGGCACGTGCGGCCAGCGGTATGCTCAGGGAGACGCCCAGGCAGAGCGTCGCGATCAGGCGGTTCAAGGGCTCGACTCCCAATGTTTTATCGTCCGGCCCGGATTCGGGCCGACCGTCGCCCGCGCCTCTAGCAGCGTTCCCGGGCTTTGGGGAGCGGCCGTGACCGGCCCCCGCGCCGCACCGTCGCTCAGACGCGCTCGATGATCGTGGCGGTGCCCATGCCGGCACCGATGCAGAGCGTCACCAGCGCGCGCTCCTTGCCGGTGCGCTCCAGCTCGTCGAGCACCGTTCCGAGGATCATCGCGCCGGTCGCCCCGAGCGGGTGGCCCAGGGCGATCGCGCCGCCGGTGACGTTGACGATTTCGGGATCGAGGTCGAACGCCTGGCAGAAGCGCAGCACCACCGCCGCAAAGGCCTCGTTCACCTCGAACAGATCGATGTCGGAGAGGCTCAGCCCGGACCGGGCCAGAACCTTGCGGGTGACGTCCACCGGCCCCGTGAGCATCAGGGCCGGATCCGAACCGATGTTGGCAAACGCCCGGATCCGCGCCCGCGGCCGCAGGCCCGCGGCGGCGCCGGCCGCCTGCGAGCCGATCAGCACGGCGGCGGCGCCATCGACGATGCCCGACGAATTGCCGGCATGGTGGACGTGGTTGACCGTCTCGACATCCGGGTGCGCGTCGGTCGCCACCGCGTCGAACCCGCCCATCTGGCCCATCTGGACGAAGGAGGCCTTCAGCGCGGCGAGCGACTGCATGTCGGTGCCCGGCCGCATATGCTCGTCGCGATCGAGCAGCGTGATGCCGTTCACGTCGCGGACCGGGACCACCGAGCCGTTAAACAGCCCGTCCGCCCAGGACTTGGCCGAGCGCGCCTGCGATCGCACCGCGTAGGCGTCGCAATCGTCCCGCGAGAACCCGTACTTGGTGGCAATCAGATCCGCCGAGACGCCCTGCGGCATGAAGTACGACTTGATGGCGATCGCCGGATCGACCGGCCAGGCGCCCCCGGACGCGCCGATGCCGATGCGGCTCATCGATTCGACGCCGCCCCCCACCGCCATCTCGTGCTGGCCGCTCATCACCTGCGCGGCGGCGAAATTCACAGCGTCGAGGCCCGACGCGCAGAAGCGGTTGATCTGGATGCCCGGGACGTGGTCGCCATAGTCGCTCACCAGCGCGGCGGCGCGGGCGATGTCGCCCCCCGCCTCGCCCACCGGGTCGACGCATCCCAGGATCACGTCATCCACCAGGGCGGTATCGAGGCCGTTGCGGTCCTTCAGGGCCCGCAGGGCGGTCTCGGCGAGGCGCAGGGCCGTCACCTCGTGCAGGGCTCCGTCCGCCTTGCCACGGCCGCGCGGCGTGCGGACGTGATCGTAGATGAAGGCTTCGGGCATCGGCGTTCCCCAGCGTGTTCTTGCCTGTTGGCGACGCGGCCTTACCGGGCCGACTCGCTGGGCGCCAGTCTGCCACGGCGGATACGCGTCGCACCATCCCGGACCGTGGCGAATCGGCCAAGCGTGAAGCCCGCGTAAAACAGGACCGCGCCCGATCGGGGTTCGATCGGGCGCGCTCGTTAGGATGGTTGAGGGGTGGCCTGGGGCCCGTTTGGGATCCTAGTCCTGAAGCATCCGCTTCAGCAGCTCGACCTCGTCGCCCAGAACCGTATCCTCGCCGATCTGCTTCTCGATCTTGCGCACCGCGTGCAGCACCGTGGTGTGGTCGCGTCCACCGAACCGGCGACCGATCTCGGGCAGCGAGCGCAGGGTCAGCACCTTCGACAGGTACATGGCGATCTGGCGCGGCTTGACCACGGCGGCGGTGCGCCGCTCCGACAGGATGTCCGAGCGCGAGACGTTGTAGCGCGAGGCGACCAGCTTCTGGATATCCTCGATCTTGATGCGCTTCGGCTCGCGGTTCTTCACGAGGTCGCGGATCGCGCTCTCGGCGGTCTCCATCGTGACGGCGGTGCCGGTGAGCGTGGCGTGGGCCAGCAGACGGTTGACCGCGCCTTCGAGGTCGCGGCCGTTGGCCGTGATCGCCCGGGCCACGTAGGTCGCGACCTGCGGCGACACGTCGAAGCCCGGATGCGCCGCCCGCACCGCGGCGAGCCGCGCCGACAGGATCGAGACGCGCAGCGCCTCGTCGAGGGCCGTGATTTCGACCACGAGGCCGCCGCCCAGGCGCGAGCGCACGCGCTCGTCCAGCGCCTCCAGCTCGGTCGGGGGCCGGTCGGACGCCACGACGACCTGCCGGCCGGCATCGATCAGCGCGTTGATGGTGTGGCCGAATTCCGCCTGGATCGACTTGCCCTGAATGAACTGGACGTCGTCCAGGATCAGCAGATCGATGCCGCGCAGACGCTCCTTGTAGGCGAGGGCCGACTGGGTCTTCAGGGCGTTCACGAAGCCGTACATGAAGCGGTCGGCGGTCAGGTAGATCACCCGGCGGCCGGCCTCGCGGGCGGCATGGCCGATGCCGTGCAGCAGGTGGGTCTTGCCGAGGCCGACGCCGGCATGGAGGTAGAGCGGGTTGTAGAGCGCGCCCTCGCCCTGGTGCCGGGCGACCCGCTCGGCGGCGGCATGGGCCAGCGCGTTCGAGCGGCCGATCACGAAGCTCGCGAAGGTCAGCCGCGCGTCCAGCGGCGTGCCGCTGAGGTCACCGCCCGCATCGGCGGAGCGATGCTCCGACGGCGTGGCGACGGCCGCAACCGGTGTCGGCGTCCCGGTGGCGTGGAGCCGGGCCAGCGGGCCGCTGGCCGGTCCGGCCTTGGGCGCGCCGACGGCGGCCGGACGGACCGGGGCGGCCGTGCCGCGCACGCCGACTTCGATCCGGCCGATCTCCTCGGCCTCGGCCTTGAAGGTGCCGAGCACCCGGTCGAGGTAGTGTGATTCGATCCAGCTCTTGAGGAAGCGCGTCGGCACCGTCAGCCGCGCCGTCCCGGCGGTCACGCCCTCCAGTTCCAGGCGGGCGAACCAGCTGGCGAACACATCCTCGCCCAGCTCGGCGCGCAGCCGACGCTTCACCCGCGCCCAGGCGGGCCCGAAATCCATGTTGCCGCCGCTGCGGCCGCCCTCGTCGTCGCTCGCCACCGTTCCGTCGACACGCAT